>JANQIX010000091.1 GCA_028281925.1 Alphaproteobacteria bacterium
CAAGGTCTTAGGCGGTCTTCGGGGGTCTGATTTCGCGATGGCGTCCCCGGCAGGATTCGAACCTGCGACCCTCAGATTAGGAATCTGATGCTCTATCCTGCTGAGCTACGGGGACGCGTGGGGCCACCCTAGCGCCGATGGCAGGGCCGCGCAATCGGGTGGGGCCTTGGGTCAGCGTGCGGCCAGCGCGATCGTGGCGATCACCGGGCGGTGGTCGGAGCCGAGCGCGGGGCCTAGGCGGCGGTCGGTAACCTGCAGGTCGGGGCTGACCAGGACATGGTCGATGGGGATGCGCGCCGGCATGGGCAGGCCGGCCGGCCAGGTGCCGAACAGGCTGGGCGTGACGGTGAGGCCCGCGCGGTCCGCCATCGCCTGCAGGCGCGGCGCCCAGGGGGACATGTTGAAGTCGCCCGCCAAGACCGTCGGCATCCGCCGGAGGTTGACGCGGTCGGCCACCCGCTGCACCTCTAAGCCCTGGCGGGCGAAGCCGCCCGGTACCAGGCCGTGGACCAGATGCGTGCCGAGCAGGCGCACGTCGCGCCCCAGCGCCCTGACCGTGACGTCGGCCATCTGGGGGGCGTACGAGCCCGGCCGGCCCACATAGGTGTCGCCGAGCGGCAGGCGCGAGAGTACCGCCAGGTTGCACCATCGGATGCCGCTGCAGTCCAGCGTGTAGGGATAGACGTCCGTCAGCGCAGCGAGTGCCCGGAACCATGGGCCGTGGACTTCGTTCAACAGCACGACATCGGCGGCCTGCCGGCGCAAGAAGTCTACGGTCGCGTCATAGTTCCGGTTGCTGCCCAGCACGTTGTAGGTGATGACCCGCAACACGGCCTGGTCTTCCGCGGCCTCGATGGGGGCGGCGTAGGCACTGGCCGTGACGTCGCGCAGGTGGGCACCGGACGCCATCATGACCGCCTGTCCCACCATCGCCAGCACGATCACCAGCGCCGGCCGCCAGCGCCGCATCAGGGCCGTGACCGCCAGCACGGCCGTGGTGCCCACAGCAACCTGCAGCAGCAGATGGTTGACGATCGCCGCGGTCGCGCTGAACGGCGCCAGGGCTGCGACGACGGTGACACCGGCAACTGAGATGGCGGCCAGCCATGTCAATCGGCGCCAGAGGGTCATGCAGTCGATCCTTCCCGATGCGGGCCCAAGGCCGAACGGATATCGTCATGCTGCATGCGCGAAGAACGCGGCGAGACTGCGGCCGCAATGCGCTGTTCGGGTGGTTTCCTATGGCCCGTCATGGGATCATTCCCGCCGACATGCACGACACCTCGCACAAGCGCGTGGAGATCCAGAACATGACCGACCAGAGCGCGGCGGGCCAGAGCGCGACCGGCGGCTGCCTGTGCGGCCGCATCCGCTACACCGCCGACGGTCCACCGGCATGGGTGGCGCATTGCCACTGCGCCACCTGCCGTCACAACGTCGCCAGCCCCGTTGCCACCTTCGTCGGCTACCGGCACGACCAGGTGCGCTTTGAGGCGGGAGAGCCCGCCATCTACCGGTCGTCCCCGGATGTGGAGCGGGCATTCTGCCCCAATTGCGGCACGCCGCTTTTCTACCGGTCGGAGCGCGATCCCGGCGAGATCCACCTGCTGATCGGCACCTTCGATGCGCCAGGGGCGATCGCGCCGCAGTTCCATGTCCATTTCCAAGAGCGGCTGCCCTGGTTCGACACGGCCGACGGCCTGCCGCGCTATGCCGGGTCGGCTCGCGGGGCCGGCCCGATGTGATGCAGGCGCACCGTCAGGCGAGGAACCGGGCGCGCCACCGGGCGGGCGGCACCATGCACTGGTCGCGCCGCCCGGCCACACGGTAGCGGTTGCGGGCGAGCCGGTCGTAGAGGCGATCGGCCAGCCATTCCGGTGCCAGGCGGCCGGCCCGCGCCAAGCGCCAGGGCGGGCCCAGACGCTCCAGCACCAGGATGCCGGCATCGGCCTTCACCCGAGGGTTGCCTTCGGCAATGACCAGCATCGTTCCCATATCCTCCGGGTCCAGGCCGTAATGGCAGTAGAGTGCCTGGCCCAGCGGCGATTGCGCCGTGGCCAGGCGGAACAGGCCGGCCGTGTCGTGCCGCAACACGAAGCGCGCGAAGCCCGAGCACAGGCCGCACACGCCGTCGAACAGGATCAGCGGCTTTTCGTCCGGGAAGGTCGGCACGTCCGGGTCCGACCGGTAGCTGTAGGGGGCCGAGGGTATCCGCATGGCTTTCACATCTTGACAGAGGCACTGAGCAGCTAGATATTTCTGTCATGACAGAAATTCAAGAACACGATCAGCCTCCCGGCATGAGCCCCATCATGGAGCGTACGGTGCTGCATTGGGGCGAGATGGGCAGCCGCTGGGGCGTGAACCGGTCCGTAGGCCAGATCCACGCGCTGCTCTATCTCACCGGCCGGCCGCTGACGGCGGAGGAGATTGCCGAGACGCTGAGCATGGCGCGGTCCAATGTCAGCACCAGCCTGCGCGAGCTGATGAACTGGAACCTGGTGCGCCGCGTGCACATGCTGGGCGACCGCCGCGACCATTTCGAGGCCGAGGCGGACCACTGGCAGATGCTGATGACGATCGTCGAAGGCCGCAAGCTGCGCGAGATCGACCCGACCTTGAGCCTTCTGCGCACCTGCATGCTGGAAGCGGAAGAAGACAAGCGGCTGGATGCGACGTCGAAAGAGCGCATTGCCTCCATGCTGGAGTTTCTGGAGACGCTGGCAAATTGGTACGACGATGTCCGGCGGCTGCCGAAGGGGACCCTGTTGTCGTTGATGAAGCTGGGGTCCAAGATCGGCCGCTTCGTCGGCAAGGCCAAGAAGTGAGGTGGCACGATGGGCAGAGCGGCGCCATTTTTGTGCTCAGATCTTTCTGTTTATTCAGAAATATCTGACTGAGTGATTAGGGGGAGATCTTATGCCCAATCCAGTGGCGGTACCCGGCATGCCTGACCAAATCCACGACCTGGGCGCGGCCGATGCCATTCGGCACGGTGCGGTGACCGGCCTCTTGTCCGGGCATCTCGGCTTCGGTGGCTGGCTGCGTCTGCATCCGGCGGCGCGGGCCCACTGGGCACAGGTGGATCGGGCGGCGCAGGAACTGCGGGGACGGATCAGCGGGCATGCGACCCTGGTCGGCCGCCTAGTCGCCTTGCTGGCCCGGGTTGCCGGGTGCCCGTTCGGGCCGGTGAACCGCGAGGACGTTCCCGTCTCGGTTCGCCTCTGGCTGGGGGCCGATGGCGTCAAGCTGTACTGGCAGCGCCGCTATGACATCCCGCGCCGCGCGCCCCTGTTCGTGCGCTCCACCATGTCCACCCTGCCGGATGGGCGGCTGGCGGAGGTCTTTCCGAGCGGCCTCGGCGTCACGCTGCGGTTGGAGGAGATCGACGGGCGTCTCAGCTTCACCAGCACCGGGTTCGTGTGGCGGACCGCGCGTCGCCTTCTGTCCGTTCCCCATTGGCTTGGGCCTGGCCGGCTGTCGGTGGTGGAAGGCTGCGGTACCGGTGGCGCGCATAGCGTCTCCCTGACGCTGACCCATCCCTGGTTCGGCACGATCTATCGGCTGAGCGGCACCTATCGGGCGGTCGTGGACGCGACGCTGCAGCCGGACACGGTCAATGTCGGGCCGCCGCCGGCGACAACGCGTGAAGATCATGCGAACGGCGATTCCGCTCTTTTGTGCCCATCAGTTTCTGTTTCTACAGAAAGTCCTGACTGATGAGTGCGGTCGCGGATATCGACACTCTGCCGACGGCCGATGCCATCTTGCCGGCGGGCGGGTGCCGGTCCGCCAGTCCGCCGGCGCTTGCCCGCCTCTTGGGGCCTGCTGCCTGGGCCCGGCTGCATCCGCAGGTGCGTGCCCGCATTGCGACTCAGGACGACGGCCGGCAAAGGCAGGTCTATCGCGGCGCCGTGCAGATCCGGGTGAAGGCAATCGGCTGGCTGTTCGTCCAGCTTTCCCGTCTGGTCGGGGCGGGGTTCGCCCCGGCACAAAGCCGCAATCTTATGCTGACCGCGCGCGTCGGCCATTCGGCAGAGCTGGGCGGTGTTGTCTGGGAGCGGACGTATCACCGGTCTGGGCGGCAGGTCATGGCGGTGCGGTCGTGCAAGATCCGGCAGCCCGACGGCCGGCTGGAGGAGCACATGGACCGCGGCATGATCCTGCTCCTGGACGTCCAAGAGCGGGCCGGCGGCCTTCTGTTCCGCAGCACCGGCTATGTCCAGCGGCTCTGGCGCTGGCGGGTACCGGTGCCGGCCGTGCTGACGCCGGGGCGGCTCGACCTCACCCACCACCAGCAACCGGACGGGCGCTTCCGCGTCGTCCTCAGCCTCCACCACCCCTGGTTCGGCGAGATCTTTCGCCAGGACGGGGCCTTCGAGGAGATCGAGACATGACGGCCGTGTTCTCTCTCGTCATCGTCCAGGCGCTCTTGGGCGCCTTCGACATCCTGTTCCACCACGAGGGGACCGAGCGGCTGCCGTGGCGGCCCGGTGCCGGGCGCGAACTGGCGCTGCACGCCGCCCGCAACCTGCTCTATGCCGTCGTCTTCGTCTCGCTGGGCTGGGTTGCCTGGCATGGCCTGCTGGCCTGGGCCTTCGCCGCGCTGATCCTGACCGAGATCGTGATCACCCTCTGGGACTTCGTGGAGGAGGATCGGACGCGCCGACTGCCGCCAGGCGAGCGGGTGTTGCACGGCGTGCTGGCTATCAACTATGGCGCCTTCCTGACCGTGTTCGCCCCCCATCTGATGGACTGGGCCGCCCAACCGACCGGGGTCGCGGCGCAGTATCACGGGGTCTTCAGCTGGGTGATGGCAGTGTTCGCGCTGGGCGTCGTGCCGTTCGGGGTGCGCGATCTTCTGGCATCGCGTCGGGCGCGACGGCTGACCACGCCGGCCGCGGCACCGCTGGCCGCAGCCCTGCCGCCACGGCAGCGGGTGCTGGTCACCGGTGCCACCGGCTTCATCGGCCGGCGGCTGGTTGAGGCCCTGGTCGGGGCCGGGCACCACGTCACCGCGCTGACGCGCGATCCGCGCAAGGCGGAGACTCTGGCCCAGCCGGTCACGGTCGTCACCGATCTGGACCACATTCCCGACCACACCGTGTTCGACGCGATCGTGAACCTGGCCGGCGAAAGCGTGGTTGCCGGTCGCTGGACGCCGGCGCGCCGCGACAGCATTCAGCGTTCGCGCCTCGCCACCACCGCGGCGCTGGTCAACCTGATCGGCCGGCTGGAACATCGGCCGGCGGTGCTGGTGAGCGGATCGGCCATCGGCTTCTACGGCCATGGCGGGGAGCGCAAGCTGGACGAAGCGGCAACACCACGCCCCGGCTTCACCCACGACCTCTGTGCCGCGTGGGAAGCCGAAGCCGCGCGGGCCGGCGATCACGGCGTTCGCGTCGCCGCCCTGCGCATCGGCCTGGTGCTGGACCGCGACGGTGGCGCTCTCGGCGGCATGCTGTTGGCGTTCGAGTTCGGCCTGGGTGGCCCGATCGGCAGCGGCCGGCAGTGGATGTCGTGGATCCATCGCGACGATCTGGTCCGCGCCATCTGCCATGCCATCGCCGCACCGGATCTGCAGGGCCCAGTGAACGCCGTCACGACGGATCCCATCCGCAATGCCGACTTCGCCTGCCTGCTCGCCAAGGCCCTCGGGCGGCCCGCGGCCTTGCGCCTGCCAGCCGTCATCGTCCGCGCGGGCTTGGGCCAGATGGGCGAAGAGCTATTGCTGGCGAGCCAGCGCGTGGTGCCCACGAAGCTGTCGGAGACCGGCTTCGTCTGCCGCTATCCGCGGATCGAGACGGCGCTGGCGGCAATCACGGGGGCCCCCCGGATCGCCACTGCCCCGCAGGCCAGCCCGTCGGCCATGAAGTCGGAGACTCACCCGTGAAAGCGGCCGGGCGATCAGGCAGTGCCCTCGATCGTGTCCCGTGCTCCGGAGGATGCGTCGTCCGTCGGGCGGTGCCGGGCAAGCGCGCCAAGCATGCCCTGCACCGCCTGGCGGGCCATCGCGGCGTTGCCCTGGCCGCGGTTCAGCACGGCGATGCCGCGGGTCATCGCGACCATCATGGCGGCAAGTGCCGGAATGTCGGCACTTGGGTCCAGCTCACCGTCTTCGACCGCCTGGGCGCAGCGCCGTTCCAGATCCGACCGCAGACGGTCGACGGCATCCGACAAGAGGCTGGCCGCCGGGCAGTCCGCACTGCCCACTTCCATGGACGCCATGGTCACCAGGCAGCCATTGGGCAGGGCCGGATCTTCGAACCGCTGCAGCAGGCCCTCGAAGAAGCGTTCGACCGCCGTCTCGAACCGCGGATGGGCCAGCTCTTCGCGCAACGAACCGCCGTGGCGCCGCTGGAAACGATCGAGACAGCGGGCAAACAGCGCGTCCTTGCTCTGATACGCGTTGTAAAGGCTCGACTTGCCAAGCCCGGTCGCAGCCTCAAGGTCGGCCAGCGACGTTGCCTCATAGCCTTTCAGCCAGAACATCGTCATCGCCGCGTCCAGCGCCCGGTCTTCGTCGAACTGCTTGCGTCCCGCCATTGTCCGCTCATCGCACCCTTGTGATCAGGCGATATCTTGTATCTTGATCCGGTCAGTACAAGATTTGCCGCCAGACATCCTAACGCAAGGAGATCCGGTGATGTCCGGCTTTCAGATCCATTCCCTCGACACCGCGCCCGAAGACGCCAAGGGCGTCCTGGCAAAGACCAAGGCCAAATACGGGTTCGTCCCGAACCTGATCGGCGGTCTGGCCGAAGCGCCGGCGGCCGCCGAGGCCTATCTGGCCGTGGGCGACGCGTTCGCCAACTCGTCCTTCACACCCACCGAGCGTCACGTCGTCTGGTTCACGATCAATGCGATCCATGGCTGCGACTACTGCATGGCTGCCCATACCGGCATCGCCAAGAGTGAACGCATCGCCGAAGACGTGATCGAGACGGCACGCACGGGCGGCGACTATTCCGACCCAAGGCTGCAGGCCTTGAAAGTGTTCACCACGAAGATGGTGCTCGATCGTGGCTGGGTGAAGCCCGACGAGATCGAGGCCTTCCTGGCCGCCGGGTTCACGCGCCGCAATGTGCTTGAGGTGATCCTCGGCATCTCGCACAAGGTGCTGTCGAATTACACCAACCACGTTGTCGGGACACCGGTCGACAGGCCGTTTGCCGCTTTCGAATGGGCGCCGCCGGCGGCCGCGGCGGAGTAACCCGCGACACCTCCTCAGCGTCAGACAGATCCGAAGAGACAGCTTGGCGCATCGTCCTGGGCCTCGGCCCGGGACGATGTGGTCGATGCCGGGCGAAACGGGCACTCTTCTCCGGCGCGGCCGGTGTTGCGACAGTCCGTGCAGGGACCGGGCGGCGGGAGCAACCGGCTCAGGTCCTAATGCGTGCCGGCGTTCTGAAGGAGACGTCTGATGAGCCTCTATGGTGGCGCCATCCTGGGTCTTGCGCGCGACACGCTCGGGGTCTTCGACCGTGTTCTGAACCCATTGCTGCTGCTCGGCGTGCGGCTATGGCTGGCCATGATCTTCCTGAACCATGGGCTGGACACCGCGATGGCGACGCCGGACCGAATGTTCGGCGTCGATCCGCAGGTGACGACGGAGATCGTGGCGGCCGTGCTGCTCGCCATGGGCCTGTTGACCCGGCTTGCCGCCCTTCCGATCGCGTTCCTGTCGCTGGTTGTCTATTTCGGCGACCGTGATGTGACCGGCCATGTGTTGTGCGCCCTGCTCGCGCTCGCACTGACGGTGCACGGACCGGGGCCGATCTCGCTCGACGCGCTCTTGGGGCGGGGTGTCGGCCGGGCTGCGCTGCCCTTCGCGAAATGGCCCGACCGCATCATCCGTGCCTTCCAATCCGTCACCCAGCCGGTGCTGCAACTCTTGCTGCGCGTGTGGATGGCCGGGCTTTTCTGGATGACCGGCGAGGCCCTGATCAACACCGGCGGCACCAGATGGATCGACTACGGCACCCTGGCGAGCGACGCTTGGCTGGCACCATTTGCCGGCAATCCTGGGCTGATGGGTTTGCAGCTCGTGGCCGCGGTGATGCTGGCCGTCGGGTTCGGCACCCGGCTGGCGGCTCTGGGGCTGGCGCTCTTGACTGTCAGCGTGATGATGAGCCCGTCGGGGCTGCCGGAGCACCTGTTGTGGGCCTTGATCCTGGGCCATCTGCTATTCGCCGGACCGGGGCCGTTGTCGATCGACCATCTGATCGACGGCTGGCTGCAGCGGAACTTCCCCGAATACACCGGCAAGCCCGCCTTTTCGCTGGAGAGCTGTCCGCATGTAGTGATCGTCGGCGCCGGCTTCGGCGGGCTGGCCGCAGCCCGGGCGCTGGCGAAGACGCGGGTGCGCATCACGGTCATCGACCGCCACAACTACCACCTGTTTCAGCCGCTGCTCTACCAGGTCGCCACGGCGAGCCTGTCACCGGCGGATATCGCGGTGCCGATCCGCGGCACGTTGCGGGAACAGTTCAACACCCGCGTCCTGTTCGGCAAGGTGACCAGCATCGACACGGCGGCCAAGCAGGTGCTGATCGGCGAGGACCGCATCGCCTATGACCATTTGATCCTCGCCACCGGCGCACGCCACGCCTATTTCGGCCGCGACGATT
The DNA here is from genome assembly GCA_028281925.1 of Alphaproteobacteria bacterium. Classification (GTDB taxonomy): domain Bacteria; phylum Pseudomonadota; class Alphaproteobacteria; order DSM-16000; family Inquilinaceae; genus JACKIG01. Next base: position 8,631 of record JANQIX010000091.1, read on the forward strand.
GGGAGCCCTTGGCACCGGGGCTGAAGAAGATCGACGATGCCACCCATGTGCGCCAGCGCATTCTGCTCGCGTTTGAGCGGGCGGAAAGTGTCGAGGATCCAGTGGAGCGCGCACGGCTCTTGACCTTCATCGTGGTCGGCGCCGGCCCTACGGGGGTGGAACTTGCCGGGGCAATCGCGGAACTGGCCAAGCAGGGTATGGACAAGGACTTCCGCTCCATCGACCCGGCCAGTGCCCGCGTCATCCTTGTGCAGGCGGGGCCGCGGGTGCTGCCCATGTTTCCCGAGCGTCTGTCGGCGACCGCGCAGGCGTCCCTGGAAGACCTCGGTGTGGAGGTGCGCCTGAACGGCCGCGTGACGGAGATGGACGCAGTCGGTGTGGCCATCGGCGACGAGAAGATACCGGCCGGCACCATCCTTTGGGCGGCGGGCGTGCGCGCCTCCCGCGCGGCGAAATGGCTGGGCTGCGAGGCCGATCGTGCGGGCCGCGTGATCGTCGGGCCGGACCTGACGGTGCCGGGACATCCGGACATCTTCGTCGTGGGTGACACCGCGGCCATGACTACGTCGGGCGGGCAGCCTGTACCGGGCCTGGCACCGGCGGCGAAGCAGTCCGGCCTCTATGCGGCCAAGGTGATTGCGGCCCGCGTCGCCCGAAAGCCCGACCCCGGTCCCTTCCGGTACCGGCATATGGGCAGCCTGGCCACCATCGGCCGCGATTCCGCCGTGGCCGATTTCGGCTGGCTGAAGCTCAGCGGCCAGCCTGCCTGGTGGCTGTGGGGCGTGGTGCATGTGCTGTTCCTGCTGGGCACCCGCAACCGGCTTTCGGTGATGCTCAGCTGGATCTGGTCCTATCTCAGCTATCGCCGCTCCACGCGTCTGATCACCGGACCGGTCGAAGAGGCAGAGGCGCCGCGGATCATGCCGGCGGCGGCCGAGTGAACTGGCATTGCCGGAGGTGCGTTCCCATCTCCGGGGCTATCACCCGACTGCCGCCCAGGTGTGAGCACAAGGGCGCAGTCGTGAGATCACGGGGAACGGCACCGCATGGGATCGCCGCCGGTATCTGACCGCATTCGCACTTACGCCGCGTTCTGGCCCTACTATCTGGGCGAGCACCGCCGGCCGGCGAACCGAGGCTGTCACTATGTCGGCAGCCTGGCGGCAGTCGCCATGATCCTCACGGGCCTCGCCGCCGGCATTTGGTGGCTTGTGCCTGCCGCCGCGGTCGCGGGCTACGGTCTTGCCTGGTTCGGCCATTTCGCTGTGGAGCGCAATCGCCCCGCCACCTTGCGCTATCCCCTGTGGTCGCTGATCAGCGACTATCGCATGCTGGCCCTCTGGCTTGCCGGTCGCCTTGGAACCGTGCTGCGGACCCTATAGGTCGGACCGGGTTCCCGTCGCCGCCTACAACGCCCCGAACAGCGCTGCCACGTCGGCGTGGAAAGCGCGCAGGCTCTCGTCGTGGAAATAGAACATGTGGCCGCCGAAATAGTTGGCGAAGCGCACTCTGGCGCGGGCATCCGGCTCGATCACGGTCTGGTCGATCAGGTATCGGCTGGCGAGGTAGGGCGTGATCAGGTCGTGATAGCCATGGACGATCAGCACCTGCAGCCGGTCGTTCACCGTCAGCGCGTAGGCGAGGTCGTCCGTGGTGCGCACATAGCCCTGGCGGCCGCTGATGCCGCTGTCGAACGACCAGCGCCGGAACGTCTGTTCGTTCAGCACCTCGTAAGTTCGGTCGGTCTCATACCCCAGTTCGTCGCGCACATAATCCAGCAAGGCGGAGGCGAAGACGCCATCCGTCAAAGTCAGCGAGCGGTCGCCGCCTTCCAGGTATGACAGGTCAGGATAAGGGTCGGGGCTGACCTGCGTGGCGTCATAACGGTCGACCAGCAGCCCTTCGTCCTGCAGTAGCAGTTTGGCGAAGCGCCAAGACCCGATGCGTCCGCGCAGGCGCGCAACGGTTTCAGTGTCCAGGCCCGTGAGCTCGGCAATCTCGGCATAGAACGCCGCCGTCTCGTCTTCGCTCATCCGGCCCAGGCCGGCGAGCCCGGTCAGATAGCCATCAAGCGCATAGTCTTCGACCGGTGCCACCCGCACCGCCAAGTCATAGGCATCGACGGGCAGCGCCGCGCGGCCGTGCAAGTCTGCCGTCGCCGCCAGCGACGGCAGAACCATCGCCCAGTGCAACAGGCTGTGCCGTTCGCTTTCCAGCAGCAGGCCGTAATCCAGCGCGGGTGAGACCAGCACGGCCCCGTTCAGGATGATCTCGAAATCGTCCATCAGCACACGGCTTAAGGCCGCGACACGCAGCCCGCCATAGCTTTCGCCCGCGATCACCTTGGGCGACGGCCAGCGGTCGAAGCGCGTGAGATAGAGCCGCATGAACTGGCCGATGGAGTGGAGATCCGCCTCGGCGTCCCAATAGGCCTGAGGGTCCGCTTCGCCACCGTTCCCACCATTGCCGTTCTCATCGTCGCCGTTGTCCGGCGGAAGGGCGCGACTGAAGCCGGTGCCGACGGGGTCGACGAACACAAGATCGGTAAACTCGAGCCAGCTGAAGTCGTTGGCGACCAGGCGCGAGGGCTGTGGCGGCATGCTGCCGTCGCCGGCCAGGTCCAACATGTAGGGACCGACGGCGCCGAGATGCAGAAACACACTCGCCGCCCCGGGCCCGCCGTTGAACAGGAAGGTGATCGGCCGTTCCGCCGGATCGGCGCCGTCCTGCGTATAGGCGATGTAGAAAATCTCCGCCGTCGGGTCTTCGGGATCATCTCCGATCGGCAGGACATCGGCCGTAGCTGTGTAGGCGCCGCCACCGGGCTCCTGGGCGGATGCGTACAGCGGCTGAACCAGGAAGGCCAGGGACAGGGCAGGGTACGCCAGCATGGCAAGGGCACGCTTCACCATGATCGGGTCCTCATTTGACGGCTCTCGACGATGCTCGGCTATATGGGCCCCAAGAACGCCGGACGCCATGCCGCACTCAGCTGCCGACACGATCCGTGCAGCTTTGTTGATCCTTCCGATGGATTCAGACATCGTCGCTGCATCGAAGCGGTCCAATCGCGGGCGATTGGGCGTTTCTTAGTTTTCGCGGTCTAGGAGGTGCACGGCCCGGCGCCCTATGGCGTCTACCGGACGCGAAGGCCGTGCTGCGGTCAGTCCAACTTGTCGCAACCGTGGGCGTCCTTGGCCGAATGTGATCTCCCGACTGGCAACGATGCCGCACCTAGGTCAAAGAGAGGAGAAATCATGCCGCACAAAGTCTGGATCGTGATGGGACAGGGCGCCTGCGCAGACTTGGCGTATGTTTCGTTTTGCTCAGGAACGTTCTACACCTGCTCCGGTATTGCCATGGTCAACAGCACCATCGGCCGGGGCGGCCTCTATCACTACCCGGCGATGGCCCTCACCGATCCGGACGAGGCACAGTACAAGGAGACTGAAGCCGTCCTCAAGCAGATGCTGGGATATATCAGGCCCGACGCGGTCAATATCGTAACGGCAGTCGACTCAACGGGCGCTGGCCAGATGGGAACGCCGCAGCGTGACAAGAACGCCATGGTGAACTGGTTCCAGCAGATCGGCTTTCCGGCAACGCTCGCCGCAGAAGCCACCTGGGCCGGTCTCAGTTCTGGGGGGGTGAGCACAAGGTCATCCAGTGTGAACTGGCCCGATGGCGAACTTCACGACTGGCAAGGCAGATCGGCCGGCGTCTATCCGTTGGGCGGGACGAATGTGACGCTGTTGGGCAAGAGCGGCGAGAGCCAGCCGGTCGAAGCGATGGGCTAGCGGCTCCGCCTTTTCCGGCTTGCGGCGGCTCAGGGAAGCCGGCGTATGGACGCCGTTATGCTTCACGGTTGTTTCATTCACAGGGTCGGGCCGTCTGGTCCGGCCCTTTCTGTACATCGCAGGCGGCGGCGCTCTTGCCCGCGCAGGCGCGCTGATTCTTGGTGCGGCGAAGACTCCCGGTCTATGATTCCCGTCAATGGCGCCGACGCCATCGAGCGCCTGGTACGGGAGGGGAGAGTGGCGCCCATGTACAAGACGATTCTTATTCCGGTCGACGGCAGCGACCACGCCAATCATGGTCTCGAGATCGGATGCGCGCTGGCCGACCATTTCGAGGCGACGGTGGTGCTGGTCTGCGTTACCGGCCATCAGCGGATCTCGGAAGATCTCTTGAACGCGGCGATCGCCGAGGGTGTGGTGCATCCGCCCACCTATGGCCAGTTCGCCGAGACCTTCATCGATGCGGACGAAACGCTGGCCGCCCAGGCGCAGAACCAGGGGCGGCTGGCCCAACGCGTCGGCCATGCCATCGCTGAGTACGTGGTCAAGGAAGGTCAGGCCTTTTCCAAAGGGCAGCACGTCCGGAAAGTGACGCCGGTGGTGTGCAACGGTGACCCGGCCGAGCAGATCGTCCATCAGGCCGAGCTGCACCAGGCGGACCTGATCGTGATGGGCAGCCGCGGCCTGGAGGGGCTGGACGCGCTGTTGCACTCCAGCGTCTCCGACGCCGTGCACAAGCACGCCCCCTGCCCTTGCATCATCTGCTTCCCGGCACGGCACCGGTAGGGCGCGTCCCCCTTCTCCGTCGTCCTCGCGCAGGCGAGGACCTCTTGGAGCGAGGCAGAGCGCATGCGGCGGGAGATGCTCGCCTTCGCGAGCATGACGGGTTGGGGCAGGTGACGGGAATTCTGGTTCGTCCCGGTCCGCCGCCTCACACCATCAGCTCGCCCGTGATAACGGTCACCGCCGTCCCGCCGACTTTCACCGTCTCGATATCATCGCGCGGGCCGATCACGGCGACTTGGGCCTGGCCGGGCCGGTCCATCCAGTGCCCCTGCTCGGCAACGAAGTCCGGCGTAGCGATCAGACCGTACCGCCAGAGATAGGCCGCCATGCCGCCGGTGGCGGAGCCCGTGAATGGATCTTCGATCGGGTCCGGCGGCGTGTCGAAGTGCCGGGCGAAGGTCTGCCCCTCCGCCGTCACGCTGCCCAAGCAGAAGGCGTGCGCCCCGTAGAACTGCCAGGCCGCCTTCATGCTGTCGAACAACGGGATATCCGGCATGGCCCGCCGCAGCGTTGAGAGATCGCGCACCGGCACCATGACCTGGGGTGATCCGGTGCTGACCACCCGCGGCGGATGGTCGGGCAACAGGTCTTCGGGCGTGAGCCCGATGGCCGGCGCGATCTCTGCCGCCGGCACGATGTCGAGAAACCTCGGCTTCAACTGGGACATGGTCACGCGCACCAGCGCGTCTGTCGCGCGCTCGATCTCCACCGAGATCACGCCGGCCCCGATCTCCAGCGACACGGTCTTTCTCGGCCCATCCAGAGGCAACCGGCCGGTCTCCACCAGCGCATGGATGGTCGCGACGGTCGGATGCCCGGCCAGCGGGATCTCCCGCGACGGGGTGAAGTATCGCGCCCCGATATCGGCCTTGTCGGACCGCACGACAAAGCTGGTCTCCGAAAGGTTGTTCTCTCGCGCAATCGCGAGGCGCATGGCGTCGTCCAGGTCATCGGCATCGAACACGATGGCGCAGGGGTTGCCGGCCAAGCGCTGCGTGCAGAAGGCATCGACCTGCATGAAGGGATAGCGGCGGGTCATGGTTGGCCTCTTCGACAGTCCTTGGTTTTCAAGGAAGGGATCGCTCTCGTCACACCACCTTCACACCTAGCGCGCCGACGCCATCGATATGTGCGTCGACGCTGTCCCCCCGCTGCACGGGACCTACGCCGGAGGGCGTGCCGCTGAAGATCAGGTCGCCCGGTGCCAGGGTGAAGAGCGCGGACAGATGCGCGATCACCTCGGGCACCTTCCAGATGAGTTGATTGAGGTCGCCGCTCTGGCGCATCTCGCCATTGACGCTCAGCGTGATGGCGCCAGCATCGGGGTGGCCGATCTCCGTCGCCGGAATCAGCGGGCCGCAGGGCGCCGAGCGCTCGAACGCCTTGGCAACCTCCCATGGACGGCCGGCCTTCTTGGCCTCGGCCTGCAGGTCGCGGCGTGTCATGTCGATGCCGACGGCGTAGCCGTACACATGGGCAAGTGCGCTCTCGACCGGGATAGCCTTGCCGCCCTTGTGCAGGGCCACGACCAACTCGACCTCGTGATGCACGTCGGACGAGGCGTCGGGGTAGGGGAATGTGCCATCCAACGCGAGGTTGTCCGGGTTTTTCTGGAAGAAGAACGGCGCCTCTTTGTCCGGGTCGTGCCCCATCTCCACCGCATGCGCTGCGTAGTTGCGGCCGACGCAATAGATGCGGCGGACTGGGAACAGCGAGTCGGTTCCGCGCACGGGCAGGGCCGGCACCGGCGGCGGCGGGATCACGTAGGTGGCGGGCGTTTCGGACGTCATGGGGGTACGGTCTCCTGCATCGCTTGGAGCGGCCTACCGGCGGTCCCGGCCGCGATTCCGCCTGCCGGTCCGAGGCAAATCTGATAGGACTTGGAGGGTCGTCGCCAGCCGAGAGCGCACCATGCCGCGGGTCAGCTTCACCGGCAACCTTCAGCGCCACCTGTCGTGTCCGCCGGCCGAAGTGGCTGGCGAAACGGTTCGCGCCGTGCTGCAAGCGGTGTTCGCGGACAACCCCAGGCTTCGGTCCTATCTGCTGGACGACCAGGGGCGGCTACGTCGACACGTAAATATCTTCATCAACGATCGGATGGTTCACGACCGCTGCCGGTTGTCCGATCAGGTGACCGATGCCGATGAGGTGTTCGTGGTCCAAGCCCTGTCGGGAGGGTGAAATGGCCGAAACCCTTTATGTCGCCAGCCGCAAGGGGCTCTTGACCTTCCGCCATAGTGCGGGCGCGTGGCACCTGGCCGATACGGCCTTCCTGGGTGACCCCGTCACGGCCGTGCTGCCGGACGGCCGGGACGGCGCGCTCTATGCCGCGCTCAATCTCGGCCATTTCGGCGTGAAGCTGCACCGTAGCGGCGATGGCGGGCAGAACTGGGAAGAGCTGCCGACGCCGGCTTTTCCGTCGGCCGGCGATGCCGGTGCCGGAGCCGACGGCCCCAGCGTGTCGCTAATCTGGACGCTGGCGGCCGGTGGCGCAGACCGGCCGGGAGTTCTGTGGGCCGGCACCATCCCCGGCGGGCTGTTCCGGTCGGACGACCATGGGTTCAGCTGGACCCTGGTCGACAGCCTGTGGGACAGGCCGGAACGCGCCGAGTGGTTCGGCGGCGGCTATGACCAGCCGGGGATCCATTCGATCTGCGTCGACCCGCGCGACAGCGACCGTATCGCTGTCGCCGTCTCTTGCGGCGGGATCTGGCTGACAGGCGATAGCGGGGCGACATGGCGCCTGGGCGGGACGGGCCTGCGTGCGGACTATATGCCGCCCGACCGATCCGACGACCGGGTGACGCAAGACCCGCACCGGCTGGCCCAGTGCGCCGCAGCACCCGACACCATCTGGTGCCAGCACCACAACGGCATCTTCCGATCTACCGACGGCGGCGACACGTTCACCGAGATCACCACGGCCAAGCCCGCGGCCTTCGGCTTCGCCGTGGCTGTCCACCCAGCCGACCCCAACACCGCCTGGTTCGTACCCGGCGTCAAGGACGAATGCCGTGTGCCCGTCGACCGCCGCTTGGTGGTCAGCCGCACGAACGACGGTGGTGCGAGCTATGAGGTGCTGAAAGACGGTCTGCCCGACGAACCGTCCTTCGACTTGGTCTACCGCCACGCCCTGGACATCGACGCCGACGGCCGACGCCTCGCCATGGGTTCCACGACCGGTAACCTTTGGATTGGAGACGCCGGCGGCAGCCGCTGGACGAGCGTCAGCAGCCACCTGCCGCCGATCAACCAGGTGATCTGGGCGGACTGAGCGGAAGGCCGGTCAGATAAGCTTCAGCTTGTCTGAGATCGCTTCCCAGCCCACCGGTTCCTTGATGAAGCGGTCGACCTCGTACTTGCCGAAGATCTTCGAGGTTAGCCACGAACCGCCGCGCTGGGTGAACAGCTCGTAGAGGATCTCGCTGGCCGGGCCCGCCGGGCCGTCCCCGCCGCCGCCCAGGCGTTTGGCCAGCATGCCGCCGACCACCGTCTCTTGATAGGCGCGCCAGTGCATCTCCGCGGCGATGCGCTTGGCGATATGGTCTTGCGTGATCTTCATATTCAGCTTGATGGCGACCGTGGCGAAGGTCGCCAATACGCCCAGGATGGAGTTGAGACTGCCCACCAGGTCGGCGGTCTTGGCCACCACCTTGGCGTTCTTGAATTCCATCAGCGCCCGGACCCAGGCCTGGATCGGGCGGGACCGTGGCCATTTCTCCGCAATCGCCTGCAGCTTGACGATGTGCAGGCCGGTCTGGGCGAGGGATGAGCCCGCCTTGGCAGCGCTTGTGACGTTCACGCCGCCGGTGGAGCCGCTGAAGGCCGATCCGACGGCGGAGAATGCCGCACTACCGAAGCCCTTGATCGCGCGCTGCCGGAGATAGCTTGCCGTAGCGCTGGTCTCGTCGCTTTCGATACCGTGCAAGTCGAAGAACGGATTGGCTTTAAAGCCGTCCAGCTTGTCGCCCGTCTTCTTCACCTTCCAGAAGGCACCGGGCATCTTGCGGACATTCTTCAAAACCTTGCCGCCCGTGCCGCCGGCTGCGGTGCCGAGCACGGCCAGGGACGCTTCAATGACCGCGCAGACATACTCTTCTTCGTCCAGGGCCTTCTTGTTGAACTTGCCCTCCACACCGTAGAGATCGTTCATGGATCCGCCCCTCGCCGGCCTGCCAGATGTTCGCGGCGTCGATGCCGCGTGTCTGGATCTGCATCGCCGAAGCATAGCCGGCTTGCATGACTGTCACGTGACATCATCCCTTCGGAGTTGCGAAAGTTCGGGTGGATTTTAGTCAATTCCTGATTAAGCAGTTGACGCTGAAAAATTTTATAATATAGAAATTATACCACTTTTGGCAAAAAATTGGATCAGCTTGCCATCATCATCGCCCCTTGTTCCAATCCTTCAATGGTCAATATAGTTGTATAATTGCGCGACACTTAATAAACTACCTGACGTAAGTCAAATGAGCTGCGGTGTAGCCGAGTCGATCTTTATCCACTCAAATCGATTGGGTGCCGAAGTTGAAACAAGAACGGGAGGTTGAATCGATGTCAATCAAAGCTCTCTTCTGGAATATCGAGAATTTCAAAGGTGATGATCCTGTTAGAGCAAGAAAAGTTGCAGATCATATTCTATTAGCAGACGCTGATATTGTGGGATTTTCAGAAATAAAGGATAAGGCAGCACTACGATCGATTCTACAAGAGCACCTTTCTTCCTATGATTTCTCGGTAACGGATGGAAGAGAAGGAATAGAGCTGCTTGCCGGCTGTAAGCGTGGCGTGTTCCAGCAAGCGCTATTTACGCAAAGGCGCGAGTTCAAAGCTGATAATCCTCATTTGCGTCCCGGATCTCTTTTGAGCGTCAAGAAAAATAGCATTTTCTTCAACTTTCTATTTCTTCATACGGACAGCGGGAAAGACGACAGAGATTTTTCGAACCGGCAGGAGATGTTCAAGAAGATCTGGTCAATGCGGCAACGCTTGAATGCTATCGAAGGCAGGGCAACACGGTTCATGGTGCTCGGCGACCTCAACACGATGGGGAGAGACGCCGGCAACGGAAAACCGGCCATCTCCGCCGAGCGCGAAATTGAAGATCTGGCACAGGATGCCGGCGACGAGGGCATGGCACTTCTGCGCAAGAGCCACCCCAATACCTGGGCCAGGGTCAGGAATGACGGGCAAATCAGTCTCGCTTCCGACCTTGACCATGTCCTTGCGACTGAGACCATCAGACTCAATGATCAGGGCGGAGGTGTCACGGTGCGAGTGCGTGGATGGGTCGATGCCGCAAACGATGCTGAGCGGCGGGACTTCGTGGAAAAAATCTCCGACCACTGCTCAGTCGAGTGCGAAATCGATGATACGGCTCTCTGACGACGTAAGGATCTAGCAGGGCCGTCACAAAACGGCGGGCAGCACCGCCGTTTCGTAGACGTGCGTCAGCACACGGTTCAGCACCGGGTCGTGCATCTCCATCCGGAAGTCCACGGCCGGCCTCACGCCGCCGGAGACTACGGGGAAGGTGCCGCAGACCATAAGCGTGCCCGGCGCCAGCCGCGGCGCCCCGGTCGCCGTCGGAGCGCCGGCCAGCAGCTCCGCCAGCGGGCGGATCATCGCGATCGTGCCTTCTTGGTAGAGTGTCCAGTCCCGGTCGCCGGCGGTGCGGATATGGGCGGTCAGCCGGACTGCCTCCAGGTGATCGGCCACCTCGTCGAACCGCCATGCCTGCCGCCCGATCGGCTTGGCGCAGATCTGCTTGGACAGGGCGACCGAATGGGTCTCAAGCGCCCGGTCGGTGTGGTCGGAGCCAAGGCCGAGATAGAGCGCGGTACCGGTGTCGAACACCAGCGGTTCCACCTCGCCGGACGTCTCCGCCCCCACCACCTGAATGACCGCAGCCTGGGTGAACTGCTGCGCGGCGACGCGGTAATAGAGCGGCACGCGTGAGGGGCGGGGCACGCCGATCGCCTCCAGCTCCGCGATATGGTGCTCGATGGCGGCCGGGTTGCGGCCGGTCCAGCCGGCAACGATGCCGTGCCGCGGGGCCAGGGCAACCACGCCCTCACCCGCCACCTCGAACTGCAGCGCTTCGGCCTCAGGCATCATCATCCGTCCTCTATGTCTGTGCCCGATCAGTCGCCGGGCAGCCACAGCGCGATCTGAGGGAAGGCGATCAGCAAGGCGGCCATCACCAGCATCGTCGCCACATAGGGCACCGCGCCGACCATTACCTGCGTGAGGCTGCCGCTTCTGCGCGTGCCGTGAACGACATAAAGGTTGAGCCCCACCGGCGGCGTGATCAGCGCCATCTCGATCAGCAGGATCAAGAGGATGCCGAACCAGACCGGGTCGTAGTCGAGGCCGACCACGATCGGCACGACGATCGGGATCGTCGCCACCATCAGCGACAGCGTCTCGATGAAGAAGCCCAGCACGATATAGAGCAGCACGACCGCCAGCAGCGTGCCCGTGGCGCCCAGGTCCAGGCCTTCCAAGAGGTCGCGCAGCGCCTGGCCCAGGCCGGCCGAAGCCAGGGTGTAGTTCAGGAAATAGGCGCCGATGATCACGAACATGATCATGGCCGTGACCCGGATGGTGCCCAGCAGCGCCTCGCGCAGGGCCGCGAGGCTCAAGCCCCTCTGGCCGGCTGCGATCGCCATCGCCATGGCCACGCCGATGGCCGCCGACTCTGTCGGCGTCGCCCAGCCCAGATAGATGGACCCGATAACGACGGCAAACAGGGCGATGATCGGCACCAGATCTTTCAGGTGGATCAGCCGCTCGCGCCACGTGACCGCCGCACCGGAGCCGCCGCCCAGTTGCGGGCGGGCCAGGCAGAGCAGGGCGGAAACCGCCATGAAACCCAGCGCCAGCAAGAGGCCGGGCACCAGGCCGGCGAGGAACAGCTTCGGGATCGATGTCTCGGTCAGGAAGCCGTAGACGATCAGGTTGATCGAGGGTGGGATCATGATGCCGAGCGTGCCGCCGGCCGCGATGGCACCGGAGAACAGGCGCGGGTCATAGCCCAGCCGTTCCGCCTGCGGCATCGCCACGGTGGCCACCGTGGCGGCGGTGGCCACGGAAGAACCCGAGGTGGCGGAGAACATGGTCGCCGTGCCGATATTGGCGTGAATCAGGCCGCCGGGCAGCCAGGAGAACCACATGTCCAGCGCCCGGTAAGTGCGCTCTGCGATGCCGGCGCGCACCAGCACCTCGCCCAGCAGCACGAAGAACGGGATGGCGATGAGCAGCGAGGAATTGGTCGCCGACCACACCACCTGGCCAAGCCCGCGGATCAGCGGGAACGGGGAATAGAACAGATCGACGCCGATCCCGAGCACGAACAGGATGACGCCGACCGGGATGGACAGCGCCATCAGCACCAACAGCGCGATGGAGATGCTGCCGATCATTCGTCGATGCCGCTCTCGCCCTGGGTTCCGCCGATCGCCTCAGCCAGGCGCCGGTGGCGCATGGCCAGGGCAGCCAACAGGCAGAGCGCCAGCACCCAGGCGGTGAGGCTGAACCAGACCCACCCGCCGAGCCAGATCGACTGGGGGATCCACAGCGGCGTTTCCAGCGGCGTGTTGGCCATGGAGTTGCGGTCGAGCGTGGTCGCCAGCACCGACCAGGCGTGGACCGAGATCAGCAGCGCCACGGCGGCCACGCTCAACAGCGCCAGCGCGTCCAGCGCGGCCCGGCCGCCCGGCGCCAGCTGGCGCTGGACCAGGTCGATGCGCACATGGGCCCGCTCGGCCAGCGCCCAGCCCAGCCCCCAGGTGGCGATCGCCGCCATGACATAGCCGGAGATTTCGTCGGACCCACCGAGCGCGCTGCCCACGGTCCGCCGCAACACGATCTCGATCAGAATCAACACCCCGGTCAGCAGAAGGGCAAGGCCCGCCACCAGCCCCACCCCCCTGTTGGCCGTGCGTATCAGACGGACGATGCGGCCGACCGCACCCTCCACGAAACCGGGCTCCCCGGCTCGGCGTCAGTCGAGCTGCACGCCGACCGCCGCGCCGACGGTGTCGCTCCACCGCTGCGCCCAGTCGTCGCCCGCGCGCTCGGCCCAGTCGGGCAGCACGGTTTCAAGCAGCACGCGGTTGGCCGTCTCCACATCCGCCTCGGTCGGCTCCACCAGCGTCATGTCGGCGGGATCACCGGCCGGGCAATCGCCGCTGCCGGTCAGGCAGGCGATGTCGGTCTCCAGCGCGTCGGCCGCCGCCGCCCAGGCGGGGGCCTCGAAGTTCTCGGTGATCTGGGTCTGGATCAGCGTCTGCGTCGCCTCGTCCAGCGACTCCCACTTCTCCAGGTTCATGGCCGTGACCACCGCATCCCAGCCGCCGAGCGGCAGCGTCATCAGATGGGTGGAGCTTTCCCACCAGCCCGCCGAATAGCCGGAGCCGGAGCCAGTGATGGCGCAGTCGATCACGCCGCGTTCCAGCGCACCCGGCACTTCGGAGAAGCCCAGGTTCACGCCTTCGGCCCCTAGTGCTTCCAGGAACTGGGTCGTCATGCGGCCCGAGCCGCGGACCTTCAGCCCCTCAAGATCGGCAAGCCCGGCGATCTCTGCATTGCAGAACACGACCTGTGGCGGATAGGGCGCAATGGCCAGCAGCTTGGCGCCAAAGCTGTCGCGCATGATGTCGTCGACCATGGGGCGCGCGGCCTCGACCATTACTTGCGCATCCGCCGCTTCGGTCGCGACTAGGGGCACGTCGAGACCTTCCAGCTCCGGCGCGTCGGAGACGGTGTAGTCCGCCACCGTCATGCCGATATCGAACACGCCTTCATCCAAGAGGCGGAAGACGTCGCCGCCCGCCACCCCCATCTGGTCGAAGGTGGTCAGGTTGACTGTGATGGTCCCGCCGGAGGCTTCGGGCAGCGTTTCCGTCCAGAACGGCTGTTCATAGAGCCGGTGCAGGGGCAGGCCGCTCCAGCTGCCGACGACAGAGAGCTCCACATCCTCAGCAACGGCAACGGTGGAGAGGCCGCCGGCCACGGAGGCGGCGGTGAGCGCGAGCAGGGTCCTGTTCATAGGTGTCTTCCTTCTCCCAGGGGTTTTCATGTGAAGCCGTTCCTCAAAGTGTCGCGTCGGCCGGCAGATCAGTGATCAGCATGTGGCCGGGGTCGTGGGTGATCGCGATGTCGGGCTGCGCCCGGCCGATGGCGAGCTGTGGCGTGACCCCGCAAGCCCAGAACACGCAGATCTCGCCCGGCGCGATCGTCGGCGGATCGCCAAAATCCGGGGCCGTCACGTCGCGGATGCCGATCTCCGCCGGATCGCCGATATGGATCGGCGCGCCATGGGCCAGCGGATAGCGGTCGGACAGGGTGATGGCGCGGATCGCATCGGCCGGCTTGAAGGACCGCATGGAGACGACCAGCGGACCGCTGAACGGGCCGGCAGGCTCGGTCTCGATCGCGGTGACATACATGGGCACGTTGGTACCGGCGCTGACGTTGGGCACGGGAATGCCGGACCGCTGCAGCGCATCGTCGAACGAAAAGGAACAGCCGATGGCGAAGGTCACCAGATCGTCGCGCCACAGTGCAGAGATATCGCCGACCGTGTCCACATGGCGGCCATTGCGGAAGACCCGATAGCTCGGCACATCGCTGCGGATGTCGATGTCCTGTCCCAGCCGCGGCAAGGTCGGGTCACCCGGGTTCGAGACCGAGAGCAGCGGGCAGGGCTTAGGGTTGCGGGTGCAATAGAGCAGAAAGTCGGCGGCAGCGTTCGATGGCAGGATCGCCAGATTGGCCTGCAGAAAGCCGGGTGCCAGGCCGCTGGTCTGCTCGGTAAGCGATCCGAGGCGGAACTGGAGGCGCAGGGCTTGGGCCGTTTCGGCGGCGTTGGCGCCGTTCGGTGTGATGCCGGGGACAGTGACGAGCCGATCCGTCCCTTCCATACCGCAAAGCCCCGTTGTTCTGCGCCCTTGTTATGGAAAGCCTTTCAGACGGTCACGTTCCTGTCAAGAGATCATATATGGACATTATTGATCTGTAGATCAGAACAGTTTCAGCCCTTCGCGGACGCCGCTCGCAGGGCCTGGACGACTGTCTCGCTGAGGTTTTCGTTCCGGCCCGGCATGTGCGCCACCCAGAACTCAAGATCGTGCAAGACGGCCTCCTCGGTCACGGCAAGTTCCCGCAACGCTCCGCTGGCCAGCCCCTCCTGGGCCATGCGCCGCGGCATGGTGCCGATGCCGAACCCGTCGCGCACGAGATGCGCGATGGTCGACAGCGACGCACAGCCGTGCAGCAGGGGCACGGGCAGCCGTGGGTCGGCGAACAGCCGTTCGATCTCCATGTAGGGCGTCGTGTTCTTGGGAAAGGTGACGATGGGATGCGCTGCGAGCGCGGCGGGCGAAAGCGGCCCGTCGGGCAGCGAGACCGTCGGCGCTGCCAGCCAGCAGATCTCGATGCGGCCGAGAGGGGTCGAAACCGCTTCTTCGGGCACGAGCTGGCGCATGAGGACGGCAAAGTCCAACTCATCCCCCCGCAGCTTGCGCCGCAGCTCCACCGAGGTGTCGACCGACAGCTCGAAACGCATGCGCGGCAGGCGATCGCGCAATGCCGTCAGCATCGCCGGCAACCAGGTGTGCACCACGGATTCTGCGACACCGATGCGCAGCGTGCCGGCAAGCTGGGCGGTTGCGGCAAGCTCGTCGACGATCAGGTCGCGCACGGCAATCAGGCGCTCGGCATGCTCCAGGAAACGCCGCCCCACAGGCGTCAGCCGTACGCCGCGGCCTTCGCGCTCGAACAGCTTGACGCCCAGACGTTGCTCCAGCGCACCGATACGCCCTGAGATGGCCGATGGCGCCAGCTCCAGCCGCTGTGCCGCGGCCCGGAACCCTCCGGCGCGCACCACTTCGCGCACGATCTCCGCCTCACGAATGCCGAACATCGCCCTGTTCCCGTGTGACCGGTGGTCAGCCTACACCGCCGCGTCAGGATCCGTAGAGCGCAAGCGGGTTCCTGCAGAGGATCCTGTGGACGAGAGCGGGATCGCCGACCAGCCGGGAAAGGCCGGACAGCAGGGCGCCGGTATCGATCCGGCGGAATCCCCGGCTTCGGCGGCCGGGACTGTGCGCACTGGTGTGCGGCCAGTCCGATCCCCAGATCAGCCGGTCGGGCCACCCTTCGGCCAGCCGCCGGACAAAGGCGGCTAGCCGCACCTCTTCGGCGAGACCCGTGGCGAGCCGATAGGGTGCCGCGATCTTCACCCAGACATGCCCCGCCGTCAGCAGACCCAGCACGACCGCGGCGTCGGCAGCGCAGTGGTCCGGCGCGGTCCGGACGCCCGCCAGATGGTCGAGCACCACGGGAACGTGTGCGTCGACGATCATCGGCGCCAATTCGACGACGAGCGCTATCGGCGCGTGGATCAGAACATGCCATTGGTGCTCCGCAGCGATCGGCAGAAGGTCGTGCAATCGGGCTTGCATTTCCGCGGCATCGAGCCGGTGGTCCCCCGCGACCCAGTTCAGCCGCAAGGCGCACACACCGGCGCGCTTCAGCCTGTCCAATTCAGTCCCGACAGCGCGCGCCGGATCGACCACGGCGACACCGCGCGCCCGGCCCGCGAACCTGTCCAGCGCATCCAAGAGACAGGCGTTGTCGGTGCCGTAGACGCTCGGCTGTACCAGAACGGCACGGCCGAGACTCAGCCTGTCGAGCATGGCCTGCGCCAGAGTGACGTCCGCCAGGCCGGGGTCGTACGCCCTGGGTTCGGCTAAGGGAAATCGGTCCGCAGCGCCGAAGATGTGAACGTGGCAGTCCCACGCGCCGTCCGGTGCGGCGGGCCCCGTCATGCTGCGATCGTATCGGCCACCGCGCGGGCAAAGGCATCGGTGCCGAGGGGGCCGCCCAGATCCGGCGTCCGGCGCGCCGGATCGGCCAGCACGTGGTCGATAGCCCCGTCGATGGCCCGGGCGGCGCCGGCCAACTTCGCGTCGCCATGGCGCTTGCCGAGCCAGCCCAGCAGCATGGCGGCGGAGAGGATCAGCGATGTCGGGTTGGCGATGTTCTGCCCGGCGATGTCGGGCGCGGAGCCGTGCTGTGCCTGGGCCGCCGCCAGGTCTTCGCCCGCATTGATGGACCCCGCGAGACCGAGGCTGCCTGAAAGCTCCGAGGCCAGATCCGAAAGAATGTCGGCATAGAAGTTGGTCGTGCAGATCACGTCGAAGCGGCCGGGGTCGCGCACCAGCCAGGCGGCACAGGCATCGATGATCACATCGTCCAGCGTGCAGTCGGGAAACTCGGCGGCCACCTTGCGCACCTCGTCCAGAAACAGGCCATCGGTCAGGATCATGTTGTTGGCCTTGTGCACGGCCGTGACCTTGCCGCGCCGGGTGCGCGCCAGCTCGAACGAGCGCCGCGCGATGCGCTCGCAGGCAAAGGCCGTGATCTTGCGCAGCGACATGGCGATGCCGGGCGTCGGCATGAACTCTCCGGAGCCCGCATACATGTTGCGGTCGGGATAGAAGCCCTCTGTGCATTCGCGCATGATCACCAGGTCCATCGGCTTGTCGGGGCGGCCGAGGCCCGCACGCGTGCGCGCCGGGCGGACATTGGCGTAGAGATCGAGCTTCACCCGGAAGGCCGCTGAGACATTCACGCCGCCCTTGTCGCGCGGCGGATAATCCATATGCGAGATGGGGCCGAGGATGATGCCGTCGCACGCCCGCGCGCGCTCCAGCACGGCATCTGGGCAGGTGGTACCCGTCTTCTCATAGGCCGCAAAGCCGATCTCGTCGTGCTCGAACACCAAGTCCAGGCCGAAGCGGGCGATCGCCGCCTCCAGCACGATCAGGGTCGCGTGGGTGATCTCTTCGCCGATCCCGTCGCCGGGCAGGACCAGGATGTTCATGGCTGTGCCTCCAGCGCGATCGTGGGCAGCCGAACCGCCTCGCCGGTCTCCCAAGACCGGTAGGCGGCCAGGGTTGCGTCCAGGGTCTTCAGGTTGTCGTCGATGTCGGTCTCAAACGCCGTGCCGGCCCTGAGCGCGTCCGCAAAGTGGCCGATGGTGTCGGCGTAGCTGCGCGGATAGGCGTCGGTCAGGTCGAGATCTGGGATCAAAGTCCGACGCTCGCCCGGATGGTCGATCTCCGCACGGATACGCCCGTCGCGGCCCAGGAACAGAGCGCCGCGATCGCCTTCGACCGTCAGTAACTCGCTGGCCATGGGCGGGTCGGGATAGCCGCGCGAGCCATAGCTGCGCTCTACCATGGCGATCACACCGGCAAAATCCATGGACAGGCTGGCGAGATCTTCGCCGGCCGTGCGGTCGCCAACCCTGCATGCGCGGGCGAACACCGAAGTCGGGTCGCCGAACAGGTATCGGCAGACATCGATCTGGTGGATCACCGATTCCAGGATCAGCAATCGCGGGGCGCTGGCCATGAAGGGCTGGCGCGCCAGGCTCCAAGGCGTGTCCGGATGGGCGGCGGTCGGCACGGTGCCCCCCATGCGGCCGTCGGATCGGGCATAGAAGGGCCGGCCGATAGTCCCGGCGTCCAAGAGCCGGCGGATTTCGCGATACCAGGGGCGGAAGCGGAAGTTCTCATGCACCATGCAGCGGATGCCCGCCTGCCGTGCCGCGCTGCGGATCGCCAGCGCCTCCCCCAGGCCGGGGGCCACCGGCTTCTGGCAGATCACATGGATGCCCCGTGCGGCCGCCGCTTCGACGGCGGCGAGATGGGCTTCCGGCGGTGAGCAGATATCCAGGACAGTCGGGCGCGTCGCGTCCAGCATCTCTTCCAGTGCATCGAAGACGGCGGGGATGCCGTGCGCCCGCGCCTGCTCTTCTGCGCGCGCGCGTGTGCGCGACGCGATGCCCACGACCGTGGCACCCACCTGGCGCCAGCCGGCAGCGTGCAGCGGTACGACGAAGCCCGCGCCGGTCATCGCCACGGTCAGCGGGTCCGGCACCGGCGCGATCGCCGTTGTCATGGGCTGAACCTCCTCACAACAGCACGCTCGGCAGATACAGCACCAGATCCGGCATCAGGATCAGGATCGCGATCACCAGATAGGCAAGCGCGACATAGGGCAGGCACAGGATCGCCAGCTTCTCGAACGACACTTCGGTCACGCGCACCAATGCGTAGAGCACCATGCCGACCGGCGGCGTCAGCAGACCGAGCGTCAGCGTCATGGACATGACGATGCCCATATGGACGAGGTCGACGCCGTAGGCGTTGGCGGTCGGCAGCAGGATCGGCGTCAACAGCAGTACGGCCGGCGTCTGGGCCATGAAGAACCCAACCAGCAGCCAGAAGCCGGTCAGCAGAAACAAGAGGACCGTCGGGTCGCCGGTCAGCGCACTCAGCGTGGCGGCGAGTTCCCCCGCCACCTGAGCGCGGATCATGATCACGCCGAAGGCCGAGGTGAAGACGATGATCAGCATGATCACCGCGCTGTCGACCAGCGCGCCGCGGATCTCGCGCCAGAGCTGCCGCGGGCCCACGGCCCGGTAGACGAACACGCCCAGGATCGTGGCATAGAGCGCGGCCACGGCCGCCGCCTCGGTCGGCGTGAAGATGCCGGCATAGATGCCGCCGATGATGATCAGCGGTGTCAGCAGTGGCAGCAGCGCATTGGCGAAGGCGCGGGCCAGCGGCACGAGGCTGGGCCAGGGGCCTGTCGGATAGTCGTTACGCCAGGCCCGGTACGAGACATAGCCCATGAACACGAAGGCCAGCATCAACCCCGGCACGATGGCGGCAAAGAACATGGCGGCCACCGACACCTCGGCCTGCACGGCATAGGCCACCAAAACGATGCTGGGCGGGATGACCGGGCTGATCAGCGACGAGGCCGCGGTGACGCCGGCGCTGAACGGCCGGTCATAGCCGTTGGCGAGCATGGCCCGCATCTCAATGGTGCCGAGGCCCACGGCGACCGCGGTGGCCGAGCCCGACATGCCGGCGAACAGCACGCTGGCGCCGATATTGGCGTGGCCCAGGCCACCCTTCAGCGGCTGTGTGGCCATGGCGACGAAGCCGAACAGTCGGTCGGTGATGCCGCCGGTGTTCATGAGCCGGCCGGCGAGCAGGAAGAACGGGATCGCCAGCAACAGGAAGTTGTCGATCTTGGAGATGGCGAGACGTGCGATCATCGTGCTGACGCGTGGGTCGAACACGTCGCCGAACAGGATCATGGCACCCGTCGCCGCCACCAACCCGGCGCCGAAGCCAACCGGGAACCCCGTCAGGATCAGCGCGATCAGGGCCAGCGTGAGCGCCAGATAGACGATCACGGCGCCGTCTCCCGCATTTCGGCGTTCAGCGCCTGAAGACGGATCACCAGGCTGCGGAAGGTGTAGAAGGCCATGCAGCCGAGCGAGACCAGAAGGCCGATATAGAGATAGCCGACCCGCACCCATCCCAGCGAGACGAGGCGGGAGTTCCAGTTGGTGCCGATCATCGCCCAGGCACCGCGCATCAACAGCAGCAGCAGGAGGAAGACCATCACGCCGAACAGGAAGCCGACGATCTGCTGCCGCCGCGGGCTGAGGCGCTTGAAGAGGAAATCGACGACGATGTGCTGGTCTTCGCGCACGGCGATCGCCATGCCGATCAGCATCGCCTGAACGAACAGTACACGTGCCAGCTCTTCCGTCCACGGCACCGGCACTTCCAGGACATAGCGGAAGGCGACCTGGCCGATCGTCGCCAGCATCATGATGATGAATGCCGCCATCGCCACCCAGACCAGGGCGCGGTCGAAGACGGCCAGGATGCGGCTGAACATGGCGTCTCGGATCGATCGTCTTGCGGGTGGGGCCACCGGCCGACGCAGGTGGCCCTTACAGTTCCGGCTGCCGTCTACTGAGCGGCCGCGCGGATTTCGTCCAGCAGGCCCTCGCGGCAGTTCTCCTCCGCATAGGCGGCGACGACCGGCTCGGCGATCGCGCGGAACGCCGCCACGTCAGGCTCGATCACCTCGATATGGCCGTCATCGGCCATCTGCTGCAAGAGCGTGTCCGTCTCGTTGCGCACGGTGTCGTTCAGCCAGGCCATGGCATCGTCCAGCGTCTCTTCGAAGATCTGGCGATGCTCGTCCGACAGCCCGTCGACGAAGCCGGCGTTCGCCGAGACGATGTAATAGCTGATCACGTGTTCGGTCAGGTTCACGTAGTCCTGCACCTCATGGAACCGGTTGCCGTAGATCGTCGGGATCGGGTTTTCCTGTGCGTCGAACACGCCCTGGCGCAGGGCGCCATAAAGCTCGGAGATCGAAAGCGGCGCCGGCAGCGCGCCCAGTGCCTCGAACACCTGCGTGCGCAGCGGGTTGGTCACGCGGACCTTGACGCCCTCCAGATCGGCGGGCGCGTGCACCGCTACGTTCGAGGTCAGGTTGCGGGCGCCGCGCAGGCCGACGCCGACGATCCGGATGCCGTATTCCGCCTCCAGCCGGTCGCTAACCTCCTGGCCCAGCGGGCCGGTCCACACGGCATAGCCGTGGTCGATGTCGTCATAGACGAACTCAGCCTCCATGCACTGGTATTCGGACAGGAGACGGTGGACGATCACGGGACCGGCGACGTGCAGCTGGATCTCGTTGGTCGACAGCTGCTGCAGCAGATCCTGATCGCCGCCGAGCGCGCCGCCGATGATCATCTCCATCTCCAACTCGCCGCCCGACGCCTCCAGCATCGCCTGCTGCCAGCCTTCGATGGCACGGGTGGAGAAATCGTTGGCACCGTTGGTGGTGGCGAAGGTGAAGGTCTCGGCCGCGGCGACCGTGGTGCCGGCGGCAAACGCGCAGGCCGCAACACCGGCCAGCGACAGTGCGGAACGTGACATGGCGACTCCCCCGAGGTTTTCTTATGTTGGACGCATCCACGGTAGCTCAGGGCGTATGCGCAAGCAAGATTTCATGTATACAAAAGAGGGCAGCTTGCCGCCACACAGGCATGGTGTTGCGTGGCAGAAGGTGCCCGCCTGCGCGGGCAAGACGCGTTCCGTTTCCGCGCACTTCGTCTTTCAAAGAGCGGCGTCATCATCGCGAAGGCGATGATCTCCCCGTTGGAGTGCGTCGATTCCACAAACTGGGTGCTCGTGATTTTGCGTATGCACAAAGGGGATTGTGTTGATATCCTATATCCTGAACAGACATGCGCAGGATGGAGCACGGGGATCACCCTATGACCGCAAAGACCCAACGCCGGTCTCTTGTCGACGACGCCTATGAGCATCTGCGTGAGCGCATCCTGTCCGGCGGGATCACTGCCGGCGACACCATGCTGGAGGAGGAGATCGCCCTCAGCCTCGGCATGAGCCGGACGCCCGTACGTGAAGCCGTCATCCGGCTGGAACGTGAGGGGCTGGTGGAGTTGGTGCCGCGCCGCGGTATCCGCGTCGCGTCTATGTCGGCGCGCGATATTCGCGAGATCAACGAACTGCTCAGTTGCCTTGAATCGGCCGCAGCTGAGCGTCTGGCGAGCCGCCGCCTGCCGCCGGAAGAGCTGGCGCAGCTCGACGCTGCCATCGCCGCCATGGATGCCGCGCTGGAGGCGGAGGATATGGATGCCTGGGTCGCCGCCGACTATCGCTTCCATTGCCTGCTTGTGGAGCTTTGCGACAACCGGCATCTGGCGGAAGTCGCGCGGTCCTATCTCGACCGCGCCCACCGTTTCCGCCGCCAGTCGATCCACTATCGCGACAAGCCTGTCTACTCCACGGTCAACCACGCGGCGGTGGTTGAGGCGATCCGGCGTGGTGACCCGCAGACCGCGCAGGAAATCCATCGCTCGCACAAGCGCCGCTGGTCGCGCGAGTTGAGCGACCTGCTGGAGCGCATGCCCGGCATCGACGAGAGCCGGCGCGAGGGGCCGGCATGACCGGCCCGCGCATCGTCCTGATCCACGCCACCCCTGTGGCGATGGAGCCTGTTGCTCGCGCTTTTGCCGGCGGCTGGCCCGAGGCGGAGACCGTGAACCTTCTGGACGACAGCCTCAGCCCTGATCGCGCTGGCGAAGCGGCGTTGACGCCGGCACTGACCCGTCGCCTTGTCGATCTCGCCCGCTATGCCCAGAGCATTGGAGCGGCGGGCATCCTGTTCACCTGCTCCGCCTTCGGCCCGGCCATCGAAGCCGCGGCCCGGGCGGTGACCGTACCGGTCCTGAAGCCCAACCAGGCAATGTTCGCGGCGGCATTGTCCCTAGGTCGCCATCTCGGCCTTCTGGCCACCTTCGCCCCCAGCGTGCCGTCGATGGCGGAGGAGTTCGAGGCCATGGCCGCGGACGCTCGCCTTGACACCCATGTCGTTCCCGAAGCAATGACGGCGCTGCGTGGCGGCGACGTGGAAGCCCACAACCGCCTGCTCGCCGAAGCCGCCCCAGCCCTGGCCGCGTGCGACGCCGTAATGCTGGCTCACTTTTCTACGGCGCGAGCGCTTCAGGCCGTGCGCGCATCCCTTCATTGCCCCGTACTGACCAGTCCCGACAGTGCCGTTGCCCACCTGCGTGGTCTGATAGACGGATAGGCACTGGCCGGATCGCCTGATCGCCTCATTTCTTGTTGCTGATCGCGGCGCGCTGGCGAGCATGCACCTCGCCATTGACTCGAAAATAGCGTGGGTTACCATTTATAAACTCATTAGCATAATCATTGCGTGAGAGGCGCTTTTAAATGGTATTGAATATGATTGTACTCCTTCTTGAAAAATCATGCCGCCTTGCCTTCGCGCGGACGGTGGGCATAGCGGGGCGGCGGGACCCGAAATGAAACGCAGGGAAGAGATGGCGCCGGTCTTTCAGCTGATCTATGTCAGCATAGCCAGGGGACCCATGGGCGACGACGTACTTGCCCACCTTCTGGCGCAGTCCCGCCGAAACAATGCACAGCGGAACGTCACCGGCCTTCTGATCTATGCCGGCGGCAACTTCATCCAGGCGCTGGAGGGCGATGAGCGGACCGTGCTCGATTTGTATGCAACGATCTACCGGGACGCGCGCCACGACAACGTGCGTCGGGTGCTGACGAACCACGCACCCTGCCGCGACTTTCCCGATTGGTGGATGGCGTATCAGGGGGCGTACGATACCGGGCCGCAAACCAATGGGTCGATCGACGCCGTACGGGATCGATGCACACTGGAACAGTTGCTCGCGTCCGAACAGATCGTGCCGAGGTTGCTGAACACGTTCTGTCTCGCCAATCTCGGCTGACCGCCCACCGGGCTCTCAATCGCGCTCCGCGCACGGTGAACGACTTGGCGGAGAGGGAGGGATTCGAACCCTCGGTACCCGTGAGAGTACAACGGTTTTCGAGACCGCCCCGTTCGACCGCTCCGGCACCTCTCCGCATGTCCCGGGCCGGCAACGCAGGGCCCGAGGCGCGGGACGATAGCGCAACGCTCTGCGCCCCCGCAAGCTCGGCCGAGCCCAGGACCACCGCGGTGAGGAATGCCGCAGCAGCGCGCGGTTGTTGACAGCCGCGTGACAAACCATATAGTGCCGGCTTCTCGTGATTGGACGGGTACGCCACCTTGCCGGACGGCGAGGCGGCTTTTTTTCGTGTCTTCGAATAGAGACGGTTCGTGATGTCTACCTTCGCTGTGGTGCGCACTGGCGGCAAGCAGTACCGGGTCGCCAAGGACGACGTGATCGAGGTCGAGCGGCTGGATGGCGAGCCGGGCAGCGCACTTGCGCTGGATCAGGTGCTGATGGTCGGTGGCGACGGGGCGGCGCAGATCGGCACGCCGCTGGTGGGTGGCGCCAGCGTGACGGCCGAGGTCGTGGCCCAGACGCGCGGCGACAAGATCGTCGTCTTCAAGAAGAAGCGGCGCAAGAAGTACCAGCGCACCAAGGGGCACCGGCAGGAACTGACGGTGCTGAAGATCACTGAAATCGCTGCCGGCGCGTGAGCGCGCCGCAGGTCACGCAGGATTTGAGGAGACCCACACCATGGCGCACAAGAAGGCAGGCGGCTCGTCGCGCAACGGGCGCGATTCCATCGGCCGGCGTCTGGGCGTGAAGAAGTTCGGCGGCCAGATCGTTCAGGCCGGCAACATCATCGTCCGCCAGCGTGGCACGAAGTTCCATCCCGGCAACCATGTCGGCATGGGCAAGGACCATACGCTGTTCGCCCTGGTCGACGGCAACGTGCAGTTCGGCCAGTCGCGCGGCCGCAGCACGGTGAATGTCGTGCCGGCGGCCACGGCTGAGGCTGCGGAGTAGACGGCGCCTATCTCGGCTTGCCGCCGGAGCCCGGGCCCGGGCCGCTGCGCCCGAAGCCATCCACCACCCGCGTCACCATACTGTCGACGGAGTCGATGTCGGCGCCGGCGCCCGTGACCACGGCGATGCCCCGGTCGATGACGCAGTACACGGCATAAAGCTCGTCCTGGACCGGATGCTCGCCCCAGGCGGCGGACATCGTGCGGTCGAGCACCGTGAGCCCATTGCTGCTCAGCGTCGCTTCGCCGGCGGCGACGCATGCGTCCAGATTCGTGATCGACGGTCCAAGCTCTATCCAGTTCATGGACATCGACACCGCAGAGGCCGATGCCTGCCACGCCAACACGGCAACACCCGCCAGAACCGCTGCCCTGATCACCATTTCATCTGCCCCCCGCAACTGTTGATTGGATCAGCCTTCACCCAGGCTCTGAAGGTCCAGCCTAAGATGCAATCCGGGGCCAGACAATGGCGTCTCTTATGCAAATGCGGCTGCGAATGCGGCGCCATGAACCACAAGGCCGCCCCATTTGCCGTCGGCGAGCCCGGCGGGTCAAGGATCCGCCGGCCCCCGGGCGCCCTTAGTCGTCGATGATCAGCGTGCCCGCCCCCAATTCGACGAAAATCTCCAGCAGCACGACATGAGGCACACGGCCGTCCAGGATGACGGCGCCTTCGACACCGTGCTCGACCGCGGCCACGCACGTTTCCACCTTCGGGATCATGCCACCGCGAATCGTCCCGTCGGCGATCATGGCACGGGCTTCGGCAGGTGAAAGCTGCTGCACCAGCTTGCCGTCGCGGTCCAGCACGCCGGCGACGTCGGTCAGCAGGAACAGCCGGCTTGCATGCAGGGCGCCGGCCACGGCACCGGCCGCCGTGTCGGCATTGATGTTGTAGGTCTGGCCGTGGTCGCCCACGCCGATCGGGGCGATCACGGGGATGAACGGACTTTCCTCGAAGGTCTCCAGAATTTCCGGATTGATCGCCGACGGCTCACCCACGAAGCCGAGATCCAGGATCTTCTCGATGTTGCTGTCCGGATCTCGGCGTGTGCGCCTGAGCTTGCGCGCCGTCAACAGGTGGCCATCCTTGCCCGACAGGCCGATGGCCTTGCCGCCCACATCCTGGATCGCCGAGACGATGGATTTATTGATCGAGCCGGACAGCACCATCTCGACGATGTCTACGGTCTCCCGGTCGGTGACGCGCAGGCCGTCGACGAATTCCGACTTCACCCGCAGGCGTTCCAGCATCCGGCCGATCTGCGGGCCGCCGCCATGGACGACCACCGGATTGATCCCGACCTGCTTCAGCAGCACCACGTCGCGGGCGAATTCGCGCGCCAGTTCCACATCCCCCATGGCGTGGCCGCCATATTTGACCACGAAGGTCGCGCCGGAATAGCGCCGCATATAGGGCAGCGCCTCGGACAGCGTATGGGCCTTTTCCAGCCATTCGGCGTTGATGTTGGCGCCGGTCCTTAGGGGGGGGACGTCGGTCATGGGCTTCGTGCACGGGGGTACCGGAAAGAATGGCCGGACTCTAGGCCATATCCCGGCCCGTCGCCAGCGCGGCGAGACCCGCTCTGAGCTCGCCGATGCCGTCCCCCTTCAGCGCGCTGGTGGCCAGCACCCCGGGAAAGGCGGCGGGATGACGCTTCAACGTCGCCTCGATCGCAGCGATGCGGTCTGCCAGGTCGGCCGCGGCTACCTTGTCGGCCTTGGTCAGCACGATCTGGTAGGCCACGGCGCTGCCGTCCAGCAGCGTCATCATCTCGATATCCGTGTCCTTCGGGCCGTGTCGGGCGTCGATCAGGACACAGGCCCGCGCCAGCGTGGAGCGTCCGCGCAGATAGGCCTTCAGCAGCGTGTTCCACGCCGCCGACTGGGTCTTCGACACCTTGGCATAGCCGTAGCCGGGAAGATCCACGAGCAGCAGCCGCCCCGCGAGGTCGAAGAAGTTCAGCTGTTGCGTGCGACCCGGCGTGTTTGAGGTGCGTGCAAGGGTCGAGCGGCCGGTCAGCCCGTTTACCAGGCTCGATTTCCCGACATTCGACCGGCCAGCAAAGGCGACTTCCGGCAGGCCCAGAGGTGGCAGCCGGTCGATCGAGGCCGCGCCGGCGACGAAACGGCAGTCTTGCGCAAAAAGATAGCGGCCGGCTTCGATCGCGTCGTCGTCTGTCGCGTCCTCAGACAAGGATGGCTAACGCCGACGTGGCGGCCGGCGGCCTCTGCGTGGCTGCGACGGCTTCGGTGCGGCGCCGCCCGCACGGGCTGCCGCAGCGCGCCGGCGCGATGCCGCGCTGCCGCCAGCATCCGCGGCCGGCCGTGCCGGCTGCGCGTCCGCGGATTCAGCTTCAGCCTCTTCCTCATCTTCTTCGGATGGCTGCTCGCCCTTGCCGGTGGAGCGCGCCTGTTTGCGCGTGGCCGAAGGCGGGGCGTGCGGCGTGGTGACCATCCCGCCGCCAATCTTCACGCCCATGCGCCGCATGATCACCCATTGCTGCAGGATCGACAGCGTGTTGTTCCAGGCCCAATAGATCACTAGACCCGCCGGGAAATTGGCCAACAGGAAGGTGAAGACGATCGGCAGCGCCATGAAGATCTTCTGCTGCAGCGGATCCGTGGGCGGCGGGTTCAGCTTCTGCTGCAGGAACATCGTGATGCCCATGATCAGGGGCCAGATGCCGATGCTGAGGAACAGTGGCGGATCCCACGGGATCAGCCCGAACAGATTGAACAGGCTGGTGGGGTCGGGTGCCGAAAGATCCTGGATCCAGCCGAAGAACGGGGCATGGCGCATCTCGATGGTGACGAACAGCACCTTGTAGAGCGCAAAGAACACCGGGATCTGGATGAGGATCGGCAGGCAGCCCGAAGCGGGGTTAACCTTTTCCCGCTTGTAGAGCCCCATCATCTCCATGTTCATCTGCTGGCGGTCTTCCTTGAACCGCTCGCGGATCTTCATCATCTCCGGCTGCAGCGCCTTCATCTTCGACATGGCCTTGTAGGACTTGTTGGCCAGCGGGAAGAACAAGAGCTTGATGAAGACCGTGAAGATCAGGATGGCGACACCGAAATTGCCGACCAGACCATAGATGAAATCGATCGCATAGAAGAACGGCTTGGTCAGGAAGTAGAACCAGCCAAAATCGATGGTCAGGTCGAAATTCTCGATATTGTACGTGTCGGCATAGCCGTCGATGATATCCACGACCTTGGCGCCGGCGAACAGACGCAACGTCACCTCGGCGGTCCCGCCGGGTATGATCGTTTCGGGCGGAGCGGCGAAGGCGGAGATGAAGCGCTCGTCCGAGCCCGACTCGCCGTACGAGAATTGGGCATCGATCGTCGTTTCCTGGTCGGGAACGAGCGCCACGAGCCAGTATTTATCCGTGAAACCGAGCCAGCCGCCGGTGGTCTGATGGGCGATCACCCCATCATCGACGATGTCGTCGTAACTGTACTCTTCCAGGGTGCCCTCGAAGACACCGTACGGGCCCTCGTGCAGGATGAAGAAGCCCAAAGTCTCCGGCTCGCCGAAGCGCAGGATCCGACCATAGGGCCTGAGGTTGACCGTGCTCTCGCTGGAATTCACCACGCGCTGGGTGATCGTGAACATGTAGTCGGCGTCGACCGCCACATCCATCTCGAAGGTCAGGCCTTCGCCGTTGTCCCAGGTCAAGGTAACCGGCGTCTCCGGCGTCAGGTCAGCCCGCGGATTGGTCACCTGCCAAGGCGTTTCCAGATTGGGAACGGCCACTCCCTCGGCCCCCGACCAGCCGAAATCGGTGTAGTAGGGATGCGGTGCCTGGCGCGGGGACAAGAGCTCGATGAACGGGCTCTCCGGATCGACGGTTTCCTGGTATTCCAAGAGCGTCAGGTCGTCCAGCCGGGCACCGCTCAGCAGCAGCGAGCCGGTGAGCCGGGGCGTCGCGATCGTGATCCGGTCGGCCGCATCGGCGGAGACGGCTGCCTCCCTGTTGACGGCAGCGCCCGAACCGGCATCACCCGGTATCGTCAGCGGTTCGCCCGGCAAGCCTTCCACGCCGCCGGGAACTCCAGCGACATCGGCTGTGGCGTCCTCGCCCGTGACCGTTGTCTCAACACCATCCACGACCGCCTGCTCGTCGGGCGGCGGTGGGGCGAAGAACACCTGGAAGGTGATGAGAATCCCGATCGATAGAACGACCGCCAGAATGAGGTTCTTCTGGTCCTGCATATTGAGGACGGGCTCCTGGGAAACGGGTCTGGCCGAAGAATCGCTAGGCTCGGCCTCAGCGCTTCGCCTCAGCCGGTGGAACGGGATCGTACCCCTGACCACCCCACGGATGGCAGCGTGC
This sequence comes from Alphaproteobacteria bacterium, assembly GCA_028281925.1. GTDB lineage: Bacteria > Pseudomonadota > Alphaproteobacteria > DSM-16000 > Inquilinaceae > JACKIG01. The sequence continues at coordinate 37,768 of JANQIX010000091.1, forward strand.
GAGGCGACGCAGGGTAATCCAGGCACCACGGCCAGCGCCATGGCGATCGATCGCTTCCAGCGCAAATTCCGAGCATGTCGGGTGAAACCGGCATGAGCGGCCGATCAGCGCAGACAGCGAATACCGGTAGGCCAGTATGCACCCCTTCAGCATCGCGGCAATCGGGCGCATCAGCCCGGCCTCGAAACGCGCTTCAGCGCGCGCAGAAGATCCTGCCGCAGGTCTGCGAAGGGCCGATGGATGGTCTCCCGTCGGGCGATCAGAACATAGTCATGCCCATCGCACCCATGTGCGGGCAAGATTTCCGCTGCCAGGGCACGCAGACGCCGCTTGGTACGGTTGCGCTCCACGGCGCCGCCGACCTTCCGGCTTGCCGTAAATCCGACGCGCATGGCAGCCGACGTCGGCGCGCGCCCGCCTGTCGGTGACTGGGATGGGGCCGCGTCCCGCTGCCACGCCTGCAACACCAATCCGGGCGTTGCCGCGCGGCGGCCCCGCGACGCCACCGCAAGAAACTCCGCCCGGCGCGTCAGACGCAGCAAACCACGGCGCCCAGGTGGACGCCCCGGCACTTCGACTTGGGCAAGCCGGTCCATCAGTGGCACCCGCCGATCAGGCGCTCAGTCGCTTCCGACCTTTCGCGCGACGGCTGGCCAGCACGCGCCGGCCGGCTACGGTGGACATGCGGGCGCGGAAGCCATGGCGGCGTTTGCGCACGAGCTTGCTGGGCTGATAAGTGCGCTTCACGACACTCTCCGCTCGTATTAGTTGCTATCCTGGATCACAAAGTGCAGGTCTATAGGCGCTTCGCCCACGGGGTGTCAACGGCTGGAGCCGATTGCGGCAGGTCGCGGCCGGCAATTGTGCGCCGCTGACACGGTTACCGACGGAAGAGGACTCGGCTGCCGCTGTTGCCGCGGCCCGGCTGTCGGCTGGTGCACTCGGCCGTGCCATTGGGCACGCGCCGGCAGTCGATCACGCGCCGGAAGATGCGGAACTGGTTCTCGCACATCACGTCCGACCGGTCGTTTATCAAAAGCCGGCGGCCGGAGAAATCCGCCTGCACCGGCGCGCTGCACGTGACGCCATTGTCGAACACCATGGTCTGGCGACCGCCGCCATTGGGCTCGAAGCACATGGTCCAGGCCCGCACGCCCGTGACCCGGCCGGTATCGATGTCCTGCAGCCTGTAGTCGGAGATCAGGTTCCAGCAACCTTCCAGGAAGGAGACGTCCTGATCATTCCACGCCTGTTCCGGGATGTCCGGTGGTGGCTCGGGCTCCGGCGGCGGTGGCGGCGGCTCCGGGCGCGGCGGCGGGGGCGGCCGCCGATCGGGCAGCGGCGCCTCGGGGGCCGGTGGGGGCGGTGGCTCTTCCGGCGTCGGCTCGGGCGGCGGTTCCGGCTCAGGCTCGGGCTCGGGTTCAAGAAGCGGCTCTGGGGGTGGTGGTGGCGCCTCCGCCACCTGAACGGGCGGCTCGGCCCGCGGCGGCGCCGGACAGTCCGGCGCCGCGGCCAAATGCAGCCGCAACTCTTCGAGCCGCCGTTGTAAGGCCGCTTCGCGCGCCCGTTCCGCATCCAGCCTGGAGGCACCGGGCGACGCAGCGATCGCCGGCGCGGGACAAAACGTCACAAGCGGCCTTGCGCCCCAGGGCAAGCCAATGCCGCAGGCGGCCGTGACTGCCAGTCCGACGGCCCCGAGGACGAGCGCGAGACCTGTCCAGAGGCCCAAGACGGCTAAGCGCAGATCTCGTTTTGGCTGGTTGCTGGTCTCGTCGCGGCTCAACGCTGCACCGGCTGACCGACAGCCGGTGGCGCCCTCTACCCTCTCGGCGCCCGGCTATCGCCTATCCCGTTTCATCACCTGTCGGTGCTGCGCGTAGCGCATCAAGGAGGCTGAAAGATGGCTCGCCCGAGATGGAAAGATTGTTGTCCTGTTCGAACGCCTCGATCGCACCGCGGGTCGCCGGTCCCATCACGCCGTCGGCCGGGCCAGGGTCATATCCCTGCTCGGCAAGGAGCACCTGGATCTGGCGGATCTCTTCGGCCGTGACGGCGAGATCCTGTGCGGTTCCCGGCGTGGCCGGCTCCGGCGTCGTCTCCGGTATCGGCACGTCGACCGCTTCGGGGATGCCGCCCTCGCCGATCGCCGGGGAGATTCGGGCAAGGGCTTCGACGGCCTGCGCGTCGCCCGCCTCTGCGGCGACGCGATACCAGCCGGCCGCAGCGGTCAGATCGGGCGCGCCATCCAACCCCTCTTCGAACAGCCGGCCGAGATGGAATGCCCCGCGGGGATTGCCTTGCGCGCTCGCGGCCTGGAACCATGTCGCCGCCTGCACCAGGTCGCGGTCGGTACCGTTGCCGAGCATATAGGCCAAGCCGACAGCGTTCTCGGCATCCGGGTGGCCGGCATTCGCGGCCTCCAGAAACATCTCGAACGCCGCTTCGCTGTCCTGGCCCACACCAAGGCCACGCTCCGTCAGCACGCCCAGATTGTAGCGGGCGTTGACAATGCCGGCGTCGGCGGACCGCGCATACCAGAAAGCGGCGCGTTCGAAGTTCTGCGGGATCGTAGTGCCGATTGCATAGGACGTGGCCAGGTCATGCTGCGCCTCGGGATTGCCCTCCAGCGCAAGGGCCGCGACCTGCCGCAGATCGTCGGGTGCATTGTCGGGCAGCGGTGCCAGATCACTGAGTTCGACCGTCTCGACCTCCGTGACGGGCAGCGACGCGACCTCAGGTCCCGGATCGCTGGACAGTTCCGGCGCGGCCGATTCGGTGCTGCCGGGCTCGTCCGCCGCCGATTCCGCGGCACCATCTTCCACCGCGTCGGCCTCTCCCTCTTCGGCCGTCGCCTCAGTCGTTGGCCCTGCGGCCGCGCCGTCCTCGACGTCCGCCTCTTCCCCGCCGGTCGCCTCAACGCCTTCGGCGGTCTCCGCTTCGGGTTCGCTGCCGTCAGCCGTGAGGGCTTCAGGGTCGTCCTGCGAGGTCTCGCCAGGAACAGGACCCATTTCAACCGAAGGGTCGCCAACCGCCTCATTGCTGGCAACGCCGTCGGCGACCGATGCCGTCTGCGCAGGCTCCCCTTCGGTTCCGGTCACCTCGTCCGCAACGCCGGCGGCCTCTTCGGGTGCTGCGTCGGCCGCATCGTCGTCCTGTAACGGCGATTGGCCCGGCACAGGGATCGTCTCATCCGGTTCCTGGTCCGCCAAGCTGGAGTCTGTCGTCTGATCGTCCGGGGTTTCCTGCGCGTCGTTCAGAACCATGTAGGCGCCGCCGACAACGACGGCGGTGGCAATCACCGCCCAGAAAGCCACTCGCCCTGCGCTGCGACCGCGGCGGCGCCGGCTCGGCGCAGTGGCGTTGAGCGGCCCTTGGGCCGCAAAGGTCGGTGTGGCCTCGGGGGCCGCCTCCTGCTCGACGCCGTCCTGATCGCCTGATGGCAGGGCTGCATCCGCGTCGGCCACGTCCAGAGGTTCCGGCGCTCTTTCGGCGAAACGGTCGGCAATCCGGCTGTGACGTTCCTCGGCGATGCGTTCTTCGGGATCCTGCTCGGGCGCGGAGGATCCAGGCAAGGGCGGCGGCGGAGCGAAGGATGATACCGAAGGCTCGGCGTCGACCGGACCCGTCACCAGGGAGGGTGCGTCCGGCTCGGGCTCCATGGTGCCGGTATCGGCAACCGGATCAACGGTTTCCGGCGTATCAGCAGGCGTGTCGGCGACCACGCGGAGCTCAGCGGGCGCCGCGCTTTCGTCATCCGTTGCAGGCAGCGTCGGCGTTTCGGCTTCGGCGTCCACGGCAGGCGCCGCCGCGGCCGGAGCCAGACGCGGAGTCTCGGGCTCGGAAAGGCTCGATTCGGCCATGCTTGTGAGCCGGTCGACCTTCTCTTCGACCCGCTCCAATCGCCGCACCATGCTCTGCAGCGCGTTGCGGATTTCGGCGGCAGTGACCTGACGTTCCTGCGGCGGCACCACCCGGGCAACCTGAGCAGGGCGTTTCGGTTGCTGGTTGCTCATGCCACAGTTCCTCCGAACGTCCGCAGCGGCTCAACGCATCCGCAGGCCAATCTGGCACAAATATCAGGGCTTTTAGTCATTGTTCGTAAGCGCTGCAACAAGATATGCCGGGCTCGACTTGCGACTGCGGGGTAAACGGGCTAGTGTCCGCCTCCCTTTCAGCCGGTCCATTGGGGCGTAGCCAAGCGGTAAGGCAGCGGTTTTTGGTACCGCCATGCGCAGGTTCGAATCCTGCCGCCCCAACCAGCAGCCGGACTTGCATCCGCCGTCCCTGTCGCCCGGCATGCCCCGGAGTTTCATTACACTGCGACCTATCGCCGATGGCGCCGCATTCGCCGGACGATGGTGTTGAGAACTTGGTCGGCGTCGACTTCGCGCACCCAGGCTCGGGCATACGATGCTGCACCGCTTTGCGGACGATGGTCGTGCGGCAGGTCGTCGAAGAACAGCCGCAACGGCACGGAGACCGCCTGACCGACGGCAATCGCCTCGCGGTCCCGCAGCGACGGCAGCGAGTCGACCAGCCCGAGGCCTGACTCCGTCAGGGTGGCGCGCACGAAATCCTGGTCGCGCTGGTTGGAGAGCCGTAATGCCAGGATGGTGTTGCACTGCGCCAGCATACCGGCCGCCAGCTCCGACGGGCGCTGGCTGACCAGGCACAGCGACACACCGTACTTGCGTCCCTCTTTGGCGATCCGGCCGACGGCCTGCTTGGTGCTGGCGAAGCCGAACTCGTCGCTTAGCGGCGCATAGCGGTGGGCTTCCTCACAGACCAGCAGCACGGGCACCTGCTGGTCGCTCGACTGCGCGAAGTCGAACGTCATCCGGCAGATCAGCGAGACGACGACGTTCAAGATCTCTGACGGGACACCGGAAAGATCGACGATGGTGATCGGCTTGCCGCCGGTGGGAACGCGGTAGAGCGTGCCCAGGATCGACGCGAAATTGTCGCGCACCGTAATGCCGGGGAACATGAAGGAATAGCGCCGGTCGTTGGACAGGGCGGAAAGCCTGGCCTTCAGCCTCAGATACGGCTCGCTGTCCGATGGGCGCTGCAACCGGCCCATCTTCTCGTTCAGGATGCGAGTCAAGTCCGACAGCCGGTAAGGTACGGGCGTATCGATGGTCACCCAGTCGACCGATTCGATCCCCGATGCGAAGGCACGTTTTGCGTCCAAGATGGCGTCCGACAGGATCGCGGCCTCAGCCTCCGGCTGGCCGCCGCGGTTGCTGACCATGATCTCCCGCATTTCCTCGAAGTTGAGGAGCCAGTAAGGGAGATCCAGATTGTCCTGGGTCAGCACTTCGGCCATGTCACCGAAGGCCCGGGCATACTCGTTGTGCAAGTCGATGATCAAAACGTGGCCGGAAGCGATCTGCGTCAGAATGCGCCGCAGAACGAGGGCGACGACACAGGACTTGCCGGTGCCCGTGGACCCGAGCACGGCGAAATGCCGGCTCAAGAGGTCGTCGACCGAAAGGTAGGCGGGAACGTTGCGGTCTTTGTGAACCGTGCCGATGGGAACGCAAGTAATGCTGGGCCGCGCGTAGACGGTGCGCAGGTCTTCCGCATTAGTGGCAAGGACGGGGTTGCCAAGACCCGGATAGATCGACACACCTCGCATGAATGGGGACGTTTCGCCCGAGGCGCTGGTCACGACCTCGCCCAGCAGTTCCACCTCGATGATCTTCATCTCGGCTTCGCCGGGCTCCATGGCGGGGATCGGGATGTTGAGGCCGGTGACGAGACCGTAAACCGTGGAGTCCGGCGATCGCATGCGCACCACCGAGCCGATCTGCGGCGGGTGCAGGCCGGTCTGCCGCTCGTCTTCCAGAACGACGATGACCTGCGATCCGGCGATCGAGACGATGCGCCCGATGACGAGGTCTCCATCGTCCATGCCTGCCGGCGTCGCTGGTTCTAGCACCATGTCCCCTTCCTGCCCTATGCCGCCGAAGGCTGACCGTCGGCGTCGGTCTCTTTCTCCTGCGGCAGTAGGCGATTGGCCGGCAAGCGGATCTTGACCCGGGTGCCTATGCCGACCTCACTGTCCAGTTCGAGGCTGCCGCCGTGCTGCTCCACCAGGGCCAGGCTAATGGGAAGCCCGAGGCCGGCGCCGCCGTGACGTCGGCTTAGGCCATGATCCGCCTGGCCGAACGGCAGCATGATCCTGCTCATGTTCTGCGGTGCGATGCCGACCCCCGTATCGGCGACGTCGATCGCTAATTGTCCCTTCGGCGTCACGAACGCCTCGATCAGGATCTTGCCGCCTGGTGCGGTGAATTTGATCGCATTGGAGAGCAAGTTCACCATCACCTGTCGCAGCTTCGTGCCGTCCGCCCGAAGGGGCGGCAGGTCGCTCGACAGGTGCTTTTCAACGGTCTGTGACTTGTGCTGGAACGCTTGGCGGACCATCGACAAGCTTTCGTCGACGCATTCGTCAAGACGAACCTCGCCTTCCCTGAGGTCGATCTGCCCCGCGGTGATCCGCGCATACTCCAGAACGTCGGAGACGACGGCCGATAGATGCTTGCCGGAATTATGGATGTCTCGCAGATACTCTCGATGGGAGTCCAGCAGCGACTCGTCGCCCAGGCTGGCCAGCATCATCTCCGAAAAGCCGATGATGGCATTCAGCGGCGTTCTGAGCTCATGGCTCATGCTTGCCAGGAATACCGTCTTTGCCTGGTTGGCCGCCTCGGCGCTGAGCATGGACAGCCGTGCCGCCTCGGCCGCTTTTTCCGCCCGCATGTTGGCTGCCATCAACGCAAGTTCGTGATTGCGCCAACCCAACAACGTTCCGAGCTGCTGCGAATACTGATGAAGCAGCGTCCCTTGCCGGCCCTGGCCAGGCGGTCGGAATGATCGGCGGCGAGCGGTTGCCATGTCGGGCTGATTCAGGACCGTTCTGGAGGCGACGATAGCGTCGGACCGTTCTGGATGTAACAGAGTGTCTTACAAATATGGTTACGATCCAGTGAATCCGACCGAGTAGCGTCTGGAAATACTATACCGGGCAGCCAGGGCCTCTCCATCTGGTGCTTGAACGGGCGCGCACGACGAGTGATTTCATCCGACGCAGAGGGTAACATGCCCATAGCAGCATAGGCCGTTCCGACTCCGATGCACCGATTTCCGTCTCCGGACGGACGTCACCGGGGCGGCGAACGACGCGGCTTGCCGGGACATGCTGCAAGCCGACGCAGGGCGCAACGAAGGCTGACCGGTGGCAGTCGAATTCACGCGGTGGTTCCTGGCCATCTTCTTTACTGCGGTGGCCGCGTTCTACACATGCCGGATCGTTCTGGCCGCCCGGCACCGGGGAGTCTCACCGGTGTTCACGGGGAAGCCCGGTACCGCCCATTACTGGACCCATCTGATGTTCCGGGTGTTCCGCGTGACCATCTGGCTGGTCTGCGTCATCCGGGCAGCCGTACCGGCTGCCGACGGGCTTATCGGCCCCATCTATCCGCTGTGGACGGCTCCGGTCGTGCTTGCCGGCAACGCACTGCTCGCTGCCAGCTTCGCCCTTGCGCTCCATGTCCATTTCTACATGGGACGCGATTGGCACTCCGGAACCCGTACGGACCACATCGGCCCGCTGATCACCACGGGGCCGTTTGCGGTATCGCGCAACCCCATGATGCTGGCGGTGCAGGGGGCGCAGATCGGGCTGTTTCTCGCTCTGCCGTCGATATTCACACTGGTTTGCCTTGGGATCGGTCTGTGGGCCGTCCACGTCCAGGTGCGGGTGGAGGAACTGGCACTGGCCGTCCGCCACGGCGATGTCTATGCGGTCTACCGATCGCAGACGCCGCGCTGGCTGTTCCGCTGAAGGGGGGAGGGGCGTTGCCGCGGACGGACCGTCCGCTCGCCCGACAAGCGATCAAAGCGATCAGGACCGCAGGATCTGCTGCAATTTCACGTACATCATTGCGGTCATCAGCGCATCGTTGAAAGCATCATGCTGGCTGAGCAGGGGTAGACCGAGTTCGTCCATGATCGTGTCGAACTTCAGGTCGATCACGCGGCCGGGATAAGAATTCAGCCGGTCGAGATTGTATTTATAGTAATAGTAGATTCGAGAAACCTCTATTGCCTTGTTGGGGAGTTTTATGCCAAGCCACTCCAATAAATACTTGTTGATCATGTTGATGTCGAATTCCAGGTAATACCCCACCAGCGGCCGGCCGCCGATGAAACGGAGCAGGCGGTCCAGCGCCTCCCGGATTTCCACCCCCTGGGCAACATCCATCGGGCGCAGGCGATGGATGGTCACACCGCCGGTGCCGTCGGTCAGGCTGGGGCGCACCAACAGCTCCAGTTTTTCGCTGGTGACGATGGTGTTGCCGCGGATCTTGACCGCGGCGATGGACAGGATGTCATCGACCCAGGGGTCGAGCCCCGTGGTCTCGGTGTCGATGCAGACCAGCTCTCCGGACCGGTCGCGGTCGAACAGGAAGGCGTACGCGTCGTCCCGCAGCAGAAGCTTTTCGCGTTGCCGGCTCAGCCACCCCAGCATGGCGTCAGAACAGGCCGAGATGGAAATGGTGGCGGACCAGGTCTTTGGCGCGTTTGACGACGTAGAGCGCGTCTTTCAAGAGATCCCGTTCCACCGTCGAGAGATCGTCGGCATTCACCAGGTTGTCGTACGGCTTGCGCACGGCAATCCTGGCGAGCCTGGATTTCAGCCGCAGGCCCATCATGAAGTTGAAGGCCTCGATCAACTCCTCCGCCAAGGCCCGGTCGATGATGCCCTGTCCGCGCAGGCGCCCGATGCGCGCAATGGTGCCCGTCTCTTTCAGCCTCTGCTGCAGGGCAAGGCTGCGGATGCCGTGCACGATGGGGAAAATCCCGCCCTTTTTCAGGTCGACCATGTCGCCTTCGTCGCCGCGCTGGACGATCAGATTGAAGAACAGGCCGAGCGGGGTCTGAAAGGCCTCGGTCGTGCGGGCGAAATGGGCATAGAAGGCGTCATTGTCCGCCAGCAGATCGAACATGTAGCTCTTCGCCGTATCCAGCAGGGATGCGTCGCCTGCCACGGCGATGGCGTCGTAGAAGATCGCCAGATTGAGGTTGCCCGGCCCGCTCGGCTTGCGGATCCACTGGTAGATCTCTTGCCGGAAGCCCGATAACGGCCGCGTCCATTCCGGATTGGTCACCATCACATTGCCGGGGCACGGCGGATACCCGAATTCCAGCAGCCCTTGCGAGAAGCAGCCGCAGAACTCCTCCAAACCCGGGATCTCGACGCCGTCGCGCAGGATCAGTCCGTTGTCCTGGTCCGTGCGCAGGATCTGCTCGCCGCGCCCTTCGCTGCCCATCACCACCAGACAGGTGTTCTCCACGATCTCGGGTGTCGCCAGATGGTGGAACAGCTTGGCCATAAGCTTGCGGTTCAGTTCCGTCACCAGGTCGGCGATGAACTGGATCTTCACGCCCTGGACATGCAGCGATGCGACCAGTTCGTCCATGCGCGCGCTGACGGCCTTCATCTCGTCCAGGGTATGCGCGCGCTCCAGCTGGACGGAGATGAGATGCGAATGGCTGGACAGGAAGCTCAGAAGGTCGATCTCGTCCAGCGTGCCGATAATCTGATCGTCTTCATCGACGACCACGACGCGCCGGATCGAATGGCGGGTCATCAGGATCAGGGCGTTGTAGAGAAACTCGTCGGCCCGCACGGTCACCAGATCGAAATGGGCGAAGTCGCCGATCGGTGCGGTCAGCGGCTGCTCGTCCAACACGAGCGCCTTGGTCAGGTTCATGCCAGTAACGATGCCTGAGCGTGCGCCGTTGCGCACGATCAGCGCGTTCACCTTCCGGTCGCGCATCTCGCGACCCGCCGTGCGGACGGTGTCCGTGGCCTCCACATAATAGGCGGGATGGATATAGGCGTCGCGGACGCGCGCCATCATCAGCCAGTTCAGCTCGCGCGCGCGGGACCGCTCAGACAGCCGCGACAGCTTCTGCGAGAGATCCTGGTAGAAATAGGCGCCGTAGGCGGCGTTGGCCTTGGTCAGATCCAGGACGACCGATTTCGGCAGGACGTAGCAGATCGCCTCCTCCCGCACGACGAAGCTATTGTGCGAGGCGTCGCCCATCACCAGGCCGCGGGCATCGAACACGTCGTCGGGGCCGCAGATGGCCACCACGTCTTCGCCGTCGCGCTCTTCCACATAGCCCTTGATAACGACGTAGAGGTGTTCTGACGGCACGTCGGTGCCGATGATCTGTTCGCCCTCCGCAAAGAAGGCGATGTCGAGTGAGCTGCGCACCAGCTCTTGCTCGGCCGGCGTCAGGCAATCGAAGGGCGGGTCTGAGAAGTTGAAGGATTTCGGCATGATCCGGTATTGCCCATAACCTCGTCGGCGGTTCAGTAGCTGACCGCGCCGTCGGCGCCGATCCCGGTTTCCGACCTTAGGAACTGCGCCTCGAAGGCTCTGGCCTCGGCCGCCGCCGCAGCACTGCGATCGGTGATCGAGAAGACCCAGATGCCCAGGAACGCCACTGCGACGGAAAACAGCGCCGGGTACTGGTAGGGGAAGATGGCCTGCGCGTTGCCGAATACCGACACCCAGACCGTCGGGCTCAGGATCACCAGCACGATGGCCGTGCCGAGGCCGAGAAAGCCGCCATAGACGGCGCCGCGTGTGGTCAGCCGCCGCCAGAACATGGCCAGGAACAGGACGGGGAAGTTCGCGCTGGCCGCCACCGCGAAGGCCAGCCCCACCATGAAGGCGATGTTCTGGTCTTCGAACACGAGACCAAGGCCGATCGCCACGAGCCCGAGCGCGACGGTAGCAAAGCGCGAGATCCGCAGTTCCTCCCGCCGGGTTGCTTGCCCGCGCCTCAGGACCGAGGCGTAGAGGTCGTGGCTGATGGCGAAGGCTCCGGCCAGCGTCAGGCCCGCCACCACCGCCAGGATCGTGGCCAGCGCCACAGCCGCGATGAAGCCGAGGAACAGGCTGCCGCCGGTCGCATTGGCGAGATGGAGTGCGGGCATGTTGCCACCACCGATCAACCGTGCGGCGGCGTCGTAGAATGCCGGATTGTTCGTCACCAGCACGATGGCCCCGAAGCCGATGATGAACGTCAGGATGTAGAAATAGCCGATGAAGCTCGTGGCGAAGACAACAGAGCGCCGCGCTTGCCTGGCATCGGAGACGGTGAAGAACCGCATCAGGATGTGGGGCAGGCCCGCCGTCCCGAACATCAGCGCGACCCCCAACGAGATCGCCGAAACCGGGTCCGACACCAGACCGCCGGGCGCAACGATCCCTGCGCCATGGGGGTGCGCGGCGATCGCGCGCCCAAACAACGCGTCGAGATCGAAGCGGACCAGCCAGAGCACTGCGGCGGCCATGAAGGTGGCGCCCGACAATAGCAGCACCGCCTTGACCACTTGGACGGAGGTGGTGGCGACCATGCCGCCGAACATCACGTAAATGATCATCAGGATGCCGACGGCTCCCACAGCCCCTTCATAGGGCAGCCCGAACAGCAGCTCGATCAGCTTGCCGGCCCCGACCATCTGGGCGATCAGGTAGAAGGCGACGACCGTCAACGATCCGCAGGCCGAGAGGCACCGGACCGGCACCTGGCGCAGGCGGTACGAGGCGACATCGGCAAAGGTATACTTGCCGAGATTGCGCAGACGTTCCGCCACCAGGAACAGGACGATCGGCCAGCCCGCGAGAAACCCCACCGAGTAGATCAGGCCGTCGAAGCCGACGGCAAACACCAGTCCGGCAATGCCGAGGAAGGACGCAGCCGACATGAAATCGCCGGCGATGGCGAGGCCGTTCTGCAGCCCCATGATGCCGCCACCGGAGGCATAGAAGTCGGCCGCCGACCGTGAGCGCCGCGACGCCCAGTGCGTCACTGCCAGAGCGGCCAGCAGCACGACGAAGAAGACGATGATCGCCCGCAGGTCGAGCGGCCGGTCCGACCAAGGCACCTGGATCGTCCGGGCCTGCGCCGGAGCGGCGATGAGCAGTGCTGACAGTCCGGACGAAAGCGCGAACGCCCGCAGCGAACGCCCCGTCATTCCTTCGTCTCGTCTATGATCCGGCGGTCCAGGTCGTCGAAGGTCCGATTGGCGCGGTGCATATAGACGCCCGTCAATACGATGGACAGAACGATCAGCGCCAGACTGACGGGCAGGCCGATGGAGATTGCGGAGTCCCGCGATATCGGCTCAGCGAGAACCTGCGGGGCGAAGGCAATGAGGCCGATGAACGTGAAATAGGCGATCACCATCGTCATCGACAGCCGCCATGCGAACCGCGAACGACGGCGGACCAGATCCCGAAACGCCGGGTGGTCGCCGATCCTCTTGATCAGATCCTGATCCATACGCCCCGACCTTGCCCGGGCAGGCCAATCGCCATCCGACGGGACCAAACAACGACATATACCGCAGGCGTCGGCAGCGCCCGTATGACGCACATCAAGCGTGACGCGATTGGGGAGAAGCTCCCGTTCAGCGCAATCATGACGCGCCACCGGCGCGAGCCGGCCACTGGCCGGCTGCCATGTGGCAAGGGTGGAACAAAAAGGAGGGGGGAGAGAGGTTGCTGGGGGCGGCCAGCGATCAGGCCGCAGCGTCAGGCGGCGGCTTGGTCGCCGGCCTCAGGTGCGGACCCCAGCAGGGAGTGGTAGAGGGCGACGGTGGCTTCGCCGACATGGCCGGCGGAGAAGTTCTGCTCCACCAGTCGGCGTGACGCAGCGCCGAACCTGCTGCGCAGGTCGCCGTCGCCCGCCAGCGCGGCCATGGCGTCCGCCAGCGCGGCGGCATCATCCGGTGGCACCAGAAACGCGTTCTCGCCGGCCCGTGCGATCTCCCGGCAGCCGGGAACATCCGTCGCGACGATGGGGCGGCCGCAGGACGCCGCCTCCAACAGGCTTTTGGGCAGGCCTTCGCGGCGTGACGGCAAGACGCCGATATGCGCTGCTGCCCAGACGGATCGGATATCGTCCCGGTGGCCGAGCCAGGAGATGCCGGGCAGCCGATCCCACTTCTGCAGCTCGGCCTCGGGAATGCTAGTCGGGTTTTCCGGATCGGGCGTCCCGACCAGATGCAGGTGCAGCGGTGTCCCGCGCGCCCAGAGCGCCAGCTGCGCCTCGACCAGAGGCCGGACACCCTTGTCTTCCAGCATGCGGCCGACGAATGCCGCAACGAGGGGTGGGGACGGCGGCTCCGGCAAATGGGGCAGCGCGTCGGCGTCGACACCGGATCCGCGGATCACGACGGCCCGGTCGGGCGTGACGAGGCCCAGGCGAACCAGTGTCTGCAGGTCATCGCCGTTCTGCATGATCACACGGCTGGCGCTGCGCTTCAGCAGCCGCCCCAGCACGGCGAAGACCAGGGGGCGAGCCAGGCGCGCCTTCGGGCCGTCCGCAATGAAGACCGTGCCAAGACCGGTCAGCGCGCTGACGACCGCAGGCACACCCGCCCGCCATGCCGCCAGGCCGCCCAGCACCACGGGTTTCATGGAGACATGGTGGACGATGTCCGGCCGCTCTTGCCGATAGAGCCTTGTGATCTCACGCACGGCCGCCACCTGTGCCGGCGGACTGACCGAGCCCCGCCGCCAGCGGAGAGGATGCAGGTCAAACCCCTCGTCACGAATGCGCGCCCCATGGTCGGCGACCCGCGTGGCAACGGCCACCTGGAACCCGGCATCGCGGGCCGCCCGCGCCACCGGCAGCCGATGCGACCAGAAGTACCAGTCTTCCGTAACCAGGTAGATCAGCTTCGGTCGCCGGTTCATTGGTCCGCGATCCCCACCACCCGCAGGAATGCTCCGACGACCGCGTCGCGGTCGTATCGGCGGGGGAGAAGGCTGGCGCGCAGGTGCCCACCCGCCTTAGGCGAAATGCGCTCTACGGCTGCTGCGAACGGACCGCCGGCATCGGCCAGGGTGACGGCGCCGGGTGGTGCGTCCGCAGAGACCTCCGCCAGTCCACCGGATGTGGGCGTTGCGATCACCGGTGTGCCACAGGCCAATGCTTCCAACGCCGCGTTGGGCATACCCTCCCATCGGGAGGGCATCAGCATTGCATCGGCCCCGGCAAGGAAACGCGGCACGTCGCTGCGATAGCCGACCAAACTGACACGTTGCCCAAGGCCGGCCAATTCGACGGTACGCGCAAGGGCTTCCCTCTCGGGCCCGTCGCCGATGATGCTGAGATGAACCGTTCCCAGCAGGTCTGCCATCATCTCGATCAGCCGGTCGAACCCCTTCTGATGAACCAGCCGCCCCACCGCAACAAGGCGAAGGCCCGATCCCGGATGACGCAACGGGTCGGCCGCTGCCGCCCGCAGCGCCGCGACGTCGACGGGGTTGGGAAGGATGGCGAGCCGATGGTCCGGAAGTGCGAAGTCCCGCCGGAACTCCGCCGCCATACGGTCGGATGTCGCCAGCACCAGATCGGCCCGCGGATAGAGGTGCCGGTAGCCGAAGCGAAACGCCGCAGGCCATCGCGTCTCCGGCAGGCTGAGCGACGGCAAGTTTGCTTCGCGCAAGACCATGCGCGTGCCCCCCGCGAGAAGCGGCCGGGCGGCAGCGAGCGCCAGATTGACATAGCCAAGTGTGGAGAATACGGCGTCGGGTCGAAGCCGCCGAAGCGTCCTGACAAGGGGGACCAGGGCAGAACGAAGGCGTCGCCGGTTCAGGACGATGGGCGACACACCTTCAGGGACGAGGCGCAGAAGCGGCCCTTCGCGATCGAAGACGACCAGCCGCGCGTCCACGCCCCGTTCGACGGCACCGGCCAGAAGCGTGAGTAAGACCTTTTCGGCACCCCCGCCGTCGAATGACGGCAGGACGAAGGCTAGGGATGGCCTTGCTGCGGCGGCCGGCAGATCGGTCACGCGCGGGACACAGCGTCGCGCACGGCCGTGCAGATCCGGTCCGCGGTTTCGTCCTGCATATATCCGTGCATCGGCAGGCTCAGCACGCGAGCGCAGAGCGCCTCGCTTCTCGGCAACGACCCGGGACCATCGCCAAAGGGTGCGTAGGCCGGCTGAAGGTGCAATGGCCGGGGGTAGTAGACCGCAGTGGGTACGCCCGCGGCATTCAGCCGGGCCGCGACCCCGTCGCGATCGTCGACCTTAATCGTGTACTGCGCCCAGGCGCTCAGCCGTCCTTCGCGCCGAGCGGGTGTTGTTGCCATGTTGCCCAAACGGGAATCGTAGAGATCCGCCAATCGTTGCCGCGCCGCGATCTCCTCGTCCAAACTCGGCAGCTTGGCGAGCAGGATGGCCGCCTGAATCGTATCGAGCCTGGCATTCAGCCCCACCCGGACGATGTCGTACTTGCCCCCGCCTTTGCCATGCGCGCGGATGGAACGATAGCAGGCAGCCCGTTCGGCATCGTCGGTCAGCAGCGCGCCGCCATCGCCATAGCAGCCAAGGGGTTTGGCGGGGAAGAAGCTGCAGGCCGTCACCGGGGCGAGCGTTCCGACCCTGCCGGCATCGGTCCGTCCACCATAGCTCTGGGCGGCATCGGCCAGCAGGAACAGACCATGCCTGTCGGCAACCTGCGCAAGCGCATCATAGTCGGTTGGCAGGCCGAACAGGTCGACGGCGACGATGGCCCGCGGCTTTAAGCGGCCGGCCGCTTGTACATCCTCAATGCGCCGTTCGAGGTCATCGACATCGATGTTGAAATCGTCTCCGTCAACATCGACGAACACCGGCGTGGCGCCGAGCAGTAGCGGCACCTCCGCCGTTGCGGTGAATGTGAAGCTCGGCACGAAAACCGCGTCGCCTGCGCCGATGCCCTCACCCATCATGGCCATCAGCAGGGCATCGGTACCGCTGGATACCCCGATGGCGTGGGTGGCACCGCAGTGCTCTGCCAGGGCTTCCTCGAACTCGCCGACCTCGGGACCAAGGATGAACCGGCCATGATCCATCACTGCAGCAACTCTTCGGTCGATCTCGGACTTCAGCCGCATGTGCTGCGCCTTCAAGTCGACGAAGGGGATGCTCATGTTCAACGGATCCTTTCGCACTTGGTGGCGTCGGCAGGGCGGCGATGACTGGCCTCATGGCCGTTGCCGAGGATTGGGCATGGCCATAACCGATTGAGATACCCGATCCGCCGGGCGGACGGTCGTCTTGATGTGGCGCGAGCGGTTGGCGATCGTGTCTGTGGCGCTGATGCGATATGAGAATTCGACGCTCTCGGAGCGCACCGACTCACGGTCGAGGCTGCGGTAGACGAGAGGCAGAATGGACAGCTCTGCGCAGGACGCAATGGCACAGACAAAAAGCAGCAGCAGCGGCAACGGACCGTCGAGCATCTTCATTCACGAGACCGCGTGGATCGATCAGCCGAGCCGCATCGGCGACGGTACGAAGATCTGGCATTTCAGTCATGTCCTGCCCAGGACCTCGATCGGCCGGAATTGTACCTTGGGCCAGAACGTCATGGTCGGCCCGGATGTCTCGGTCGGCGACAACTGCAAGATCCAGAACAACGTCAGCCTGTACAGCGGCGTGACGCTGGAGGATGGCGTGTTTTGCGGCCCCAGTTGCGTGTTCACGAATGTCGACCGGCCGCGCGCGGAGATCAATCGTAAGGACGAGTTCCGACCGACGCTGGTGCGCTGCGGCGCCACGATCGGGGCAAACGCGACCATCGTCTGCGGCACGACTTTGGGGCGCTATTGCTTCGTGGCCGCCGGCGCAGTGGTGACGCAGGACGTGCCCGCGCATGCACTGGTCGCAGGTGTTCCGGCGAAACAGATCGGCTGGGTCTCCCACGCCGGCGAGCGGCTTGGGGCGGACTTCACGTGCCCCCGCGAAGGCCGTCGCTACCAGCTGACCGAAGATGGATGCCTGAAGGAGATCCTAGGGCAGGATCAGCCCGACGTTGCGGAGACCTGACGGTCGCCTGTGCGCCTCGTCAATAGGGGACGTCGATGTCGACCGGCCGGCTGTCGGTGATCGATCGTTGGCAAGCGTCCAGGACATGCAGAACGCGCATCCCCTCTTGGGCATCGGACGGGGGCCGCGTACCGGTCGTGATCGCGTCAAGGAATGCCGCGCATTCCTCGCGCAGAGGCTCGACCGGATCGTAGGCGATCTCCTCACCCTTCGCCCGGTTGATGACGGGGATCTCGCCGCTCCAGGCGACTTCGTGCCGATAGAGCTTCAGCTTCTCCCCGGCGGCGGCAACGTCGTCGAACACAGCCATTGCCTCCGACCCCACGACGACCATCCGCTGTTCCTTATAGGGATGAAGCCACGAAACGAAGATGTGTGCGTTTATCCCCTCCGGAAACCAGAGATGCGACAGCGTCGTGTCCGCGACCCCGGGGGTCAGGTGGCTAGTCTCGCTGGCAAAAACCCGCTCGGGCATCACGCCGGCCAGGGACAGAATCATGGAGATGTCGTGCGGTGCGAACGACCAAAGCGAATTCTCTTCCCGCCGGATCCGGCCAAGATTGGCCCGATTGGAATAGAGGTAGCGCAGATCGCCCAACGCCCCGTCGCTGACGAGCCGCTTCAACACCCGGAAGACCGGGTGATAGAGAAGCAGATGGCCCACCATGAGGGTCAGCCGGCTGTCATCTGCGAATGCCGTCAGGCGGCGCCCCTCAGCAATATCGAGACATAACGGCTTCTCGACGAATACATGCTTGCCGGCCCGCAAGGAGATGTCGGCCAGTCTTCCATGCGTGGCCGCCGGTGTCGCGATGACCACGGCATCGACATCATCTGCCTGCAGCAGCGCGATCGCATCGTCGTAGGGTCTGGCATCGGGATACTCTGCGGCGATCCGCCCGCGGACTTGGGCATCCGCTTCGGCAAATGCCGTCAGCGTCCCCAGAGCGTGAAAGCTTCGCACGTGGTTTCGGCCCCAAGGGCCGGCACCGATGACCGCGACGCGCGGCGGAACCATGGTCATCTCGGCCCTCGGCCAGCCATTGCCATTAGGTCTCCTAGCAACTGGTACGCGCCGATGGCAACCGGTGCCACGAACGGGACCGACGCGATCAGGCGATGCCCGCAGCCGAGGCTGGCCCTGCATTTGTTGCCGTCGTGGATGCACAGGATCCAGACGGCGCTCATACGCGCCGACGCCGCTCTTGCGCCAACGCAGATATCCCCGCGCCCGCCTGTGCCAGGTTTTCCACGGCGCCGGTGAACTCGGCCGCCTGACTGCGGCCCGAAAACTGGCGTTCGCCCTTCTTCCGCGCGGCCGTGCCGAGCTGCTGCGCCAACTCCGGCTGGCGGACCAGGGCATCCAGCCGTTCGGCCACGGCCTCGGCGTCGAATGGATCGAAAAGATACCCGGTGACCCCGGGTTCGACCACGCCGGTGAACGACCCTGTCGCCAGCACAGGCACGCCGAAGCGAGCCGCCTCGATCACGTCGCGGCCCCAAGGGTCGTTTTCGCGCGAGGGACGTACAAGGGCTGTGGCCGCCGCCAGGATCGGCGCGGGATCGGACGCGTAGCCGCAAAGCTCGATGCGGTCCGCCAGACCCGCGCGGGCACAGCGCGCCTGCAGCTCGGCGGCAAAGCTGCTCTTGCTGCGCGCGCGGCCGAAGACCTTCAGCGTAATCGGCGGTGCCCCCCTGCGCTCAAGCGCCTCGGCGATATCGACCATGCGGTCGGTGCCCTTCGACGGGTCGAGATTGCCGAAATAGACGGCAAACGGGCGCTCGGTGTCGGGCACGCGGGGCAGGGGCTCCGGCGCGATGTTCCACATGACCGAGCCAGGAACCCCCTTTCCTGCAGAGCCGGATAGCCGACGGAACCGCCCCTCTTCCTGTGGGGAGATGAAGAACAGCCGGTCAACGCACCGGGCCAGCGACCGGGCCAGCCAGCGCCCCCAGCGGTCTTCCGGCCACAGGGCACGGCAATGGCCGATCATCGGCAGGTGTGTGCGCGTCTTCAGGCGGCCGGCCAGCAGGAAGAGGCCCTCATAATTCAGATGGATCACCTCTGCGCCATGGTCGCCCGCAAGGCCCGTCAGCCGCTCGGCCGCCCGTCCCAGCCGCCGCAGCCGGGGCAGAGACGCCAGCAGGATCTTCAGGCCGGTGCCGCGGCGGGGCACATAGCTGCCAATCTCAGGCACATGAACGGTTGGCACGCCGATCCGCCGGTACCAGTCCACCAGCGGCCCGACCTCCCGATGGGCGACCAGGGGTGCGATGCGATCGCGGTCGAGGCGCGATATCAGCTCGAACAGACTGCGGGACGAACCGCCCCATCCGCCTTCGATGTCGATATGCAGCGTACGCCTGGCGGTCACAGCATCGAAGGTCCCTGACGTACGGGCGTACCGTCGAAGGCAAGTCCCTTATCGGCGAGATAGGCTTGCGTATGCCACGAGATCGAATGCAGGTGGCCGCGGCGGTCACGGACATACGCGGAATAGGGCACGATCGCCGGATTGCAGGTCAGCTCCATCCAGTACTGGAACCAGCGCCGCTCGAACCGGTGCCACCGGTCCCGTCCCAGAGGTGCATGCACCGCCTTGGCCGCGAGCCGCAGCGGGACGATCCATCGCGGTCGGATGGTCTTGGCATTGACGGGCCAGTCGCGCCACACGCCGCCCCAGTCGGCGGCCGTCAGCATGTCGCGGTAGAGGCGCTGGCCTCTCTTGGCCGCTGCGGGTACCCGTTCCCAGAAATCGAGATACTGGGTATCCCAAAGCGGCAGGCGCCAGTCCAGGCCGAAATGCTCATAGGTGCGCTGGCCGGAGATGACGAATTTGACCTGGCGATCCTGGAATTCCAGGAATTCTGCCAGCCCATGCGGCGCGGCATCCGTCGTGTCCGCAATCCCGGCTGCGCGCCATTCTTCTCTGAGGCGTGCTTCCAAGGCGGCACGTGTGTCGGTGCGGTCAAGGACGTGCCAGAGCCGATAGTGCTTGGTGATGTGGGCATCGAGGACCTGAGCCGCGGCATCCGGCGACGGCCCGCCAAGGCCCGCAGGAATGTGCCCGCCGGATATGAAGTCGCCGGAGTTGCCGTTGACGATCACGGCATCGGCCGGCAGCCAGCCGCTGTTCTTCAGCGTTGCGATCGCCAGCTGGTCTTGCGGAAAGGGTGTGGACGCACAGCAATCGGCGTATTGCAGAAAGGCGCGAAAGGCGTTGCTGCGGAAATACGCCCGCTGCCGGGCGACCGACAGCGGCACGAAGGTCCACGGATAGCCCAGCCGCCGGGCGATACGCCGTGCCGCCTCCGCCTCATGGTTTCCCGGCAGCCCGTAGGAAAAGCAGCGGACATCGCGATGTCCCAGTGCCGCAAGGCCGGACGCAATCAGGCGAGAATCCATGCCCGCACTGAGGGGGAGGGCGATCGTTCTGCCGCCCACCGATTGCCGGTGCTTGTCGAGAATGGACAGCGTCAGGTCGTGGAGATCTCGGGAAAGGCTGTCCCCGTCAGCCTCGGTCGTTCGCCAGGGCGTATACAGGTGATACCGCAGAAGCTGCGGCGCCTTGCCCGTGCGGAACAGCACCGCCTCTCCGGGGCGAAGCTGCCGCAGATCCTGATAGAGCGTGTCGCCACCGATGGTATAGCCGGACATGGCGAGCGCCACGGCCCCGTTCCGATCGATGGCATCACCGGAGGTCTCGATGCCGGTGCGCGCCACCAGGCGGGGGCTGCGCGGACCGACGAGAGGCGGTGCCCCTGCCGGCACGAACATCAGCGGCGAACTGCGCACGCGGTCGACGGCCGCCAGCACCCAACCGGCGCCTTCCGCCATCAGCGCGAAATGACCGTCGAGCCGTGTCAGCGCCACTTTCGTGCGCTCGGTATCGCCACCGGCCGCCGTTATGGCAGCCGCTGCTTCCGTCTCGCCGGGCGAAAACAGGTGGCCGAACAGATGGACGGACACGGGCCCGGTCGCGATCGTGCGCCAGCCGTCTTCGGGCGCGAGGTCGATCGTCGCGGGACGGGTCAGTTTCCGATCGTCAGGCTCCGACGCCGTTACAGGTATGACGGGGCTCACGCCGCACCTTGGGCCGGCGCACGCTCGTACAGCGTATGGTCACCATCCACGCCGACCCTGCTGAAGCCCAGGCGTTCGAACAGACGGGCCGACGCGGTGTTGTCCCGACGCACCAGGGCCCGCGCTTTCGCGTCTGCGTCGCGATGCCAGAGGCGTCCCAAGGCGTCCTCGATCGCTGCAGCAGCGATGCCGCGGCCCCGCGCTTCGGCGATGACGAAGATGTCCACCTCGTGCGCGTCGTCCCGCGCTTCAAGCCGCACCTGACCGACCGGCAACCCTCGTTCTTCAGCAATCAGCAGGATCACATCCGGCGCCGCGAGGCGCCGCTCGAGCCACTGGCGGTGAGTTTCATAGGGGATCGTCGACCGGGTCAGCCGCTTGTTTCGCAGTGAATCGGGCGAGTTTACCCAGGCGAACAGGCGCTCGCAGTCGGCCCAGGTCGCGGGGCGCAGTGTCAGCGCGGGCTCTGTCATCTGACCGAGAAGGTTTGCTGGATCGGCGGCCCCTTCAGGTGCGCCGCCGGGTCGGCATCATCGAGCGCTTCGGCGACGCGGGCCAGGGCCGCCTCCATCGCCGTCAGCGTGTCCCGCACCACGACGTCCCGATCGTGGGCAAGCGAAAGGTTCAACGACGACAGCAGATAGAGGCCTTCGGCGATGAATTCCTGCCGTAGCAGACTGCGGATGATGTTGGCGTCGGTTGGCCCTGCCCCAACGGACAGGCGCGGCCACCATCCTTCGCCTTCGAAGCGGATCGAATTGCCCAGCCCGATACGGTCGAACAATTGATTGGCCGCATCGCGCAGGCCGTCCCCGCGCCGCCACAGCCGGCCTGGGACATCCTCGCGTTCCAGCTTGTCGAGCGTCGCGATCGCCGCGGCGATCGACAGCGTCTCGCCGCCGAAGGTGGCGGAGAAGAAGATATCTTCCATCCGCGCCATGATGTCGGCGCGGCCGACGACGGCGGCGATCGGCATGCCGTTGGCCATGGCCTTGCCGAAGCAGGCGAGATCCGGCGCCACGCCGTAATACGCCTGCGCGCCGCCCATATGCATGCGGAAGCCGGTCACGATCTCGTCGAAGATCAGCACCGTGCCGTACCGGTGGGCCAGCGCCCGAAGCCCCTCAAGATAGCCTGGCGTCGGCGGGACGGTGCCGGCCGGTTCCAGGATGATCGCAGCGAAGCCATCTGGGTCGGCGGCCAACAGGCGGTCGACCGCGTCGAGATCGTTGAAGGGCACCTTGCACGACAGCGCCTTGACGGCTTCCGGAACCCCCAGATCGCGCGCCGTGGTGCCGATGTACCAGTCATGCCAGCCGTGATAGCCGGCCATGATCACCTTGTCGCGACCGGTATGGGCCCGCGCCAGCCGCACCGCCGCCGTGGTCGCATCGGATCCGTTCTTGCCGAAGCGCACCTGTTCCGCGCAGGGGATCAGGCGGACCAGGCGTTCCGCCAGCTCCGTCTCCAACGGGCTTGCGAGCGAGAAGGTGATGCCGTTGGCGAGCTGGCGTTCGATGGCGGCATCCACATCCGCATCCCCGTAGCCGAGGATCGCCGGCAGCAGGCCCATGACGTAATCGATGTATTCGTTACCGTCGACGTCCCGAATGCGGCAGCCCCGGCCGCTGACGATGAACAGCGGCGCCGCGCCCTTCACCACCTGCTGGTGGCTCTTGGAGAAAGTCTGGCTCGCCAGCGGGATCAGGGCGCTCGCCTTCTCGAACAGGGCATCGGACCGGGCGAAGCCGCGCTGTTGGCGCTCGGCATGGCCATGCGCCACCAGATCGCGTTCGGTCCCGATATAGGGGCGGCGATGGCCGTTGATGCGGCTCAGCGCCGGCTCTCGCGTCAGCGCGGCGACGACATCGATCCACCGGAAATCCTCCGGCAGCATCGGCACCACGCGGCGCATGAACTCCAGATCCTCCGGCTCGTCGACCGTCCAGCGCAGATGGGTGAAGTCCGTGTCCGTCACCAGATGCGTTCGCGTGAAATCGCCGGCCGGCAGCCTGTCCTTCAGACGGCCGTGGATATAGGGCGTCACATGCCCCCGCAGGAACGGGTCCGTCGCTTCGCGGTCGGCCCGGTCGAGGGCGTCACGCGTGAACACCTCCACATCGAGGCCGTCGGGGTAGGACCGCTTCAGGCCGTTCGACGTATAGTCCGCGCCATCGCGCTGAAACTGCGCCACCGCATCGTCGATCACACCCGGATCGATCAGCGGGCAGTCGCCGCTGATCCGCACGATCGCCTCGGCCCCGGTTGCCCGGGCGACGCCGACGAAGCGGCTCAGCACATCGGCTTCCGAGCCGCGGAAAACGGAAAACCCCTCACGCTCGGCATAGGCCGCCAGCGGATCGTCGGCAACATCGACCGTGCAGGCAAGCCAGACATCCGACACCAGGCGCGCCTTGCGCACGCGGTGCAACACCCAGCCGATCAGCGGCCGGCCGCCCACATCGGCCATCACCTTGCCGGGCAGCCGGCTCGACGTCATCCGCGCCTGCACGATGGCGACGACCGGCCCGCTCACAGCTCCCCCTCAACCACGGTAACGGCCATGTACGGCAGCACCGTGCGGGTCGCCGGCGGTGGCAGGGGTGGCAGGCTCTCCCCCTTGGCCAGTGAGACCAGATCGTCCAAGAGCGGCACGCCGGCGGCTGTCGCCGCGGCAATGCTGCCGCTGGGGCGCGGGTTCAGCTCGATGATCCGGGGATCGCCGTTCCTGTCGGACATGATGTCGTAGTCATAGAGCCAGGAGAGCTCCAGCGCGGCGGTGACACGCTCGCCCAGCGCCAGCAGCCGAGCATCGCCTTCCACGACGCCGCCCCGGAAGGGAATGCCGGCCGGGTTGATGCGCCGGCGTGGTGCCGATCGCAGCACGCGCCCCTGCCAGGTCAACACATCGATGTCCCAGGCCGGCGGCTGCAGGCGCTCCATCACCATGACCGGCGCCATCTCGGCAACCTCGTCCAGATACCGCTCGCGGAACACCCGCGGATGGCAGTGCGTCTCGCGTCCGTCGTTGACCGCCTCGGTGCCATCGATGTCGAACCGGGCGACATAGACGTTTCGGCCCCCACGCGACTTCGCTGGCTTGACGGCGAACTCTCCGCCACTGGCCTCGGCTACAGAACCGACGGCATCGCGCACCTCGTCCGGCCGCTCCGCGACCTGCCAACGCGGTACGGGCAGGCCGTGATCGCCCAGCAGGCGAAAAGACGCCGCCTTGTCGGACATGCGGCGAAGCGTGCCTTCCGGGGCGCAGGCCAGCAGATGCCCCGCCGCAGCCACCCGGTCGGCAATCGCCGCCAACGCCAACGCCTCTTCATCCGAACACGGGAGGATCAGATCGGCGCCATGCCGCGCCGCCACGTCCAGGACAGCTTCGGCATAGGCAGGATCGGCGCCGTTCGGGACAACGGAGAACACATCGGCGAAGTGCCGCCCGATGGCATCGGCACTTTGATCGACGCCGATCACCGACACGCGATGCCGTTCGCTGGTCTGAAGCGTGCGAATGGTCAACGGCGACATCGCTCCCCCCACCGAGGTGAGGAGGACGCGGAACGGTATGGTCACAAACCCTCCACGAATTCCGGTCGGAGGATTTCGCCCGGCGCGATGGGCCGCTTGGCGACATGGCCGAGCACGCGATCCAGTTCGTTCGCGGGCATGACGCCTTCGCCCGATTTGGTGCGCTTCATGGCGATGTCGGCTTCCTCCAGCGCCTTGCCGGCCGAGATGAAGCGCCGCGCGACGAGAAAGCGGTATCGGCCGCCGCGCAACGGCTCCTCATCCGGCACCGGTGCCTTCTGGGCGAAGCCCAGCATGCGCTCCACCTCCCGCACGCCCGCCACCAGCCGGGCGAAGTCCTCAGGCTCGGCGGAAATGCTGTGGTCGGCCCCCGGCATGTGACTGTCCAGAGTGAAGTGCTTTTCGATCAGCGTGGCCCCAAGCGCAACGGCAGCGACACAGGCCGTATCGCCCTGATAGTGGTCCGAGTACCCGACCGGCCAGCGGAAATGCGCCGCCATCGCGGGGATCGCGCGGAGATTCAATGTGCCGGCCGGGGCAGGATAGAGCGACGTGCACTGCAGGATCGCTAAGCCCCGTGCGCCGGTCCCCTCGGCGGCAGCAACGGCGGCTTCCACCTCCGACAGCCGTGCCATCCCGGTGGAGACGATCAGCGGCAGGCCGGTTGCGGCAGCACGTCGGATCAACGGCAGGTTGGTCAACAACCCGGACGAAATCTTGATGGCGGGCATGCCGGCCGCCAGCATCAGCTCCACGCTTGGCACGTCGCCCGGTGTGGAAAACAGGATGATGCCATGCTGCCGGGCAATACGGCCAAGCCGGTTCAACGCATCGAGCGCGAAAGCCTTGCCCTGGAATTCCTCGTAAGACGGCGTGCCGGGCTGGTAGCTGTCATCGACGGAGACGGTCTGCAGTTTGACGGCATCGGCACCGGCCTTGGCCGCCGCTTCGATCATGGCGGCGGCCGTACCTTCGTCGCCGCCGTGATTGATGCCGATCTCGGCTATGACAAAGACCGGATGGCCCGCGCCGACCGCCCGCCCCGCGATATCGAAACCCATCGACATGGAAACTCTCAGCTCACGTGAGAGAACATCGGGCGTTCATCGCCCTCACAGTGCACACAATCACGATGCCCGATTGCGCCCATTCGGTCCACCGGCGTCTCGCCTCACGTTCTGGCGGGCTGCTCAGTCGGCTCCGAGCCGTTGGTGGAGATTGATCAGGGCATCTGCCGTCCGGTCGGCACCGAAGGCATCGACCAGATCGATGCCCGCCCTCGCCATTCTGCCGCGCCGATCGCCATCCGCGATCAGCTCCATAATGGCTTCGGCCAGCGAGACCTTGCCCTGCGACCAGACTGCGCCTCCGTCCACCGTCGCGCCTGCGGAAGTGGCATGGGCGATCGACTGCTGCTGCTCCGCAGTCATCGCCAGCGAGATGGAAGGCATACCGCAGCACATGCGCTCCAGCAGCAGATCGCCGCCATCGCCGATGACCAGATCGCTTGCCTGGTAATAGTCGCAGAGGTCGTAAACGTCGATCTCGACCATCACGGCTTCCATGGCGGTCACACGGCGCATCACGGCATCCAGTTGGGGGGCCCGGCTGTCCAGGATAACGATGACGACACCCCGTTTCGGAACAAGCGAGAGGGCGTCCAGGACCAGAGCCGTCCCTTCGGTCGACTCCGACGTGTCGAGTGTGACCAAGAGCCGATCGGCCGGCTGCGCAATTGCGCCATCGGCCAGCCGACGTTGGATCGCGCGGCGTACGTCCGCAAGACTGCGGCGCAGGGGTGCGAAACCGACACCGCAGAGAATACGATCCGGTGGCAGCATGTATCGCGCCGGATCCGCCGTCAGACCGGGATTGACGATCACGTGCCCGCGCGGCTGGCGGTAGGCTTCGTCGATCTCAATGCTCAGAACGTAGTTGGCGGCACGCTCGATGCACCGGGCGTCGAACGCGTCGCCGTCGAAGACGCAAGCTTCGATCTCTCCGGCAGCAATGGCGGTCAACAGGGTTTGGGCATCCGTCGGCTCCGGCTCCGGCTGCCATTCCGGCAGCCGTCTGCCGATACCGGGCCAATGCGCTTGGGGCTCGTCGATGAAGAACCGGACCGGCCGGCCCTTCCGCTCCAGGGCTTCCGCCAGGGCGAGGCACCGGCTCAACCGCGCCCTGTCCGACCGTCGGGCGGCGACACGCAGACCCCAATGCGACCTCTTGCCTGCCACGGCCAATTCGGCTTCCTGTCTCGATTGCGCTCGGCAGAACTGCCGCGTACCGGACGGTGCCCCAGTCAACCGTCAGCAGGCAAGGGCAGAACTGTAAGTCACTCACCGAAAAGGATGGCCGATTGCGCTCACGCAAACAACGCGAGAGCCTGGCAACAGCACCTCGCGATGGAATTCAGGCTGTTGACGGCACTCAGCGGCACGCCGGCTGAAGTGCTACGGCCGATCCGTCTTCTGGTCTCGATGCGCGCGCCTCACGCCGCCGGGATGCCGGCCACTAATTCCGCAATCGCCGTGTCGTCCAGCCAGGACGTGTTGTTGTCGCTGGAGTATTCGAACGGGCTCTCCACGGCGCGTCCCTTCTCCCGAATCCGGTTCATGAACGCCTTGACGTTCCACCAGTGATGGGATGGCTGAAGGATGTAGTGATCCCCCATGTCCACGCAGTTGCGGCTTTCCTCGAACGGGATCATCACTTCGTGGATCTTTTCGCCGGGCCGCACCCCGATGATTCTGTGAGTCGCCTCGGCATCCAACACGCGCACCAGATCCATGACGCGCAAGCTGGGCAGCTTCGGTACCAAAAGCTCGCCGCCCGTCATCTCCGAGATCGCCCGCACGACGAAGGCCACCCCTTGATCGAGCGTGATCACGAAGCGTGTCATCTCCTCATGGGTCACCGGCAGCTCCCGCTGCCCGTCCGCCAAGAGCCGCTTGAAGAAGGGAACGACGCTGCCGCGGGAGCCCATGACATTGCCATAGCGCACGACGGCGAAGCGGGTGCGATGCCGGCC
This sequence comes from Alphaproteobacteria bacterium, assembly GCA_028281925.1. GTDB lineage: Bacteria > Pseudomonadota > Alphaproteobacteria > DSM-16000 > Inquilinaceae > JACKIG01. The sequence goes on from JANQIX010000091.1 coordinate 65,338, forward strand.
CGCCAGGTTGTTGGCCGCCACGAACAGCTTGTCGGAGCACAATTTGGTCGCGCCGTAGAGATTGATGGGGTTCGCCGCCTTGTCGGTCGACAGGGCAACGACGCGATCCACATCGTTGGCGATGGCGGCGTCGATGAGATTCTGTGCGCCGATCACGTTGGTGGCGATGCACTCGGTCGGATTGTATTCCGCCGCGGTGATGTGCTTCATCGCGGCGGCGTGCACGACCACGTCGACATTGGCGCAGGCACGCATCAGACGTTCGCGGTCGCGGACATCGCCGATGAAATAGCGCAGAGCCGGGAATCGCTCCTCACTCAGATCATGGGCCATTTCGAACTGTTTCAGTTCGTCCCGGCTGAAGACCACGAGTCGGCGGGGCTGATGATCCCTCAGGATCGTCTCGACAAAACGCCTGCCGAACGATCCGGTGGCTCCGGTCACCAGGATCGAACGGCCGGCCAGCGTATAGGGAGTGTCGGTCATATCGCGCTGACTGTTTCATTCATGGCCCGGCCGTCTTCGGCAATCGGACCACCTTCGCGGTTACGCGTGGCCTGCCCTCGATGACGGGGCATGAGGACACGCTACCGCCACGGCGGTGAGAAGCTCACGCGCCGGGAGGACTGCACCGCGGTATCTTCACTGCCGCCCGGAAGGTGTCAAGCCATATGTTCATCGGATGAACACGAGCCGTCACAAGGCCCCTTGCCTGTGCATCGCCGATGACTATCGTGCAGCCGCGAGGTGAACGGACCTAGAGAAGGCCGCAAGGCAAAGCTCGCGTTCCGGGATCCGGGACGCAGGCGATTGACGGACCAGGGCGACCGGCGGATCCGGATAAAGGACCGCCCTTCAGGAACGATGCAGATTCTCCGACCCATCGATACCGGCTCTGCCGCCCGCGACGGCGGCACGAAGGCGGCCTGCGCGGCAGCGGCCGCAGCCCTTGCGGTCGCGTGGGCTCTGCTGCTGCCGAGGCTGCCGGTGCCGACGGGCGGCCTGATGGCCCATTGGCCGGTACTCGTCTCTGCCCTGTGCCTGACCGCTGCGTGTCTGGCGGGCCTCGGCCGGCTTCCGACTTCGCGGAGTCCGATCGCGGTCCTTGCCGGATATGCGCTGGCCCTCGCGGTCTTTGGGCTGCCTCTGGCTGCGATGTGGGCGGGCGGGCCCGACGGCGACAATGTGCTGCTGGGTACGCTGCAACGCTTCGATGCGTCTGCCTATGAAGGAGGGGCCTACCGCCTCTGGCAGTTGGGCGAGCTGGATGAATTCGGTGCGCGCCGCCCGTTCACCGTTGCCGCCCTGGGCGCGCTGTTTGCTGCCAGCGGGGGCAGCGTCGTCGTCGCCCAGCTTGTCTTCGTCTGGTTGAACGCCAGTGCGGTTTTCCTAGCATCGCGGGCCGTGGCCTCGACGCACGGTCTGGCGGCTGCGTTGCCCTGCTTTGCCGCCCTGCTGACCTTCTACCACTGGCATATCGGTTCGTTCCTGTCGGAGAATTTGGGGCTCGCGCTGGGGGCGCTGGCCTTCGCACTGCTGTGGGAGGGTGTCAGGCGCGACCGTGCCGGGCTGATTGCGGCCGGTCTGGTCGCCCTCTCGCTGGGCATGAATGCCAGGGCGGGTGCCCTCCTCGTCCTGCCGATCCTGGTGCTATGGCTGACATGGCGCGTTCGCCGGCGCGGCCGGCTTTCGGTCGCCGCGACGCTGGTGTGGACGCTTGCAGCAACGGCGAGCGGTTTCGTCGCCGGCGCCGCCCTGGATCGTGCCTACGGGACCGAAGACGGGCTGCCGTTCGGCAATTTCGCGCCGACGCTCTACGGCGTCGTCGTCGGCAACGAGGGCTGGCTGCAGGTCTACCGCGATCATCCCGAGGTGCAGGATATCGCCATCTCCGCAGACAGATATCGTGAGATGTACCGACTGGCTCTGGAAAGGGCTGCCGATGCGCCGCTGACCGCGCTTCATGGGGTGATCGACACCTACAACGACTTCTTCATCAACACGGACTGGCACGAGTTCTACGACGATCCGGTCTCGCGGTCCGTTGCGCTGATTCTGACATTGGCCGGACTGTGGCATGCCTGGCGGCATCGGGCGCAAGCCCAATGCGCCCTTCTGCTTGCCATCCAACTGGGTGTGTTCCTGTCGGTGCCGATGTTGGCTGACGGCGGGACGCGCGTATTTGCGGCAAGCATTCCGGCCACGGGCGCCTTGATCGGCATCGGCCTGGTCGCGATCCTGTCGTATCTCGGAGGCGCCAGGCAGACGTCGGAACCGAAGTCGGTCCTGGCGGCGCCGAGTCTTGCGCTGCTCTTGGCCATCGGCCTTCTGATCGCGCCCGCCGTGCCCTTTTACGCGGGTCGTCCGACTGCGGCGGTCGAACCACCGGTCTGCGAAGGCGATCGTCTGCCCATCGCGGTGCTGGACCGGGCCGACGGCAGCATCGTCGTGCTGCCGGACGGCGACCCGCGGTCAACCGAGCGGGCGTTCCGCCGGGCCGGCGCCTTCGCGGCCGACAACGATACCCGACTGACGGTCGACGTGCCGCCGCCGTTCGTGCTGACCCGGCGCTGGAATCCCGCACTTGGCCAGATGAGCTGGCTGGCGATCCCAGGGGACACCCAGCCTGTGGGCCCGATCCGCGGTTGTGGACGGCGCGTCGCAAACGTGCTCTTGGTCGATCAGATTCACCCAACCGTCACCGACACCCCGTAGACCATGCCCTTCGAGCCTGCTTTTCAGCCCACGGCCCACAAAACCGATATCCGCGCCCTGTTCGACCGTCTGGCGCCGGAGCGCGAGCGTTGGATCGACCGCAATCCGTACTTTCACCGCAACGATCTCAGTTACATGCGGTTCCTGGTCCCGCCTGGGCAGAAGGTGCTGGATCTGGGCTGTGGGACGGGACGCCTTCTGGCGGCGCTGGAGCCGGCGGAGGGTGTGGGCGTGGACTTCAGTGCCGAGATGGTGGCGGAGGCGCGCAAGCTGCATCCCGATCTCGATTTCGTGGAAGGCGATCTGGAAGACCCCGCGCTGATCGACACACTCGCGTCGCGGGGGCCGTTCGACGCCATCATCCTGTCGGACACGTTGGGCTATCTCGACGACTGCCAGACCGCGCTGGAACGGCTGCAGGCGCTGTCGGGCCCGCAGACGCGGATCGTGATCGCCCATTACTCCCATCTGTGGGAACCGCCGCTGAAGCTGGCGACGGCAACGCGTTCGCGCATGCCGTCCGGTCAGATCAACTGGCTTTCGTCGGCCGAGATTCTGAACCTCCTCAGCCTTGGCGGGTTCGAGCCCATCAAACGCGAATGGCGCATGGCGGTGCCCTATCGTCTGTTCGGGCTGGGGAGCCTGATCAACCGGTTCCTGGCCCCGCTGCCGGTGATCCGCCGCTTGTGCCTGCGCCACTACGTGGTCGCACGGTCTGTCGACAAGCGGGAGGCGCGGGCCATGTCCTGCTCCGTCGTCGTGCCGTGCCGGAACGAGAAGGGGAACATCGAAGCGGCAGTGCAGCGCCTGCCGCAATTCGCGCCGGAGCAGGAGATCGTGTTCGTCGAAGGCCACAGCAGCGACGGCACCTGGGATGAGATCTTGCGCGTCCGCGACGCCTATCCCGACCTGAAGATCACCTGCCTGCAGCAGCCGGGCAAGGGCAAGGGCGATGCCGTGCGGGCCGCCTTCGACGCCGCATCGGGCGACGTGCTGATCATCCTCGACGCCGACTTGACGGTGCCGCCCGAAGACATCCCCAAATTCCATCGGCTGGTCGAGCGCGGCAAGGCCGAGTTCGTCAACGGCACCCGCTTCGTCTATCCCATGGAACGCGAGGCCATGCGGTTCCTGAACTATTGGGCCAACCGGGTGTTCGCCTCGATCTTCTCGTATCTCCTGAACCAGACGTTCACCGACACGCTGTGCGGTACCAAGGTGCTGACCCGCAGCGCCTACCGTCGGGTTGCCGCCAACCGCGACTATTTCGGCGAGTTCGATCCGTTCGGTGATTTCGACCTGATCTTCGGCGCGGCGCGGCTGAACCTGAAAATCGTCGAAGTGCCCGTGCGCTATGCCGCGCGCAGCTATGGCTCCACGCAGATTTCCCGGTTCCGCCATGGCTGGCTGCTGTTGCGCATGGTGCTGTTCGCCTATCGAAAGCTGAAGGCGCTGTGAGCCGGCTGCACGCGCAGCGGCAGACCTGGGAAGACAAGCCGGTTCTGCGCGCGATCTACCGCGACTATTACAGCCGTATTGTCGAGCGCTGCCGGCCCGGGCGGACGCTGGAGGTGGGCGGTGGTTCGGGCAATCTGAAGGCCGTGCTGCCCGATGTCGTATCGAGCGATATCGTGGATCTGCCCTGGCTGGACGTGACGGCGGACGCACAGGCGCTGCCGTTCACTGCCGCCAGCTTCGCCAACATCGTGGCCGTCGACGTGCTGCACCATATCGAACGGCCGGTCCGGTTCCTGCGCGAGGCCGCGCGTGTCCTTTCGTCCGGCGGCCGCCTGATCTTGCTGGAGCCGGCGATCACGACGCTCAGCCACCCCTTCTACCACCGCTTTCATCCCGAACCGGTGGACATGGCCGCCGACCCGCTTGCCGATGGCCCGCTGAGCCCCGATCGCGACCCGTTCGACGCCAATCAGGCCGTTGCCAGCCTGCTGGTCCGTCGTCACGCCGACGCCTTGCGGCAGACGGTGCCGGACTTGTCGCTGGCTGAGGCCAGATACCTCAGCCTGCTGGCCTACCCGCTGTCCGGCGGTTTCCGGTCATGGAGCCTGATCCCCGCAGGTCTGGTGCCGGCCGCGCTCTGGCTTGAACGGGGGCTTGAGCCGGTTGTCGGCCGGCTCATGGGATTCCGACTGCTCTTGGTGCTTTGCCGTGACGGCTGAAGCGACGGCCGGTAAGGCACCCGTGAGCCGTTGGCGCATGCTGGCGCGCCTGGCGGTCAAGCTTGGCCTGTCGGTGGCCCTTCTCGTCTGGGTGCTGAGCGGGGTCGACCGCGACGCGCTGATGGGCAGGCTGGCCGATGTTCCGGTATGGCCTTTGGCCGGACTGGTTGCGGCCATGCTGGGTTTGGGGGTGGCCCAGGCATGGCGGTGGCGACGCATCCTCGCGATGCTCGAAGGGCATCGCCGTCCGTATCCGGCGGTGCGCATCGTCTTCCTAAGCCTGTTCTTCCTGCAGGCCGTGCCTTCAACCCTGGGGGCCGATGCCGTGCGCGGCTGGGGGGCCTTCAAGTACGGCGCGCGGCCCGGCGACGCCATCGCAAGCGTGGTGCTGGACAGGGTGGTGGCGTTGGTTGCGCTGGTGCTGATCGTGCTCTGCGGCTTGCCATGGCTGTTCCCGTTGACCGGCGGCAGCATGGCCGCGTGGTCCGTGTTGATGCTCTGCGCGGCCGGAATGGGGGGTGTCGTGGTGCTGATCGGCCTCGGCTGGTTTCCGGGGCGTTGGGTGCGATGGAAGCCGCTGGTGGGCCTGAAACATCTCGGGCTGGCAGCGCGCCGGCTGCTGGGCGCACCAAGCACGCTGTCGGCCACCCTGCTGATCTCTATCGCCATGCATTTCGGCTCGATCCTGATCCTGGCTGCGATCGGATGGTTGTTCGAAACGCCGGCGAGCCTCGGCCAGTTCCTGGTGATCGGGCCCGCCGTGCTGATCATCGCGCTCGCCCCGATCTCGATCGCGGGCTGGGGCGTGCGCGAGGGCGCGATGGTGATCGGCCTCGGCTATACCGGCGTCGCCGCGGATGCCGCCGTGGCGGTGTCGCTTGTGTTCGGCGCGGTGTTGGCGGCCGCCGGGCTGGCGGGCGGGGCCATCTGGCTTGCGTCGGACCTGCTGATCCGCAGACGCCTCAGGTCAGGTGGGGGCGCTGGCGATAGTCCTCCGCCTGCATCTCGATGATGCGGCTAACCGTGCGCGTGAACTCCAGCGCGTGCGTTTCGGTGCCGTTCAGCCGGTCGGGCGGCACCTCGGCGGCGATGATCGCATAACACCGGTGCTCGTAGAGCGCGTCGATCAGCGTGATGAAGCGCTTGGCGGCGTTGCGCATATCCTCGGTGAAGCGGGGCACGCCGTCCACCAGTACCGTGTGATACTGCACCGCCAGTTCCAGATAGTCGGCCGGCCCCAGCGGGCGCTCGCATAGGTCTTCATAGGCAAACCAGGCAGCCCCGCGGGCCGCGCGCGGGATCTCCAGCCGGCGGCCCTTCAAGACGATATGGTCGGGCGCAGGCTCCGCACCGTCGGTGATTTCGTTGAACGCGCGGGCCAGCGCCCGGCTCGCGGCCGCGCCGAGCGGATGGTGGTAGAGCTGCTGGCCCTTCAGCCGCTCGATGCGGTAGTCGATGCCGTGGTCCAGCTCCAGTACATCCAGCTTTTCTTTCAAGAGCGCGATGAAGGGCAGAAACAGGTCACGCTGCAGGCCATCCTTGTACAGATCGTCAGGCGGCCAGTTCGACGTGGCGATGACCACCACGCCCCGCTCGAAAAGCTGGGTGAACAGGCGCCCCAGGATCATGGCATCGGCGATGTCGACAACGTGGAATTCGTCGAAGCACAACAGCCACACCTCTTCCGCCAGCACATGAGCCAGTACCTGGATGTCGTCGGCGTCCTTGCCGGCGCGACGGATACGGGGCCGTATGTGGGGGTCGGACCTCCAGCGGTGCAGCCGATCGTGCACCTCCAGCATGAAGGCGTGGAAATGGACGCGGCGCTTGGCTTCGACCGGCGCTGTCTCAAAGAACAGGTCCATCAGCATGCTCTTGCCGCGCCCGACGCCGCCGAACAGGTAGAGGCCCTGTGGTGCCGGTTCCCTCGGCCGCTGCGTGATGCCCAGACGGGCGCGCCAGCCCGTGACGCCACTCTGTGGGGCGTAGTTGGTCAGCGCGTGGTGCAAGAGCTGCAGCTTCTCTGCCGCCAGTTCCTGCTCCGGGTCCGGCTTCAGTGCGCCCTCGGCGAGCCACTGTCGATACCGGTAGATCGGGCCTTCGCCCATGACCCTGGTCCCACGTTTCGGTCTGTGATGCTGTTCTTGCAGTGCAGCATGGTAAGCCTAGCCGACGGACAGGCGCATGCAAAGCGGACAGGGCTGTGCTCAAGCAGCGCGGACTGGCGTTCACCGAGCGTGCCATCTCCGAGCCCGGGGGTGGCCGAAGAGATTCGCGCTCGACCGCCGAGACAGAGGATCCCGCCGCAGATCTTCATCGTCGGCGCCAGTATCAGCCGCCTTGAAGATCTGCGGCTGAGGCTCGGATGAAGGGCGGCCGTCGGCTTGCCGGACAGCAAGCCAGGCTGGATGTTGATACCGCACGGTAGAGATAAATATTACATATCTATGGTGTAGTTTCCTCTTGAATCACGTTGCGTTCACAGCAGGTTCCGCAAGGGGCGTTAGCCTGCCTTCTCTGCGTCGCGACTAAGCGGGCGCAGCGATCGCAACAAGAAGTGTTCAAAGGAAAATTCGCCATGATGATACAGCAAGGCTCAGTCGGCTTTCCGTCGTTTCGAGATGCCGGCCCACAGGTGGTTGAACAGGCGTTGAATTTTCCAAGGCCACCCCAAGAAGTGACCGCGTTGCTATCCGGGTTTGACGTTCAGTTCGTCGACGACGACCACCATCTCCATTCGATTGACATCGATCTACGGACACGGAATCTGTCATCTCAGTCAGTGGAGGTGACGGGCCAGTTCGGGCTGCGCGATCTGAGCGGCAACTGGGACGACAGGTATGCGGGCATCGTCAGGTATACGCTGCTCGGAACGGACAGGCAGGACCAGTCTCTCGGAGGGACACTGAACTTTCCGGCGGCGTCCGGGAGTGGGCCGCGCACCCTGAACGAGAGCGTCCGTTTCTCGAACAACATTGACTCCAACGCAGTCGGTCTCACGGGATTCATGGCTCGCTTCTCGACGTCGGACCACCATCTGCTGCAGTTGGAGGCCGACCTTGAGGGACAGTCCCCGGGGCCAAATCAACTGCAGGTCTCCGGCACCTACGGGCTGCGTGACTCAAGCGGAAACTGGGACGATCAATACGACGGCCTGCTGCGATATGCTGCAGTAGGGTCCGCGCGCACCGACAACCAGTTGGCCGAGATCCGTACCGGCCGGATTGAGTTCGCGCCACAATCGGGCAGCGGTCCTCGCGAACAAACGACCTCGATCAGCTTTGCAAATCCGATCGGAAACTGTGCGGCTGTCCTGACGGGGTTCTTGATCGGCTTCGACGAGAACGACCACCATATCCACCGGGTCATTGTTGAGGTCGAGGCCAGGAAATTGAGCAACACGGATGTCGAGGTCGTGGCACGTCTCGGCCTGCGTGACAACTCCGGTCAATGGGACGACGCTTATCGAGGCTCTGTGCGTTTTGCCGTGATATCCGAATAAGATTTCGCGGCAGCGGAATAATAGTCCAAACAAGAAGCGGAAGTTCTACACGGAAGACGTGGAACCCAACCCGACCAGTTCTGCGCTCGCTAGAGGGCATCAGCAAAAGCTCTAGCGAGCGCATTCTGGCTACGGCCCTGGCCTAAGCCTGGACGCAGGTTTTCGTCGACGGCACCCATTTCGGCGGCCTCGAGGATCTGCGACTGAGGCTCGGCCGACGGCCGGCTGCGGGATTGCCAGACGGGACATGAGGCTACATGTTGATGTCTTTACGGCAGAGACCGGCCTGTTCAATCCGGCGCAGCCGTCAAGATTCGGGAGGATCGCATGGATGCTTACGCCCCTGCCGGCAAGGTATCGACTTGGCTGGCAAAGTTCTCCACCGCGCTTGACGCCAGGGACATTGAGGCGCTGAAGGCACTGTTCGGTGACGAGTGCTATTGGCGCGACCTTGTCGCTTTCACCTGGAACATCAAGACGATGGAAGGCCGCGACGCCATCGGCGACATGGCCACCGGCACCCTTGATGCCGTCAATCCGAAAGCCTGGCAGATCGACGGCGATGCGACGGAAGCGGACGGAGTGACCGATGCCTGGTTCACCTTCGAGACCGACGCGGTCTGGGGCAGGGGCCATGTGCGGCTGAAGGACGGCGCGTGCTGGACGCTGCTGACCACGGCCCAACAGCTCAAAGGGCATGAAGAGAAGAAAGGTCCGACCCGCGACCATGGCGTGGCCCACGGCGCCTTCCGCGACCGGGAGACCTATGCCGAGGCTCGCGCCCGAGAGGCGGCGGAACTGGGGTACGAGGCCCAGCCCTATGTGGTGATCATCGGCGGCGGCCAGGGCGGCATTGCGCTGGGGGCGCGCCTTCGGCGCCTCGACGTCCCCACGATCGTCCTAGAGAAGAACGACCGCGCCGGCGACAGCTGGCGCAAGCGCTACAAGTCGCTCTGCCTGCACGACCCGGTCTGGTACGACCACCTGCCCTACCTGCCCTTCCCCGATCACTGGCCGGTGTTCAGCCCCAAGGACAAGATCGGCGACTGGTTGGAAAGCTATACCCGGATCATGGAGCTCAACTACTGGACCCGGTCGATGGCCCGGTCGGCGCAATATGACGAAGCGTCGGGCGAATGGACCATCGTGGTCGACCGGGACGGCGAAGAGGTGATCCTGAAGCCCAAGCACCTGGTGCTGGCCACGGGCATGTCGGGCGTGCCGAGCGTTCCGAACCTGCCCGGACAGGACATTTTCAAGGGCGAAAGGCACCATTCCTCCCGCCACCCGGGACCGGACGACTATGTCGGCAAGAAAGTCGTCGTGGTCGGCTCCAACAACTCCGCCCACGACATCTGTGGTGCGCTGTGGGAGGCCGGCATCGACGTCACCATGGTCCAGCGCTCCTCCACCCATATCGTGAAGTCTGAGACGCTGATGGAGTTGGCGCTGGGCGCGCTCTATTCGGAGCAGGCAGTGGCCAACGGCATCACCACGGATCTGGCGGACCTGATCTTCGCCTCGATCCCCTACAAGGTGCTGCCAGCCATCCAGCGCCCACAATGCGACGAGACCCGCAAGCGGGACGCCGACCTGTATGAACGGCTGGAAAAGGCGGGCTTCCTGTTGGATTTCGGCGCCGACGATACGGGGCTGTTCCTGAAGTATCTGCGTCGCGGTTCGGGCTACTATATCGATGTCGGCACGTCGGAGCTGATCGCGAACGGTTCGATCAAGCTGAAGACCGGCCAGGTCACCCACTTCACCGAAACCGGCATCGTGCTAGACGACGGCACCGAACTGCCGGCCGATCTGGTGGTGTTCGCCACTGGCTATGGCTCCATGAACGGCTGGGCCGCCAACCTGATCAGCCAGGAGGTGGCGGACAAGGTGGGCAAGGTCTGGGGCCTGGGCTCTGACACTCCGAAGGATCCGGGGCCGTGGGAGGGTGAGCTGCGCAACATGTGGAAGCCTACACAGCAACAGGCGCTCTGGTTCCACGGCGGCAACCTGCACCAGTCCCGCCACTATTCCCAGTTCCTGTCCTTGCAGTTGAAGGCCCGCGAGGCTGGCATGCCGACACCGGTCTACGGCGTGGCCGAGGTGCACCATACGGCGTGAGCCGGGAAACGGTCGGACCCGGCATACCCCGATCTTGTTGCTGGGATCGGAAGGCTGGATCGGCGTGACTGCTGGTGGCATGGCAATGCTTGCGTTGCTGCCGGACGACCCTTTCTCCGCTCCGACGGTTTTGTCTTGAACCTGACGCTTCGGTCTATGGAGTTCGTATCGGGATGACGGGATCGAAAACGTCGGCGGAGACGCGTCTGGCCACTTACGGGACGCTCGCACCCGGACGGGTCAACAATGGCCAGTTGGCGGACTTATCGGGACGCTGGCTGCAGGGCACGGTCAGGGGCAGGCTGATCCAGGCCGGCTGGGGGGCGGAACTCGGCTATCCCGGTCTGATCCTCGATCCGTCCGGGCAGGAGATTACGGTCCACGTCTTCGAATCACCGGACCTGACCGACCATTGGCCGCGTCTCGACGGGTTCGAGGGTGCCGGCTATCGCAGGGTTATTACCAAGGTTTCCACGGCGGACGGCGATCTGCACGCATCGATCTACGTCATCGACACCTGACCTTAATGGGATCCCATTCCGGCGATGTATGGTCGGACGGCGCGCATCAGCGGAGAACGGTCAACGTATCATTTCGGTGGGTACAAGAGATCTTTGCTGCCAAGAAGTGATATCAAGTTTCCTCGTGTATATTGATAAGTATCGATTAAATCAAATGACCCATTTCCCGACAGCGGGTCGATCACGTCAAAACCACCTCCATCCCTCCACGCGCCGAGACCGAGGCGAGAGAGCTGTGAAGCCCCGAGGCGAAAGGCAAACTCTGCAAAACGTGTCCTGTCTGGCCCCGCAGATCGCCGGTTTGCAGTGATATCCGGCAGTCGGGGCAGCTCCGTCATCGTATGACCATCGCCTGCCGAGGTCTTCCGATTACTGTATGAATCCCAAGAGACGAAAAAGCAGTTTGCGGCAATGAGATCGAAAACCGTTGGCTCGCCCCTATGCCGCTGCAGTTGGAGCCCGTGGGCTGGCGTCCAGCCCGGTCTGAAAGTGTGTCGCAGCGGTCGAAGCGCTCTCCCCGGATCGCACTCACGCATCATTCCGAGCCGGGCCAGCATGTCGGAAGGAAGATCGAAATCGTTCTCACCAAGATGTTCAAACTCCGCCACGCCGTCTCCGTGGTCTTCGCAGCGGAAGTAGATGCTCAGGGCAATCGGCCAGACCAAGCCCTCGTAACCCTCCGTGTCGACTTGGTTAACCATTTTCGCTGCTATCGCGGTCGTTTATCGAAAGCGCGGTTAGAGCATCCAGACCAGAAGGGTCAACAAAGTTGATTTCGTGACGGCACAGCACGACGCATCCTGCCTCTGAACGACGATCGAGCGCGGAAAACCTTATACATGGTTGAGCGCCTGGTCAGCCACAGGGTCGGAGATTGGGTCTAGCTTGGCCCTACCGTCTGAATCACTCCGCGGCCAGGGATGTCAGGTAGGCAAGCAGATCGATGCGTTCCGTCGCATCCCTGACGCCTGGGAAGGCAGAGATCGTTCCAGGCACGGCGTCTCGTGGGCTCTGAAGATAGGCCTCCAGCTCCGCTAGGCCCCATGTGCTGATCACCTCGCCATGGCTGATCATCGCGGTGGAATAGGGGAAACCATCGATCGATGCGACCGGCCGGCCGACGATCTCCCATAGACGGGGCCCGATCAGGGACCGGCCATCGGCGTCTGGCGAATGGCAGGCGCTGCACCTGCGGAACACGCGCTCCCCCCTGTCCGCGTCGGCGTTCGCCACCTGGGTTTCGAGCGGGACGTCGGAAAGAGGGCCGGCGTCTTCCCCATCGGAAGGCACCGTCCCACTGTCGCCGGCCGCCTGGTCCGCTTGGGCAAGGCAGGCTTCGCCAGCCCGTCCGCCCCACCCCAAGGCTTCGATCATGTCCAGCATAAGAGAACCGGCATGCTCCAGGTCGGCGGCCGACGAATTTCGAACATAGGTGACGAACACGGGCACAAGCTTGTCCGGTCCGATCTGTTCGGGCATGCAGTGGACGTAGTTGCCGTAGATCGTGCCGTAGAGGAAGCCGTTGAACAGCCCCAATACCAGGGCTTCGCAGGCCATGTTGGGTGCCGGGCCGGCTTCGCCGCAGACGTCGATCACCGTCGATCTGTGAACGAAGACGGTGTGCAGGCCCAGGTGACTGGAACCATCGTGCGGCACCGTGCCCGGTGTGTCTTCGGTCGCCAGACCGCTTGACGGCGCACAGGCCAGTATCAGGCACAGGCCGACGCAACACAGCCATGTCTTCATGGATCAGCCCCCGAGCGTTTTCGCCTGCCCAATCGGTCCGGCCAGCCTCTTGGCGGATGCGCTAGGCGCAACGCTATCGCAACTCCCTGGCAAGACACAGCATCGTCGGTGGGACAAGAGCGGTTTCTGACTGACTGGCGCCTCGGTCGCCCGGACGGATCGCCTCATTTGCCGATGGTCAGTGCAGTTTCCGTTAGGGCGCGCGGGAAATCGGGCGTCGCACGCCAAGCGGATATGGGTTGCGGCGCACGCATCGCGCGCCGTTGAGAAGAAGTTCGGGCTCGACCGGGTGGAAGCGGGGCAATTCTAGACGCCGACGCGCCCGATGGCGCCTGGCACTGCGGGTGCTCGCCTCCCGTTTGATCGTCGCATTCTGGATCGCCGCGGGCTACGGGCTGACGACTGTCAGGCGTCCCTCAACGGCGGGTGCGACCTCTCCGGCCGCGGCGATGAAAGCCATAACCTGGGTGGCCACGAAGTCCCCCGAGGTGGCATCGATGACGACGCGACCGGCTGCGAACGTGTCATACCCGTCGCCGCCGCCGGCAATGTAGTCGTTGGTGGCCACCAGATAGTGCGCCTCAGGGTCCAGTGGTGCGCCGGCGACGGTCACAGCGACGACCCGTTCGCCCGGAGCCCGAGTGGGGTCGTATTCGACGCTGATTCCGGAGACATGCGGGAATCGGCCGGCAACATCCTCCACCCGGCTGAACCCGTTCTCCAGGACGGCGATGACCTCTGCACCGGTCATCTCCAACAGCACGGTGCGATTGCCGAAGGGCAGCTCTTCCTGGATATGGCGGCGGGTCAGCACGGTGCCAGCAGCATATTCGCGGTCGGCGCGGATGCCGCCGCCATTGGTGATCGCGACATCCGCACCGACTGCCGCACGCATGGCGTCGGCCACCAGATTGCCGAAGGCATTCTCGCCCGATCGCACGCTCTGGCGACGGGTATCGAGGACGGTCGCCGTCGTCCCGATCTCCACGCCCAGTTCTTCGTCGAGCTGGGCCTCATAGACGGCTACGGCAGCAGCGATCGTCTCGTTGGGTTCCACGCCCAGCGTGTTCACGACGTCGTACGACGCGTGCCAGACCACCGCGCCCTCGTCATCGCGATCGAGCGTCAAATCGATGACAGTCACGAAGTCGGCTTGGCTGTTCGATTCCACGAACGCCGTCGCGCCGAACCATTTGATCCGCAGGTCATGGTCGTCACCCCCGAGGATCAGCGGAACCGCGCCCTGGGCGATCAAGCGGTCGTCTTCCGAGACCGTCGTGTGGGCGAGAGCGATGGCGAAATCCACGCCATCGGCGGCCAGCGCTGCCGCCTGCTCGGCCGCGACCTCGGTGACGTCCCGGAACGTCACGGGCTCCGGGCTGGCGCGCTCCGCCGTGGTGGGCGTGGTCAGCCCGAACACGCCGATGGTCCAATCATCGAAGGCGAACTGCGTGTTGGCCAGAACCCCCTCTGGCAGGCCGCCGTCCGGCGCCACGGAGTTGGCGGAGACGATCGCGAACTCCGCCTCCGCCACGCGCTGCACCATCACCTCCGGTCCGAAATCGTACTCGTGGTTGCCCAGCGCCATCACGTCGATCCCGACCTGATTGAGCAGGTCGATGAAATGCGCCCCTTGATCGATGCCGGAGAGGAGAGAGGGCGAGATCGTATCGCCGCCATGCGTGACCAGCACATGTTCGGCATCCGCCCGCGCCTCGGCGATCACCGCGGCCAGCTTCGGCAAACCGCCGCGCCCGTCGTCATCGGCCATGCGGTCGATGTCGTTGACATGCACGATGCGGATGTGGACCGGCTCCGCGGCCGCCGATCCGGCGGCAATAACGGTGGCGACAAACAGTCCGGTCGAAAGGGTTGATAGGCGAAGTGCGTTCCCTGAAATCGACATGGCTTGGCCTCCACAACGGGATAACACGGCTGGGCCCTTCTCCAGGCGATCGGTCGGTTGGCCGACGGGGATCCGAAGCGCTCCGCGCCGGAGGCGTCCGCTGGCCTAGAGCGAGGGTGTTCACCAAGACCGCCCAGAGAACTCACTTTCGCGTTCGGCCGCACAGCGCGCAACCTGCGTCTGCGGTTGATGGTGTCCACTTGGTCGCCTCGGCAACGCCCTTCGCGCGCATGAGGGGCGCAGATGACGCTGTTTCCCTTCGTTTCCTGACCTTTCGGGCGACAGGCGGCACCCTATTCTGTGGCAACAAGACAAATACGCCTGGTTGGGAGGGGCGCATTCGATGGTTTGGTCTGGCGGCACAGATTGGCGCCTAGCCGGGGGTGCTTGCCTATGAGCGCCGCTCCGGAACGCCGCCCCGGCGGACGGCGCGGGGCGCGGCGGGAACGGCGCGCAGAGGGTGGGCCGGCTGCACCGGCGACGATCACCCGCAAGATCGGCTTCTACGACTTCGCCGATGAAGAGGCGCTGGCCCGGATCGAAGACCAGGCCGACTGGCTCTTGCAAGAGGTGGGAATCGAGTTCCGCGACGATCCGGAGGCGCTGAGGATCTGGCGTGCGGCCGGTGCCGATGTGCGGGAGACGCGCGTACGCCTGGACCGCGGCATGGCGCGGTCGCTCTGTGGCACCGCGCCGGTGGAGTTCAATCAGACCGCCCGCAACCCCGACCGGTCGGTGACTATCGGTGGCCGGCATCAGGTCTTCGCGCCCGTCTACGGCCCACCCTTCGTGCGCTGCCTGGAGAAGGGGCGTCGTTATGGCTCGCTGGAGGATTTCGAGAAGTTGGTGAAGCTGACGGCAATGCTTCCGTCGCTGCACCATTCGGGCTTCGTCACCTGCGAGCCCTGCGACGTGCCGGTCAACAAGCGTCATCTGGACATGCTCTATGCCCATATGCGCTGGTCCGACAAACCCTTCCTGGGCGCGATCACGGCGATGGAGCGGGCCGAAGACAGCGTGGCCATGGCGCGCATTCTGTTCGGCGATGAGGTCGTCGACCGGCACTGCGTGATCATGGGCAACGTCAACACCAACTCGCCGTTGCTGGTCGACAAGGTGGTGACCGAAGCCATCCGCGTCTATTCCGCGGCCGGGCAGGGGATGATCGTGGCGCCGTTCATCCTCGGCGGCGCCATGGGGCCGGTGACCACGGCGGCCTCGATCGCCCAGGCGCTGGCGGAGGCCATGGCCTGCTGCGCGTTCAGCCAGCTTGTGCGCCAGGGTGCGCCCTTCATCCTCGGCAACTTCCTGTCGTCCATGAGCCTGAAGAGCGGCGCGCCCACTTTCGGCATGCCGGAACCGGTGATCTCAAACTACGTGATCGGCCAGCTCGCCCGGCGGTTGGGCGTGCCTTTGCGCTGCGGCGGTTCGCTGACGGCGTCCAAGGTGCCCGACGCGCAGGCGGCGTTTGAGAGTGCGGATTCCATGCAGTCCACCGCGCTCGCCGGTGCCAATTTTGTGCTGCATTCCGCCGGCTGGCTGGAAGGCGGCCTCGTCACCGGGTTCGAAAAGCTGATCCTCGATGCCGACCGGCTGGGGGCCTATCACGTCCTGCTGGCGGGCCTGCCCGTCGACGACAATGCTCTCGGCCGCAGCGCCTATGAGGAGGTGGCACCGGGAGGGCACTTCCTCGGCTGCAGTCATACGTTGGCGAACTACGAGACGGCGTTCTACGACGCGCGCCTTTCGGATAGCGACAGCTTCGAACAATGGGCCGAGCGCGGGGAGAAGGATGCGTGCCGCCGCGCCCACGAACGCTGGACGCGCATGCTCGACGAGTATGAAGCCCCACCGATCGACGAGGCCAGGGACGAGGCTTTGCGCGACTTCGTTACGCGCCGCAAGGCCGAGATGCCGGACGCCTGGTACTGAAACCCGGTGTCGACCCATTTGCGTCGTTCTCGCGAAGGCGAGAACCTCGTGGGCAGGGGAGCAGGCGGATCAAGATGCTCGCCTGCGCGAGCATGACGATTGAAGACGAGGAGGAAGGAGATGCAGACGCATGCGCAAGTGGTGGTGATCGGCGGCGGCGTGGTCGGCTGTTCCATCCTCTACCACCTCGCCAAGATGGGCTGGTCCGACGTCGTGCTGCTGGAACGGACGGAGCTCACTTCAGGCTCATCCTGGCATGCTGCTGGCGTGATCCACACCATCAATGCCGACCCAAACATCGCGCGGCTGCAGGGCTATACCATCAAGCTCTATGAAGAAATCGAGGAACTGGGGGAGCAGTCCTGCGGCATTCACCGGCCTGGCGGCATCTATCTCGCGTCGACGCCCGAGCGGCTGGACTATCTGAAGCAGGAACGCGCCAAGGCCCGCTATATGGGCCTGGACACCGACTTCATCTCGCTGCAGCACGCCCGCGAGCTGAACCCGCTGATCGACCCGTCGCAGTATCTGGGGGCTCTGTTCGAGCCGGTGGACGGCCATGTCGATCCGTCCGGCGTGACCCATGCCTATGCCAAATCGGCCCGGAAGCTGGGCGCGAGTGTCCACCGCAACATGCCTGTCCTGGAAACGCGCGCGCGGCCCGACGGCGGCTGGGACGTGGTGACGCCGGGCGGCACGATCCATGCCGAGATCGTGGTCAATGCCGGAGGCCTCTGGGCGCGCGAGGTCGGGCACCTGGCCGGCATCGACCTGCCGGTGCAGCCCATGGAACACCACTATCTGATCACCGAGGCAATCCCGGAGATCCGCGACCACGGCCGCGAGGTCGCCGTGACAGTGGATTACGAGGGCAACGCCTATACCCGGCAAGAGCATGACGGCCTGCTGCTCGGCACCTACGAACCGAACTGTGTGCCCTGGGCCGTGGACGGTACGCCGCAAGACTTCGGGCACGAGCTGCTGCCCGACGACCTGGATCGTGTGACCGACCGGCTGGAGATCGCGTTCGAGCGCATGCCGGCTCTCGGCCGTGCCGGCGTGAAGAACGTGATCAATGGCCCGTTCACCTTCGGGCCGGACGGCAACCCGCTGATCGGCCCGGTGCCGGGCCTGCGCAACTATTGGGTCGCGGTCGGCGTGATGGCAGGGTTCTGCCAGGGCGGCGGCGTCGGACTGTGCATGGCGGAATGGATGATCGAGGGGGAGCCGTCGATCGATGTCTGGGGCATGGATGTGGCCCGCTTCGGCGAATTCGCCACGCGCGACTATGGCCGCGTGAAATCAGCGGAGAACTATTCCCGCCGCTTCATCCTGACCTACCCGAATGAGGAGCTGCCGGCCGCCCGGCGGCAGAAGACCACGGCCCTGCATGACTGCCTGTTGGCCAAGGGCGCCGTCATGGGCGTGTCGTTCGGGCTGGAACACGCGCTGTGGTTCGCACCGTCGCAGGCGGAGGCGCGGGAGGAGCCGACCTTCCGCCGCTCCAACGCCTTCGCCCATGTGGCCGAGGAATGCCGGACGGTGCGCGAGGATGTTGGCGTAATCGAGATTGCCAACTTCGCCAAGCACGAGGTCAGCGGCCCCGGGGCGGCTGACTTCCTGGACCGCATGGTCGCCAACACGCTGCCGAAGGTTGGCCGGCTGAAACTGACACCGATGATGACGCCCAAGGGCCGGCTCTACGGTGATCTGACCGTGGGGCGGCTGGCCGAAGATCGCTTCATCATCTTCGGCTCCGGTGCAGCGCAGGAGATGCACCGGCGCTGGTTCGAGCGCCACTTGCCCGAAAGCGGTGTTACCTACCGCAATGCCTCCGATGCCTGGCACGGCCTTTCCATCGCCGGCCCCAAGTCCCGCGAGCTTCTGTCGCGGCTGACGCGGGAGGATGTCTCGGCCGCGGCGTTCCGCTTTCTCGACCTGCGGCGCATGACCGTCGGGTCAGTGCCGTGTCTGGTCGGCCGCATCTCGTTCACCGGCGAACTGGGATACGAGATCTACTGCGCGCCGCCCTATCAGGTAGCGCTGTTCGAGGCGATCGAGAGGGAAGGTTCCGATCTGGGCTTGAGGCCGTTCGGCGCCCGCGCGCTGATGTCTCTCAGGCTGGAAAAGAACTGGGGCGTCTGGACGCTGGACTACCGCCCCGACTTCACGCCCGCTCAGTCCGGCCTCGACATCTTCGTCGCGGCGAACAAGCCCGCCGATTTCCTCGGCAAGGCGGCGGCAGCCGCGCAGCGGGCGGCCGGTCCAGACATCCGTTTGGTCACCCTGGTCGTCGAGGCCGACGGTGTCGACGTCAACCGCGACGAGCCGATCTTCCACAACGGCGAGTGCGTCGGCTACGTCACCTCGGGCGGCTACGCGCATTACACCCAGGCCAGCGTCGCTTTGGGCTATGTCCCGGCCGAACTGGCCCATGACGGCGCCGCCTTCGAGATCGAGATCCTCGGCGATTTCCGTCCTTCGCGCGTTCAGGCGCAGCCGCTCCATGATCCCGACGGCCAGCGCATGCGAACTTAGGCCGATCCTGGTCGCCGGACCGTCAAGCGCACAACGGAGGGTTGGCATTCGGCCAGTGTTCCTCTATTCGGTCCGGGTTAGCTCCGAGCGATTGAGTTGGCCTGACCGATGCTTCGTTTCACGATGGCTGTCGCCAAGGCGCTCGGCGTTCTGCTTGCCCTGATCCTGCTGACGGCGCTCACACAGATTGGCGGCGTGGTCCTGATTCTGGCCTGGCTGGGGGCCCGCATCTGGAGACCTCGGCGCAGGCGGTTGGCGACCACAATTGCCCTGTTCGGCGCGCTCTATGCCATTGCATCCATCTGGGTCGTACCGCCGCTGGCGGAACTCGGCGGGCGGCAACCGTTGGCGTGTACCCTTTCGGACGAGGCGCCGGTGCGCCCGCACAACCTCCTCTATTGCGCGCTTAACCGGCATTATGCGACGCCGCGCGTCGCTGAGATGCTGGCCGCTCTTGCCCGCGACCTGTCGCCCCGGTTTCCCGGAATCCAGGTGGCCTATCTGGATGCGAGCTTCCCGTTCTTCGAGGGATTTCCGCTGCCGCCGCATCTCTCGCATGATGACGGGCGGAAGGTCGACTTGACGTTCTTCTATGCCGACGCGGCAGGCCGACCGTCCGCGGTGATCACGCCATCACCGATCGGCTATTGGGGCTTCGAGCAACCGCGGGCCGGAGACCCGCGGCCCTGCGCCGGACAGAACCGTCTGCTGACGTTGCGGTGGGACATGTCGTGGTTGCAGCCCCTCTTGCCTGATCGCTCACTGCATCTCGACGCCAACCGCGCTATGATTCGATGGTTCGCGGGCACGGGCCTGCGCTATGGCGTGGAGAGGTTGCTGCTGGAACCGCATCTGCAGCAACGCCTGCAGACGGCAGGCGGCGTCATCCGTTTTCAGGGGTGCCGGGCCGCGCGGCACGATGACCATGTGCACGTCCAGGTACGCCCCTGACGCCTAATTGCGAGCGCCCGACCAACGTGAAGTTGATGTCAGTATGAATGCCGCACGTTTTTGCGGCCGATGGCGTGCCGGATGTACTATCTCCGCTTCGAGCCAAGCCTTGGAAAAGCCGACAAGGGGAAGGCAATTTAGTAAAGACTCTTTCGTTTAGCTTTTGCCAAACTATGTCTTTCATGCTCGGCCGCGTTCGAGCTTCAGATCCTCGGGGAACCATGGACGCCGATCCGGTCTATTGCATCGATTGGGGCGGGCTGGGCTTCGATCCGGCCGGCTGGTCGTTGCTGGCCGATCCGATCTGGGTCTTCGATCTTCACCGGCATCGGATGCTGTGGGCCAACGATGCTGCATTGGCATTCTGGAGAGCGACGTCCCTTGACGAGCTGCGTTCGCGCGATTTCACGCCCATGTCGGATGTCGCAAGGGCGCGCCTTGATGGCTATGGCGACCGTTTCGCCAAGGGCGAACAGGTGGAGGCGACCTGGACTCTCTTTCCCGGCAATGCCCCGATCCGAGTCAGGTGCCGGTGCCGTGGCGTTCCCCTAGCGCAGGGGCTGCGGACCGCGATGATGGTGCACGTCATCGATCATGGCGATCGGGCTGGCGGCGCCGGCGATCAGTTGGACAAGGCCGAGGAACTGCGAGAGGCGCGTGACCAGCTGGCGCATGGTGAAGCGCGGTTCCACGCGTTCGCCAAAGCCGGTGCGGATTGGCTTTGGGAAACCAACGGGCATCATGAATTCATCTATCACTCGCATGACATCGTTCAGCATTTCGGATACCCGCTCGATGAGATTCTCGGCATCACCTGCCGGCAGATGATCGAACGGATCGGCGCCGATCCCGACACGCCACAGACCCGAGAGAAATGGGCCAACTTCTTAGCGGCCCTGGCTGCGCGCCGGCCTTTCCGCAATCTCGAATACGCCATCCGGTCGAACAGCGGATCAATCAGGTATGCGTCGATCTCCGGCGATCCGATCTTCGACGAAACAGGCCGGTTTCTGGGCTATCGCGGTGTGGGCCGCGACGTCACGGCGGTCGTGGAAGCGGCCGAACGGGCACGCGGCCTGCGGCTGGAGCGCGATCAGGCCGTTGTGGCGAACGTGGTCATGAGCCAGTTCCTGGCGACCATGAGCCATGAATTGCGAACGCCGCTGAACGCGATCATCGGGTTCTCGGAGATCTTGTCCCGAGAGCTGTTCGGTGCGCTGACAAACGACACCTATCGAGGATACTCCAAGCATATCTTCGACAGCGCGCATCACCTGTTGGCGATCGTCGATGACCTGCTGGATCTGTCGCGGCTTGAACTGCATGACGAACAGCGCAATCTCGAGCGCATCTCGGCAGACGGCCTGGCTGCGGAGATATTGGACATGGTCAGCGGGCTGGCGGAGCGGCGGCAGCTGCACATCGAGCGCTCAGTGCCTGTTGGGGATATGGAGCTTGTGGTCGATCGCCGCCGAGTCCGGCAGGTGGCGATCAACCTGCTGTCCAACGCGATGAAGTTCACGCGGGCCGGCGATACCATCCACTTCCGCCTGGCGCCGATCGAGAACGACAGCTGGGAAATCGTCGTTCGCGATACGGGGGCTGGCATCTCCAAGCAACAGCTGGCGAACATCATAGCGCCGTTGGACAACAGCAACCCCAATATCGTGCCCTCGACCACCGGGTCCGGCTTCGGACTATGGATCTGCAGACGCATCCTCAATGCACTTGGCGGTGAACTGACGATCGATAGCGCCATTGGTGCCGGAACGACCGCAACCGTCCGCTTGCCGCGCACGGGCCAAGAGTGAATAAGCGTGGTCCGCGGGAGATTTGCTGTCACGGCGCGACGGTAGGGGGCACCGACGGCGCACCGCCACGGGCTTGCAGCGGTTCCAACTCATTTCCTGAGGGGCTGCGTCCATCGGTCGACAGCCGATCGGCCGCGCGTCAGCGTAGTGTGACCTGGGCGCAAACACGTCCGCGCTATCGATCGCCGCAGTCTGGATCTGCCCACCATGGCCAAGCCGAAGACATACGAAGGAGGGTGTCTGTGCGGTCACATCCGCTACCGCGCAAGCGGTGAGCCGGAGTTCCCGCATCTCTGCTCATGCACCCAATGCCGGCGGTGGAGCGGGGCGCCTACGGTCGCCTGGGTCGAGTTCCCGCTTGTGACCTTCCAATGGGTGCCCGCGGGCCGTACGCCGCAACTCTTTCGATCCTCCGAAAGGACAGAACGCGGACATTGCCCCGTCTGCGGCAGCGCTCTGTGCGCCATCGACGACGGCTATCCCAACATCTCGATCGTTGTGGGCAGCCTGGACCGCCCTAACCTGATTGTCCCGGATGTCCGGCACAGCTATCGGTCGGCCAAGCCCCGGTGGTGGCACGCCGAGGCGCGCCGGCCGTCGGCTCGCTAAACGAACTGCCACCGGCGGCAGTGCGGGCAGCGTTCATAGCGCTTCACGACGAAGTTTAGGCCCAGCAGCGGTGCATCATAGTCCGCCCCGCAGGCCCTGCAGGTGCGCGCGCCACCGGCCATGGCCGTGATCCCTTGGCGGCCATAGAGCAGGTAGACCATCAGGACGGCCATGGCGATTGTCGCCAGATAGACCCAGCCGAGGCTGACCGTCACCTGGACCCCACGATCCGGCCCGAACACGCCGAGCATGGCCAGAGGGATTGGCAGGTTCAGCAGATAGTGGATCAGCATCGCCAGGAAGATGCCCCACCATCTGCCGCGCACCCAGAACCAGAGGGTGATGGCGACCATGGCGCCATGCACGAAGACCACGGGCACGCGTTCGAACAGGAAGCCTTGATAGGCATACCAGGGCAGGGCAGCGATTTCAGGGCTTCCGGAGACCTGCCCGGCCAGCATCCAGATCTCGCCGATACCGAAACCGAGCCCGAGCGCAAGCCCGACGCGCACGGCGTTCTCGCGCATAACCCGCCCGATCAGGTCGGGAAACAGCAGCGTCAGCAAGAGGGGCCACAGCTTCGCCGTCTCTTCCACGATCGGGGCGCCCCAGCCGGCCAACAGCAGCATGCCGGTGCGGTCCAGCGGCAAGTTCTGCAGCCACGCGTTCAACGGCGCGCGGACCCATTCCAGCAACAGCCAACTCATCGGCAGCTGCAACAGCACCGAGAAGGCGAAGAGCGGCCAATCGCGCCGGTCGGACTTGATCAGCAACAGTGCGCCGACAGCAACCGCAGCGATCACGCTGGCAAGCACAGCCATAAGGGTGACGCCGTGAAAGATGTCATCCGGCATGCACCGCTCCCCGCTCGATAGCCCGGTGATGGAATTCCGACCGTACTGTATCGAGACTAACGCATCTGCGTGGTCAATGACACGTGCCGGGGTCGCATCATCCCGCCTTAGACGTCTAGGGATTTGCCGGTGATGTCGCGATAGATGCGCTCGATATCCTCCCTGTGGCAGAGTTCGCTGCCGGCCGTCAGCACGGTGGCCGTGCCGCTGGCGATGCCGAGCGCGAACGCATCCGCCAGTTCCATGGTCCGGGCCAGGCCGTAGGTCAATCCGGCGACGAAGCTGTCGCCGGCGCCCACGGCGCTCTTCACCTTTACATCGGGGCCGCGCAGTCTGAGCGTGCGGCCGTCGGTGGCCAGCAGCGCGCCGTCGCCGCCCAGCGTCAGCGCCACCACTTCGGCCTTGCCCTCGCGAACCAGTTGCTGGGCCAGGGCCTCTTCTTCCTGCGGGCCGAGATCGCCCGTGCCCATCAGCCGCTTCATCTCGCCGCGGTTGGGCTTGACCAGAAACACCCCTTCCTCCAGCGCCGCCGCCAAGGGCGCACCGGAGGTGTCGAGCACCACCCTGCGGCCCTGCTTCTTGGCGCGGTGGTTGACGCGGGCGTAGAAATCATCCGGGACACCGAGCGGTAGGCTGCCCGTCGCCACGATGTAGTCCGTCGAGATATCGAACAGCGCGTCGAAGCAGGCCTGCCATTCCCGCTCGGTCAGCGACGGTCCCGGCGGCGTGACGCGGTATTCCTGACCCGTAGACCGGTCGAACACGGTCGAAGAGGTGCGCGTCACGCCCTCGATCTGGACAACGCGCGTGATTAGCCCGGCATTGTCCACCATCTCGCGCAGGAAATGGCCGACGAAGTCGCCCGATGTGAAAACGCTGATGCTCTGGCCACCCAGCGTCTTGATGACGCGCGAGACATTGATGCCGCCCCCACCGGGGAAGGTGATGCCGTTGGAGGCGCGCAGCTTCTTGGTGTGCAGCATCTCCGGCACTTCCCACTGCACGTCGACGCTGGAATTCAGGGTGAGGGTCACGATCGGCTTCATGGCAGTTTCCTTTCGCCCCAATCGGCGGCAGGACAGGGCATCAGCCCTCGCGCGACCGCCGGAATAGACAAAGATGGGACTATGAACAGCCGCGTCTATTCGCCCGCCGACACCTTGATGTGGAAGACGGCCCAGCTCAGGCCAGCATCGGTCGTGTCGTCCTGGCCGTCGTAGCTGCCGGGCGGGAAGACCAGCCAGAGCGGGCCACGACCGCCATGGGGCAGCGGCTCACCCTCCATCTCCAAGGCCAGGAGGAAGCTCTCATTCACATCTGAGCGAAGGAATTCGGGGCTGTAGCCGTCCACGGCCTGGACCATGACCGTGTCTCCCTCTGCCCCGGCCTGCTGCAGCACGTCCTGCAGCAGTGGTCCGCGTACGGTGACGGGCCGCGGCCACTCTGGGTATTCAACTGTGGCTTCATGCTGCGTGAGAGCCAGAAGGTCGGTCCGTGTGAAAGTGTAAGCCTCCTCGAACGTCTCGCCGTAAATTCCGAACAACGCGTCCTCAAAGGCATCGAAGGGCGGCCTGTTCGGCGTTTCCACTGCCCCGGTGACGGTCAGCACGACTGGTTCCTGGCTGGCAGCCGGCGAAACCGGCAACAGCAAGGCAGCCAGCATCAGAACAAGAGCGGCGAAGAACGGCCCGCGTTTCAGACGTGTCATCGGTCGATGCCCCTTTTCATGCGCTCAGCCCGCAACAGGGTCGTCGGCGCAAGCGTATGGGACGCGCGTCCCCTCGAAATCTTGCGAAGGGTAGCCGCCTGACCTGCGCTGTACCAGTAACACTCATGGGACAGGCAGGAGCCGCCGGTCGGCGCGTTGTCGCTCAGTCGAAGACCGCCCGCGGAAAATAGAGCGACACGACGAAGTTGGAGCGATCGACGATTTCACTGATTTTCAGATCCGCGCAAACGCTGCAGAGCATGTAGGCCTCGACAGCCGACATGCCGTGTGCCTGGGTCAGTTCGTCGATCATGGCGGCAACCGCCATGCGCGCGGCCTGAAAAAGGTCGTCGCCGATGCCCGTCGTGACCCAGAACCCCAGCTCGTCCTTGTGCCGCGATATGGGGCCCGGTGTGATGAATCTTGGGCCGGTCAGCGCCATATCCCGGATCAGCTCAAGCTTCACGGTCACCTGCATCGGGCTTTCGATCGCCGTGCCACAGACCTCACCGTCGCCTTGCGCCGCATGGGTGTCGCCGATGGAAAACAGGGCGCCCGGCACCTCGACCGGCAGGAACAGCTCGGTGCCGGCGGTCAGGTCCCGGATGTCCATATTGCCGCCGACCCGGCGAGGCGGGGCAATGCGGTGGTGGCCCGGCTCGCCGGGCGCTAGGCCGATGGTGCCGGCGAACGGCCTCAGCGGCACCTTGCCCCCGGGGCCGAACATTGCCGGCTGAAGCCTCTCGGCGTCATAGTGCCAGAGATGCAGGGCCGGTTCGGGAAACTGATCGGTGAGCAGGCCGAACCCGGGGATGTTGGCCGTCCACCCCCAACCGGAAGGCTGATACCCCAGAAGCGTGATTTTCAGCCCGTCGCCAGGTCTTGCCCCGTCGACATAGACCGGCCCCGTGACCGGATTGACCCTGTCAAAGTCCAAGGCGGCCACATCTGCCACGCTGCTGCCGGGCGTGATCTGCCCGCCCGACGCCTCCATCGTCTCCAGGGTCACCATGGCGCCGGGCGACACCGTCACGGCCGGTGGCAGGCTGTTGTCCCAACCATAGTGGCAGTGATGCGCGTGGAGCGTGTGCTTCAGATCGTCGGTCATTACCGGGGCACGGACACGGACATTGTCGCTCGCCATCGCCGCAGACGGAACAGCAGGGCGGCTGCGTCAAGCTTAGTCCCGATTTTGAAGCAAAGCGAAACTTCAACGCGTGCGGCCGGCAGCGATTACGAAAAAGGCGGGGCTTGCGGCCCCGCCTTCCCGTCTGCAAAGGGCGATCGTATGACCGCCAGCCGACCTCAGCTGAAGAGGAAATCCGTCCCCACCGTGGCAAAGTCCAGATCGGCGCGGAACACCCCGTCGAGGAAGATCGACCCGCTGCCGCCAAGCGCGTTGAGGTTGATCGTTGCCCCGGTCGCCCCATCCGTCGTGGCGGCATCGACGTCAGCGAGACCGACTCCGAAGCCCGACAGCTCGATCACATCATCGCCGGCCGCGTTGAAATCCGTGATCTCATCGTTGCCGGACGACGCGGTGTCATAAAGGAAGGTGTCGTCGTTAGCCTCGCCCGTGAGCGTGTCGTTGCCTCCGGCACCTTTCAGCACATCGTTGCCGTTGCCGCCTTCGATGATGTCGGTGCCCGCGGTGCCGGTGATGGTGTCGTTGCCACCGAGTCCGTCGATCACCGCTTCCTGGCCATTGTCCTTGCGGACATTGCCGACACCGGAGAAGTCCAGCACATCGGCATTGCCGGTGCCTTCGACCTGGCCGCCATTGCCGACGATGATGTTGTCGATATCGGTGAACGTGGTCGCGGAGCTGAACGACAGGCTGCCGTTCAGACCCTGCTCTTCGATGTCGTCGTTGCCGCCACCACCGTTGTAGGTGTCCCCACGGCCGTCGCTGCCACTGACCACGAAGGTGTCGTTGCCGATGCCGCCGTTCTGGATGTCGGCCCCGGCACCGCCGATCAGGGTGTCGTGGCCCTCGTTACCGTTCAGCGTGTCGTCGTCGGCCTCGCCGCGCAGCTCGTCATTGCCGCCGGCGCCGTTCAGCGTGTCTTCACCATTGCCGCCTTCGATGATGTCGGTGCCGGCCGTACCGGTGATGGTGTCGTTGCCGCCGAGGCCGTCGATCACCGCCTCCTGGCCGTTCTCCTTGCGGACATTGCCAACGCCGGTGAAGTCTAGCGTGTCTGCGTTGCCGGTGCCTTCCACCTGACCGCCATTGCCGACGATGATGTTGTCGATGTCGGTGAACGTGGTTGCCGAGCTGAACGACAGGCTGCCGTTCAGACCCAGCTCTTCAATATCGTCGTT
>JANQIX010000098.1 GCA_028281925.1 Alphaproteobacteria bacterium
GCCGATGGTCTCCATTTCCGAGCTCTGCGCCTCGAACGCGCGGCGGAACACCTCCGAGCGCACGTCGATGCAGAAGGAGGCCTGAACGGGCGGCCGGGCATCGTTCCGCTTCGGAGGGGCCAGCGCGCCGATCAGCTGCCGTTGATAGGCGCGTTCGGCGGCGTTTTGGAGGATCGTATCCAGAACCTGATCGGCGGTCGGAACGAGCGGCTCGGCATGCGCTGCAATCGTTGTCCGCCACGCGTCTTCCACCGCTGGGAAGTGGGCCAGCAGCGCTTCCTCCCAGACGAGCCGGATCGCCAGCAGATCGGTCAGGGTCTGGTCCGTTTGATCATAGAGTTCCGCCTTCCAGAGCAGCCAGCGCGCATGCTGCGACCAACCGCCGAGATCCATCAGCAGCCGATGGAAAGCAGTCTCGGCGGCCTCTACCGTCAGGCCGAGCGCACGTGCGGCCCGTAGGACGGCGCGGTCGGCCGTATCGGGCGCACCGGCGACATGAGCGCAGAACCCGCTCAACCCGAAGATTTCCGGGTTCATGTCGTGCGTCGCCCAGGCCCGCCAGGAGGCAAAGGCATCAAGACCCGGCGCCGGCGTCCAGAACGCCTGCCCCCGGTCAAAGTAGCCCGCCGCCCAGAGCCCGAAGCTCCGCGCAATGATGGCGGGCCAATCCGTGCCGCTGGCCTTCCTGGCGAGATCCGCGACCGTCGGCAGGGCTTCGGGCTCGGAACCGGTTTCGCAGAGGCTGGCCTTCACAGCCTCGACGTCCGCCGGCTTGACCGGTGACGGGCTGTCGTCCAGGGCTGCCTGAAGGTCTTCGTGGCCGATCCGTCCCTCGGCGATCTGCTGGGCGTAGGCGGCGCGCGGCTGCGTCACCCGCACCCCGGCCACGCGGGAAAGGCGCGCCGCGGCATGGGCCATGTCCTCCTCCGTTTGTCCGAGGAAGGAGTTGACCGCCACCGTGGCGTCCAGAGGGAACGCGGGCGGGATGATCCGGGCCGCTGCCTCCGCTGCCTTGAGGATACTGGACATGATGGCCGGCTCGGTCTGTGCTTGCTTTATGAACATCTTGCTATTCTCCGCGCGTATTCGGTTCGCATACTCGGCTTGTGTACTCAGTCCGCCTTGGACACCCTCAGCTCACCGATGGCTCGGTCCAGCAGCGCGTTGAGGTAGAGGCCGTTGGCGATGTGGACCCGCAGACCCGCGGTTGTGGGATGATGGGCCCAGAGGGGGAACAGCGCCTGGGCCATGGCGACCACCCCGAAGGAGACGACGGCCAACGTGATCAGGGCCCATTCGAGCGGCCCTGGCATGGCGGCTGCGGGCAGCAACGGCCCCCAGAGCATCTCGGCCAAAGTTTGGAAGGTGAAATAGGCAACCGCGGCGGCGACCGATGCCCGCACGGTCCTCACCGTGAGTGCACGAGGTGCGGCCTCCGCCAGTCCCTGCGCCACCAGATAAGCCACGCCGAAGATCAAGATCGCGCCCAGGGCCAGTGCCTGTGCCGATTTGGGCCCGACAATGAAGCCAAAGCCTAGGGCCACGGCGGCATAAAGGACGAGCGCCAGCGCGAAGGATCGTGCCACCGCCTCCAAGTTCGGCACGGCGATCGGACCCGGCTTGCGCAACTGCAGCACCGCCCGAACGGCCTCGCCCGAGGCGAGGAACGCGTGCGCCTTGTATAGCGAGTGGGCCACGATGTGCAGCAGCGCGAGCGGCCAAAGACCGAGCCCGCATTGCAGCAGCATGAAGCCCATCTGCGCCACGGTCGACCACGCCAGTGCCGTCTTGATCACGCTTTGCGTCAGCATGACCACGGCGCCGAAAAGCGCTGTGAATCCGCCGATCATCACGAGTGCGGCCATGGCCCCTGTGCTGGCCTCGACGAGACCGGCCGTGACGATCAACAACACGCCGCCGGAGTTGATGATGCCCGCGTGCAGCAGGGCCGAGACAGGGGTTGGCGCCTCCATGACCTCAGTGAGCCACCCATGGAGCGGGAAGGCCGCCGTCTTGAGGGCTGCCGTCACAACAAGCAGCGCGATAGCGACATGCGCGGCTGGCGTCAGCCCATCCGCCGCGGCCGCGGTTAGCGCTACAATGTCCGTCGTGCCATAGGCCGATGCTAAGAGGAGCGCCGCGAAGAGGAGTGCCGCGTCGCCAAGGCCCCAGACCAGCGTGAACTTCACCGCCGCGCGCCGCGCTTCCGGGCGGTCAGCGTAGAAGCTGAGGAGCTGCCGCATCGCGACGCCGATGGCCACGAAGGCCGCGATAAGGACCGGCAGGCTGCTCGCCTGGACGAGCAGGAGGACGGCGCCAAGTGCAGCCAGGATCCAACCGTGAAACGCGCCTTCGCGCGCCTCGCCATCGAGATAGAACCGCGCATAACGCACCACGATCCAGCCGACAAAGGCCACGAGCAGGGTCATCGTCGCGCTGACCGCATCAAGGCGGACCCCGATCAGCCCATCCACGGCGGAAAGGGTGGCCGGCCCGGCCGCGATCAGTTGAACCAGCCCCGCACCTGCTAACGCCAGGGCGACTACGGCTGAAATCTCTGCGACTCGCGGCAGGTTTCCCGGGCGCCGGCCGGGATTTCTGATGGAAAGGAGCGCCGCGGCAATCACAGCGAACGGCGAGAGCAGTGTGAGTATCGGGAGTGTCATGGGAGCGGACTCCTTGATCGGCGTGATGGTCGAGTAGTACGTCTTGTTCAAACTCAAAAAAAATACATTATTTATTCCATATCGTTCGATCTAATAGAATGATCATGCAGTTGAAGTTCACCACCTCCGCCTCTTTCTTGCGGTCGCCCGCGTCGGCACCCTCACGGGCGCCGCAACGCCGCTTCCCGAAGCACCTGGTGCAAGAGGTGATGGACCTCCCGCTGCAAGAGGCGGGATGAATGCCGAGGGGTCTGATCCGGCCCCTTCGTGTGGTCCGGGGCCATACTTAGACTGGACGACGGGGGTTCCTGACCCGTTTTCTGATCCCGCCGTCATGCGACCTTTCGGGCTGTTTTCTGCAGGTCAGCGAACTCGGTCGGGGTCAATCCGCCAATGGCAGAATGGGGGCGGTATCCGTTGTAGTCGGTCCTCCAAACTTCGATGCGGGCGCGCATCGCTCGTGGACATGAACCACGAGGCGTTCAGGCACGCCTGGCGCAGGAGGCATGATCGCTTGGGGTCACAAGCCGTGGAACGACGACTGACCGGAGCTGCAGCAAAACCGGACGAATTCGGGACAGTCTGAATTGACAGTAACGGGCCGGGGGCAGACCATCCGCTGGGGCCACGCAGACGGGCAGCTTGGGGTCATGAGCAGCAGAACGCCGACTGGCCGCCTCGTGCCAGAGGCCGCTAGGGGAACCAATGGACATGGGGACTTGCTGATCCAGCCCATCATCGGAAACGGTTCACATGTCGCTTCGGGGCCGCAGTCCCTAAGCGACGGCTAGTTCAGGATAACGCAACTCGCATGAAAGTTGCGTTATCCGAAAGGAATGTACTCG
Organism: Alphaproteobacteria bacterium; assembly: GCA_028281925.1. GTDB lineage: Bacteria > Pseudomonadota > Alphaproteobacteria > DSM-16000 > Inquilinaceae > JACKIG01. Next base: position 3,512 of record JANQIX010000098.1, read on the forward strand.
ATTTTGGCGGCACCGCAGTCCGGGCAATACCAGTTGTCAGGCAAATCTTCGAAGGGCGTGCCCGCGGGTATGCCCTGTGCGGGATCGCCTACCTGCGGGTCGTAGATGTGACCGGGGCAAGACGGTGACGTGCAGATCCACTTCTGCGTCATCGGATCGGCGGCCTTTGCCGGACGCGAAGCCCAACCGCCGATCCCCAGCACCGCGAGGACTGCCATTCCACCTTCTAAGACGCGTCGCCGCGACAGTGCCCCGCGCCGATAGGATATAGGGTCGTATAACGACATGGGTGGAATCCCTGGTCCGTTTCGGATGGCGACGAGTATGCGAGGAGGGGTCCGAGCCGCCCTTGACGCACCTCAAACCCGGCCGCCTCGGAGCCCTGCGGCACATTGCCTAGTCCATGATCCTCCATAGAAAAAGGTCTGCAGCATGCACCGCTCGCCGAACGTGATCTTCGATTGCTTACCTTGACACGGACCCGTGGCGGTTCGGGCAATCATCCCTGCGATGGAGCTCGTTCACGGAGAACGGGTGTGGGCGACGAGGATCATGCTGACCAGGAAGACCGCAGTGCGCAAAAAGGTCTGCTCGCTGCAGGCGGGAAGCAGAATCTGCCGGCAGTACCAGATCGACAGCAGCCGCATTCTCATGATCGTGAGTGGTCCGGGCCGCCACGCAGTGCCTAAGATGCTGAGGCGTCTTCTGCTCGAACGTCGGCGTTTCATCCCCGGCGCGCGAGACGTCACGGCTGCCGCGCAGTGAATTCAGCATGGAAAAGCCATCGCCCGTTTGCCGGAATTGTGGCCGCCGTCGCCGGCTGACGATCGAGATCGCTTTCGGCCGGTGCTACGGTGCTCCAGGCTGAAATGCGCCGCCCATGATGTGCTCAGGTCGAGCTCTAACTCGGCCACCAAGCAACAAGAACCCGCTGTCACCCCGACGCAAGCCGCTGGGCATTGTCAAAGGACTGGCTTGCTCGGCAATTGAGAGGCCCAGGAACGGAGCAGCGAGTTCGCCCTTTTGCTTGTCAGCATCGGGTGCGTGCGGTTGCCAAACGGCTGATGAGCCTTGCATCGGTCGCGCCGGCCTGTGGTCAGCAGGCCGGCACTTCACAGGAGATCATTGCCAGCCGGCTCTGTCGGAGAGCTGCAGGGCCGCAGGGTTGTTGGCGCCGATCACGGCGGCGTTCAACGGGTCTTCTTCGAACGTGCCGAAAGAAGCGATCGGTCCGGAGGCAGGAACCTCGACGACCACCGGATACTCGTTGTTCCCCTCGGCGAAGAGCGTCTGAGCCTCGTCACCCACCAGGTACTCCACGAACATGATGGCACCTTCCGGGTTCGGGGCGTGCGCCGCGACGCCGGCACCGCTCAGGTTGACATGCGTGCCGCGGTCGCCCTGGTTGGGGAACAGGATACCGATCTTCTCGCCAACCTCGACATCGGCCGGATCGTCGGACGCCAGCAGGCGCCCGACATAATAGCTGTTGGCGATGCCGAGGCGGCATTCACCGGCCGCAACGGCCCGGACCTGGGCGGTATCGTTGCCTTCCGGGTCGCGAGCGAAGTTCGACACAAGCCCGCGAACCCACTCTTCGGTCGCCTCTTCGCCATGGGCGGCGATCAACGAGCCAACCAGCGACTGGTTGTAGATGTTCGACGAGGTGCGAACGCAGATCATGCCCTCATAGGCAGGGTCCGCCAGGTCTTCGTAGCTTTCCAGGCCGTCCGGCAGCCCCAGCTCGTTGTCGTACACGATCACGCGGGCACGCTTGGACAGACCGAACCAGTGGCCGTTGGGATGGCGCAGATACTCCGGCACGCGCGCCTCCAGGATGTCCGACTGGACCGGCTGGAACAGGCCGGCTTCGTCCGCACGCCACAGGCGGCCGGCATCAACCGTGATCAACACGTCCGCGGGGCTGTTGTCGCCTTCGGCCGACATGCGCTCGATCAGCTCGTCGCCGCTTCCTTCGATGAGGTTGATCGTGATGCCGGTCTGCTCCGTGAACGTCTCGTAGAGCGAGAGGTCCGTGTCGTAGTGGCGGGAGGAATAGACGTTGATCTCCCCCTCAGCCAGGGCCGGGCCGGCGGCAAACCCAAGGGCCAGAGCGGTGGCGGCGAAACCACAGACGGAGCGGGACATTGAGACCTCCTGACAACATTTTGGGATTGGCAAATAGATGCGAATGCTTCTCGTTCACTTCTCGGCAGGATACCGTAAGGCGTTGCGAAGGCAAGACGCCTATGCAAATCAGTCGCACTCTCACTCTGCGGTGATTGTCATCGGTCGAGGATCAGGTGGCTTACGGCCACCAGATCACGCAACCGAAGCTGCAGTTGGCTCCAATCGACGGATCACCGCCGCGGTCGGTGGCTCGGAGTTCAACGAATGAATGAGGACGCAATCGCACGGGCGTTGCATGTGCTCGGCGTCGTGCTGTGGATAGGCGGGGTAGCTTTCGTCACGACGGTCCTACTGCCCGCTGTGCGCCGTATGAAGGACCCTGAGGAGCGCGTTGCCTTTTTCGAGGCGATCGAGGGCCGTTTTGCCTGGCAGGCACGCGCGACCACCTTGCTCGTCGGCGCAACGGGCTTCTACCTCACGGACGTGTGGGACCTCTGGTATCGCTTCCTCGATCCATCCTTTTGGTGGATGCATGCGATGGTCGCCGTCTGGGTGGTCTTCAGCGTCATGCTGTTCGTGGCAGAGCCACTGTTCCTGCATCGCTGGTTCTTGCGGTCGGCGGAGATGCGGCCGGAAGCGACCTTCAGGCTGATCCAGCGCATGCACTGGGTGCTGTTGGCGATCAGTCTAGTCACAGTCGTCGGCGCTACCGCCGGCAGCCACGGCCTGATGTTCTGACCGGGCACATATTGGGTGCGGCGCTGCCTCGCACGTGGATCGACCTCCATCTCACCGCCAGTGCCGTCACTCGACTTGAGCACCCTTAGTTCGTTGAACGGTGGAACCCGTTCAGTCAGGGACCGTTTCTTCCTCCCCAAGGCGCGGTGACCACTCAGCGCCTACATGCGCAAACCGTGCCTTATTTTGAAAATGAGAGTAAGTCGCATTTGCAAAAAGGGGCATAGCCGTTTAATCTCCCCATGCGCCGAGGACGATGCCGACAGGGTGATGTCAGCGGCGGGCTGTGATGGCCCCGAGCCAACTCCGGGTGGCGCTTGGTCACGGAACGGAGAGGCGAAGACAGATCGTCAGCGACGTAACCCAGGGAGACCAACACGCCAATGACGGACGACGTACCCGCTCGCAACGAGGTCCTGGATCTGCCGTTTGGCGAACAGTTCCTGCTGTGGGCCATCCGGCACTGGGTGGTCGCCTTCGCGGATGGAGGCAACCGGCACGCAATGCTGAAGAAGGGCTTCCAATTGGCGAGGATCGATGAGGCCTTCCCTTCAATGGACGAACTGCTGACGGTCATCTCGACCTCGGCAAAATCGCGCATCGAAGTGCGTTGCCCTGATTACAGGGGCATCAGCAATGATGAGCAGCTCTTGATCGGCATGGTTGCCGCCCTGCAGCGCTCCAACGTTGACGGATATGCCATGATCCTTGGCTACTGGCTTGCCCCCGCCGGCGTGCGGCTGGCCGAGGCGCCGGCGACGCGGCTGGCCAATTTGATGGCGATCGGCGGGCTCTGGCTTCGCCGACGCGAGATTACCCGCAGTACATGCGAGACCGCATCGATGATCAAGCAGCAGCTGCTCATCGATCGATCAGACAGCCGGACTCTTCACTAGACAGATCTATCCCGATGCCAATCCGATGGAGGAGCAGGTGATGACAGACATTCATGCCCGGAAGCCCGGCGACCGGGTCCCCGATGCCTCGTTCAGGATCCGTAGCAACGGAATCTGGGAAGTCTGGGGATCGGCGAAGGTGTTCGAGGGAAGAACCGTGGTGCTGTTCGCCCTTCCCGGAGCATTCACGCCAACCTGCTCAACCAGCCATCTGCCGGGCTTCAAGGCACACGCTTCGGCGCTCAAGGAAGCAGGCGTGGATGAAATCTATTGCCTCTCGGTGAACGACTCCTTCGTCATGAATGCCTGGGCCGATAGCCTCGGCGTCACGGACGAGGTCACGATGTTGCCAGACGGCAACGCCAATTTCACTCGAGCCATGGGGATGCTGGTGGACAGATCCGATCTAGGGTTCGGATTTCGGTCCTGGCGCTATTCCATGCTCGTCTGCGACGGCGTAATCGCCAAGATGTTCGTGGAGAACTACGCTCAGGTCGGAGATCCCTTCCAGGTCAGCGGTGCCCCGACCATGCTGCACTACGTCAAGAGCGAGGCCTTGGCAGCCGAGTAGCTGCCTGCCGGTCGATCTTCGTTCGCATCGGCCTTGCGGCCGGCGCGTTCTGGGAGAGGACAGCGTCAAGATAAGGAAGGTCGGAAGGCCCGGTTGAAGGTATCCGGTGCCGCGGCGGCCGGCCATCCCCCGCGCGTATCCAGGCAAAGCCTGACGGGCACATGACCCGCCGGGCTTTGCAGCTTCTGTCAACGCAGGATCCGATACCGTTGCCTTTGGTTGAGACCGAGGTGGCACATGGTGGAGACGACATCGCGTCCGAAGGAAGCGCGCCGGTCAATCTCTCGGGTGTGCCCGAGACCATGCTGTGGACGCTTTGGAACCGGGCCGCGGAAACGGCGCGCGAAGACCGGCTGATTGTCGATCCGATGGCGACCGAACTGGTGGGCCGCATCGACTACGACTTCGCCGGGCACTTCGGCAAGCCGAGCGTTTTTCATCCGATCCGGGCGCGTGTCTGCGACGACCTGATCCGCGCCTATTTCGAGCAGTGCGATAAGGGCCCCACCGTGGTCGCCCTTGGCGAGGGGCTGGAGACGCAGTTCTGGCGAGTGGACGACGGCCGCGTGCAGTGGGTCAGCGTCGATCTGCCTGAGGCTTTGGATGTTCGGCGCAGGTTATTGGCCGACCACGACCGTATCCGGCTGGTGGAAGCCTCGGCACTGGATCCGGATTGGATGGACGCCGTTCCGGTGGGTGCCGCCCCGTTCATCAGCGCCTCCGGATTGCTGATGTACTTCAAAGAGGCGGACGTGGCCGATTTGCTCGCGCGCATTGCCAAGCGGTTCCCCGGTGCCGAGATCTTCTTCGACGCCATCCCCCCGTTCTTTTCCCGCAAGACGCTGCGCGGCTACAAGGTGACCGAGAAGTACACAGCCCCACAGATGCCATGGGGCATTCAGGTCAATCGCCTTCCGCTGTTCCTGGACCGGGTTCCCGGCATCGGTGCGCTCTCTGTGCAGACCTATGCCGATCCGTTTCCGGCGCGGACCCGGATATACGCGCTCCTCTCGCAAATCCCTATCCTTCGCAATCGGCTAGCCGCGAGCCTGGTGCATGCTCGTGTCGCGTCCGGGGGTGCCTGAGACCGCGGGCAAGCGGCATGAGGGTCATGGTTGCGTCCGACGGTCAGCCGAGTTCCCGGCCTTTGGCCTGCTTCGGCTCGCTTGCGATGCTCCCTCTATCTCACCCTGACGCCAGGCTGTCGTGTTCGAACGCCGCACTTTCAGGAAAGCAGGCACGCGTGTATCAGATACATATTGATAACGATTCTCATTCGCAATAAAGTCTGCGCATCTCTGCTGGCCGTCCCGGCGGCCGGCAGTAGGAGAACCGCTTCGGCTCAAGGCCGACGGCTTCCTTGAGCCCGCCAGATCACATCGCCCAGGTCGGATTCCGGTCCGACCTGGACATTCACAGACTCGTCACAGCGGACAAGACTCATGCAACGCGTCAACACCGGCATACTCATGGGCGATCAACGTGCCGACGTCCTTTACCTGCTTACGGATCGGAATGGCGACGGCGATGCTCTCGATGCTGATGAGAGGCTGATCTTCTTCGACGAGACGAACGCGTCAGGATTGGCGAACCCCACGTCGAACATCTTCACGGTGACGCAGACGGCCGACAAGTCGGTCTACTACGGTGATGGCAACGTCGACGCCGTCTTCCGATTACATGATCTGAACAACGATGGCGACGCTAACGACGCGGGCGAGGCGGCGGTCTGGTTTGATGCGAACAACGCCGACGGGTTGGCGCTTGTCACGCCCAACGGTATTGCCGAGGGATCGGATGGCGCGATCTACATCACGAACGCCGGTACCGGTCCCGTACCGCCGGACGCAGTCTATCGGACGGTGGATCTGAACGGTGACGGCGACGCGAACGATGCCGGGGAAGCCACCATCTGGCTGGACATGCAGACGATCGAGCTTGCCGCCAGCGTACCGATCGGAACCGCAACCGTGCCCTTCGACATCGTGTTCGATGGCGATGTGGCATACATCAACGATCTGACCGGCGCGTTCGACGACATCATCCATCGCGTCGAGGATCAGAACGGCGACGGCGTGATCACGCCCGACGAGGTGACGCCGTTCATCACGGACGCGATGAACTTCGGCGCACCGGTCGACATCGCCAGCGCCGTTCAAGGTGACAGTCTGCTGACGCTCACCTGGTTCCCCAGCAGCAGCGTTCCTGGGTCACAGCCCGTCATCTACCGGCTGACCGACCTTGACGGCTCGAACGATATCAACAGCGCGGATGAGGCTGTTGAGGTGTGGAACGCCTCGGCTCTTCCCGATGGATATGACATGTTCGTCGGCTTCAGCATCGATGCCGATGAGGATGGCAATGTTGTCCTGACGGCCGATGAGCATGTGGTGACTTTGAGCGACCTCAACGGTGACGGCGACTACCTGGATGCGGGCGAGACCACGATCCTCACATCCGGGCTCGACGACCCCGCGATCGTGCGGCCGCGTGCCGTCGCAACTTATGAAGGCACCGTGCCGCAGACCGTTACGACGATCGGCGGCGGCAATCACTTCTCCCTGTTCCTGGACAAGGACGCCAACACGCTCTACGCCACGGGCGAGAACCTGCTCGGGCAGTTGGGCAACGGGGTCAAGGGATACGACATCAAGACGCCGCTGCCGGTGACGATGCCGGACGGGTTCGACGGCGTGATTGCTTCGGTCTCCGCCGGGCTGATCCACGGCTCGTTCCTGACCGAAGACGGCGATGTCTATTCCTGGGGCTTCGGCAATTTCGGCCGGCTGGGGCATGGGGATGATGAAGAGCAACTGATCCCGAAGAAGATCGACGCGCTGGACGATGTCACGGTCGTGAAGATCGAAAACGGGAACGGCGCATCCTACGCGATCGACGATCTGGGCCGGCTCTATTCCTGGGGGCAGAACACGAACGGTCAGCTTGGCCTGGGCGACGAGGTCAATCGCAACGTTCCGTCCCTGGTGACGGATCTCGCCGACGAAACCATTGTCGACGTGTCGTCGGGCACCTCGCACACCGTTGTTCTGACGGCCGACGGCGATGTCTACGCCTTCGGGTCCAATGTCGACGGACAGATCGGGTCCCCGGAAGGTCTCGATCAGAACGGCGACCCGATCCGGGAGATCCTCTCGCCTTTGAAGGTCGAGGGGCTGCCTTCGAACGTTGTCAAGGTCACCGCGGACACCAAGACGACCTTCGCCGTCACGGCTGACGGCGATGTCTATGGCTGGGGCGAGAACGCGTTCGGGCAGATCGGGATCGGGACCGACAACGGCGACGGCACCTTCACCCCCGACGAAGCCGATGTGCTAGTGCCCACCAAGATCGAAGGGCTGCCCGGCAATGTCGTCGACGTCAAAGCGGGCGCGCGCTGGGTCGTCGCGCTGACGGAAGACGGGGACGTCTACGCCTGGGGGCCGAACGACGAGGGCCCGACCGGCGGCCTTGACGGCGATCCGGCGGCCGAGAGCGATGGGACCTTCTTCCCGACGCTGCTGACCGAACTCGATGACGCGAATGTGGTCGAAATCGCGACCGGTCCGAACTCGATCATTGCCGTGACCGATACCGGAGACATCTACACCCTGGGGTCGAACTCGGACGGCCGGCTGGGTTTTCCTTCGGATGGCAGCGTCTATCAGCCGACGCTGGTCGCGTTCCTCGACGACCCCGAACCCTATCTCGTGACCACGACGCCTGTCGACAACGGCCGGGATGTCGACGCCACGACCGACCTCACTTTCACCTTCACCGAGCCTGTGTTTGCGGGCGACGGCAGCATCCGGCTGGTCAACCGCGACGATCCGCAGGATGTCCGCGAGATCGACATTGCGGACGACCTGCTGGTGGCCCTCGACGGTGCGACCGTTACCGTCACGCCGTCCGCCTTCCTGATACCGGACGGGCGCTATGCGGTGGAGTTCGACACCGGCGCCTTCGTCGATGCCGACGGCAATCCGGTGATCGGCTTTGCTGCCGGCGACACGAGCTCATACAACTTCACCGTCTCCGACGATCCGCTGCCTGTGAGCATCACCGAGATCGGCACGCGCGGCGCCGATCTGCTGCGCGGCGGTGCCGGCGACGACACGCTTCGCGGCAAGCGCGGCGACGATGGACTGTTCGGCAATGAGGGCGATGACCGGTTGTTCGGCAACGGCGGCGACGACCATCTGCTGGGCGGCGAGGGGGACGACCGCCTGAAGGGCGGCAACGGCGATGATCTGATCGATGGTGGTACCGGCAACGACAGAAGCTGGGGCGGCAACGGAGAGGATACGTTCGTCTTCCACGCCGACAGCGGCCACGACGTGATCGAGGACTTCGAAACCTCTTGGCTCTTCTGGGGACGGGAAGACACCCTGCGGCTCGACGTCGACGGCGTCGACAGCAAATGGGATCTGCTTCGCTACGCGGACAAGGATGGCCCCAGCCTGAAGTTCGAGTTCGACGAAGAAACGAGCCTGACGCTTAGGGACACGTCGTTCTTGGATTTCATCAGGATGGATATCGACTTCCTCTGATCGCCCCAGAGCGTTTTCAGATTCACTGTCGCACCAGCCTGCTCCCTCGCCCGGCCACTCAACGACAGTATGCTTGGGTTGGCCGGGCGGGGTAGCGGGCTGGAACCGATTCCACTGAAGGTGAAAGAAGACGCCTAGGCGAGCCAACGTAAGCACATGGCTGGTGGCGTTACCGCGTCGTGCGGGTGGCAGACGCCATTACGTCCGGTGGCCTTGCGCCGAGACGACCTCCTGCAGGCCGATGACGAATGAAGAGATGCCGGAACTGCGCAGCGGGATGAACGTCTTGGCGTTCCGCTTGCAGAATTGTTTCGCGCGCTGGCAGGCATCGTGGCTGACACAGTCGACCGGGCACAACACGGCATCACCCTGGGCGAGGACCTCGGTCAGTCGCAGCGACGTGGTCTCAACGCCACCGTCGTGGTGGATCAGCGTGCCGTTCGCACGTTCGACCAGCGTCTTCAAATGGCCGACAGCGCCGGACCGGCCGCCCACGTAGACGATCCTGCGCCCGCCGAGGTCCAGATCCGGGCTTTGCCGTGCGGTCCGCGACTCCCCCTCGAGATCACGGGGGACGAAAAGGCGGGATCGCAAGACATCGTCCAGCGCCTCCCGCTCCGACACGGCGTCTTGTAGAGCCTTGCCGAGCTGCTTGTTGGACGCTTGCAACCTCTGCAGATCGAACTCCAGCAATGCGCGCCGCGCCTCGATCTGCTCGGCCCGCTCGGTCTGTTCGGCCAATTGGCGCTTCAGATCCGTCGACGTCCGCCAGAGGGTTGCGTACTCGCCGCCGGTCTCGAAGTTGGCGAGGCGATCCTCAACGGCCGCTAGCCTCTCCTCCGCCGCCCGTGCGCGGAACAATCGCTCATTCAGACGACCGACCTCGTCGGCGTGTTGTGCCAGGAGGTCCCGCATCTCGGCATCGCGCTCAGCCAGTTGGCGCTTCGCGTTATCCAGCTGGTCCGCCAGGCTGCTCTTCTCCGCCTCCAGCGCGTTCAGGCGACGGATATCCGCTCTGTTGGAAGCGCCGACCAGGTGCGAGAGCATATGCACATGGCCAAACGCCTTTGTCATGAGGCTTCGCGACGTTGCCGGGTGGCTCATCAACGCCCAGTACGGGCCAGGGACGTCGCCCTGTGCGAGGCAACGGGTCCACAGCTCATTGACGTCCTGATCCGTAGTCGCCCGCCCAAATTGCCTGACGGCAATCTGATGCTTCCGCTCCAGCATTTTCTGCATCGCCTTGGCGATGGCCCTCGGTTCATACGCCGCCCCCACGAAACGCCCATGAACATCGTACTCTTCCATATCGTCAGGAATGGCCAGGTTGAGCTGTTTGGCGATCTTGCGCAGGTCTCTCAGCGTCAGGCAGGTGCCGACGATGGAGCAGTGCAGTCGATGGTCGATCTCCCACAGCTTGCGTCGTTTGTCCGTTGTGGTTGGGAGCAGAGCCCGAGGGCTCCAGGTGTCATTCATACCTGGAGCAATCCATATCCGCCTGCGACTGCCGTGAATGGCTGCAGGCTTCCGAAGGAGGCGACAGGATCTGACGGTCTCCTGCTTTTGCTGTCTTCTGACCTGCATATGTCTCGGCTGCCTCGATAAGCAGCTTCCCCAGATCTCTCGGATCGAGATTACGCAAAATCAGCATCGTAGAGCTTCCCCGATCATATAATTGTTCTGCGAACTTCTCATCAGACGACCACCGTCATTTCACCAGACCGTCGGATATTTTGCCTGATCCCTACTTGGCGGGTCGGGCACTCTTAGCTGAACGCTCTACGCGATCGCTTCTCGCCCGCCGACCTCATCCAGGAACCTGTCGAGCCAGTCCAGTTCCCACTCGATGCGGCCGATCTCGTGGTCCATCCAAATGCGCACGAACGGATTGCGGCTGGGGCACCTGCTGCATCGGCGACGCAGATCCGCCAGCTCGTGCTCGTAGTCCCGTCGCAAGCTCGCGACGCATCCCATTCTGGCATGCGGGAGGAGTGTGCCGAGGACGCAGAGTCGCATGGCGACACACGCACGTCCGATCGGGCCCGCCACCGGCGACGAGGCATGCACGATCTCACACAGCCGCTGGGTTCCGGCCTCGGTCATCTGCAATCGGCGCAGGTCGTCCCCATGGCCATCGCTGACATCCCGGATCAGCCCGGTTTCGATCGCGTCCCTCAGGCATGCGACGACGACATCGCTGGTTGGTTGCCAATCGGCTGCAGCAACCTGTTTCGCGGCCTGCACGACCTCCTTGACGGTCCCATGACCCAGCTGCATCGCGCCGAGCACCGCCAGCATGAGGGGCGGCTTTAGCGAGGTATGCGGCTCCACTGCATCGGAGGAAACGATCTTCGGCGCGACCATCGACATGCTTTCGTCACCGTCGTGCGATGGGGCCGGAGGAGTGATTCAGCCGGAAACCATCCACGCACTGCGCGACCCAACCCCAAACAATCACATGGTACCTGGGGTCACGCCGATCTGCAAATGATTCTCATTTTCAATAGCGGGCTGTCTGCAGGTCGATCCGTGAACCGCGGAGCAAAACAATGAGAAGTAGAAATGGGATTCGTGCGTGTTGTCGGCGAAGCAGTCATGCTCCTCCTCAGGGTCGTGCTACAGCGGGCCGAGCTGCATCCGTTCTCCCGCCAGCTCGCCGTAGGATAGGCTGCCAAGCCCGGTGACGATGGCCGTGAGCCCGTCTTCGACAGGTGCATCAGTGACGGCCAGTCGGGCGTCGCCGCCTTCGGCCCACATAGCCACCATCTCCTCGAGATCATCGATAAGCAGGTCGGTGACGGTGACGAGGTACTCTACGCGCCGCTCGCAGTGTCCGCCCGTGCAATTGGCGAAATCGAAATCCGTGGGCGGTCGGTCGCCGGCGCCAGGTCCGGTCCCATTCAAATCCTGGCCCCAGAGCAGGAATTCGATGGCGTGATAGCCGGTCGCGACATTGGCCTCGATGTTGTCAGCCTCCTGCAACAGCCGATCCGCGTGACGTAAAGAGCGCTTAGGCACGAAGTCGTTTGGATGACCTTCAAGCACCGCGGCTCGGTTCAAGGCGGTGGGGCTGTCGTTCGAAAAAGTCCAGGTGATGAGAGCTCAGCAAAGGAGCTGGTTCCGAGAAACATTCGTTTTCCGGAATCTGGCTGAGTGCCACTGAGGAATTCCATTCTCTCAGGCTCTAGACTTCCGAAAACTGTTTCTTGAAACTAATTCTCCGAAAAGCTAAGCTGTGCATGGGTTTTCGGAGAGAATGTCATGCTCGTCGGCTATGCCCGCGTTTCAACTCAGGACCAAAGCCCGCACTTGCAGCTCGACGCCCTGTCGGCGGCAGGCTGTGAGAAGCTGTTCGAGGAGAAGGCATCTGGCGCCCAGCGCGACCGGCCACAGCTGAGCGCGGCGATCGACTACATGCGCAACGGCGACACGCTGGTCGTGTGGAAGCTCGACCGACTGGCGCGATCGCTGAAGCAGCTGATCGAAACCGTCGAAGGTCTGGAGGCCCGCGGCATCGGATTCCGATCGCTGACGGAGAGCATCGACACCACCAACTCTGGCGGACGCCTGATCTTCCATATCTTCGCAGCACTCGCCGAGTTCGAGCGCTCGATCATCCGCGAGCGCACAATGGCAGGGCTGAAATCGGCGCGCGAGCGAGGCCGTCTCGGCGGCCGGCCGCCAGCGATGAATGAGAGGGATGTCGCGGCCGCCAGGGCACTGCTTAGTGATCAGAACATTACCGTCAAGGAAGTGGCGCGCCGCGTCGGCGTATCGGTCTCGACGCTCTACCAACACATCCCCGCCGCTCGGGCAACGGCGACACGCCAGGAGCCTGAGTGATGCAGTTTGAGCTGTTCCCCGCCGACGTTCACCTTCGCTGCATTGATCTGGCCAGAGGCAAGCGTCGCTTCTATGCCCTTTCTGTCGAGCGTGATTTATTCGGCCAATGGGTGTTGGTGCGCGAATGGGGGCGCATCGACGGGGCTCGGCGGCTCCGGCTCGATGCCTATGGCTCGATCGGCCAGGCAACGCTTGCGATGCGCGAGCTCGAGCGCCGAAAACGCCGTCGAGGATATCGGTAGCGGCAGCTCATTTGAGCGCGCTGACCACTGGTGCACAGTTCACGCAGACCGTGTGAGGACGCCGCTGGCGAAAGCCAGACATGCGTTTGATACCCGATTCTGGCTGGGTTGCTGAGATTCTCGGGAAGGCCGTTCATCACGGCCGTGATGGCGAAAATGTCGATTGAGGGGCACCGAACGCCGCCCCTCAGCTCTGGGAGCAGGCGCATTAGGCGCTTGCGGCCGCGTAACTCACACTTCACTGCCTCCGGCAAACCCGGCGCGGTTCGGGCCCTCAGCGAACACAGCCGTGACCATGATGTGGATCGGCGCGCCGATTGACTCCCAATAGGCTCGCCAATCCGCATCGGCTCCCCACCGTTGCTCATTTGCTTTCTGCATAATTGTTAGTCCCCTCGTGCCGCTACCAACCGACTAGCTAATGAGCAACCGTCTGGTCAGACAGCGCACGACGCGGGAACCCTTCGAACGCTCGTGAAACCCAACTGTCAAAGCAGACCCAAGCTGGCTCTGGATTCTCGTGCCCACGGCCAACCAACCAACCAAGGAGGCCAAAATGGCTAATTCATTCACGATCAAGGTGTTCTTCCGAGGCGACTGGTGCCCATGGTGCAATGGCTACCTAAGAGACTTCAATGGTGAGCTCAACACGATCCAGCAACTCGGCGGCACGGTTGTCGGCATAACTTCCCAGATCGGGAACCAGTCCAAAGCCAACAACAATCTGAACTTCGATATTGTCGTGGATGAGGAAAACGCGGAAGCCACGAAGTACGATATCTTCGTGACACCGAAGGCAGAAACGCCACTCAAGGATGTCGAAGGCGTCTACAATAGTGGCATGGTTCAGCCTGGCGTTGTTGTCGAGGATGCAGGTGGAAGAATTCTTTACCGTTGGGCCATCGTCCCGAGCGAAATGAACTTCGGCGGCGCGACGGACCGGCCCTTGGTCTCCGACATCGTCGGTGCTTTGGAGCACATTCTTGCGAACGGCTCCGCGCCGGGTGAGTTCGGGTCGACGGATATGGCCTATCTGGAGAAATCGCACCCGGACCAGCACAAGATGGTCATGGACTACCTGGCTAGCCTCAAGTAATCGGCCCCAACAGATCACGTCGCGCCACCCTATAGAGCCAAAAAAATAGAGAGCGCATTGGTCAATCACGTTCACGCCAATGCGCTTTCTTCATTCAGTCTTGAGGCTATCGTGCCGTATCCGTGCCGCTCCGAATTCGGAGTAGCAATGGCAGTCGAAATCATGCTTGCGCTTATATTCACCTCATCCGACTCTATGTGGATGGACCATGTCTATGACACGGAGTGGATTGGCCGGTCTGCTCGTGCAAGCGCCTCTTGAAGTTGCTTGGTGAATGCTCGTGCAGCTGGCTTGGTCCTTTTGCCGCCGGATAGAAGAGCATGCAGTTCAATGCAACCCATATCCCATTCAGGAAGCAATCGCACCAGCGAACCGATCTCGATTTCTTTTCTGCAACCCCATAGTCCAGTGTTTACGATCCCCAATCCGGCTAGAGCGGCTGCTGTCGTCCCTTCGTTTACAGTGATCATCACTCGACCTTCGACACGAATGGACTGTACTTTGCCATCTTTTTCGAAGCTCCACCCGGTTCTGTTGGCGCTTGAGGGGCCTAAGACAATTTGATGGTCGACTAAATCGGAGGGCTGTTTCGGATAACCTGCTTGCTTCAAATACGCGGGAGAGGCCGCGATGATGCGAGGCGGGGCGCCGAGTTTTCTGGCAACCATATTTGAATCATCGAGTGTCCCGTAGCGAATAGCCACGTCGATTGCTTCGTCAATTAGGTGTTGCCGCGCATCCGTGAGAATCAGATCCACCTTGAGCTCTGGATGCTGTGCCAGAAACGACGGCAGAATCGGGATGATTTCCCTTTGGGCAAAGCTGGTTGCAGCGCCGATTCTTAGCTTGCCTCGAAGCTCACCCGTACCACGGACAAAGTGGTTTGCCTCTTCGATATCCCCAAGGATTGGCTCAATC
>JANQIX010000020.1 GCA_028281925.1 Alphaproteobacteria bacterium
CGCCTCGCCCCTTGACCGCGTCCCCACTACGCTGCCCGGGCTGAAGCCGAATTTCCTTTGAAATTCCCGGATGAAATGGCTGGACGACGAGAAGCCCCATGCGTCCGCCACACGGTTGACAGCACCTCGAGGTGCGTCGGTGAAAGCCAGGTTCATCAGCGCCGCGTCCAGACGCCGTGCCGTGATGTAACGTTCAAGACCGCCATCAGGCTGGAAATCGCGATAGAGCGTTGCCCGGGAGAGACCAAATGCCGAACAGATCGCATCGGCGGTCAAGTATTCGGAGCGGAGATTTTGCGCGATATAGTCACGGATCGCCCGGCTGCGGGCGGCGGCAAATCCGGGCAACGGGGCCGAAAGGCCCGTCGGCGCAAACAACGCCCCTCGCAACAGCCCGACCAGCCCGCCAGCGATCATTGTCTGCTCCGCCTTCGTCGTCGTTTCGATCTGCTTGAAGGCACTCAGCAAACTACTCCTCAGCACGCGGTTCACAGCGCCATCTTTTGGCAGATGCATGACGGCCGGATGTCGGCCCCTGTCATAGCCGACGAGATCATGGGAAACGAGGAGACCCAGGACGCGGACTTTCGTCGAGCGGGAAAGGTACGGTCGCGAGAAGTCCTGGATGTGCAGGTCTCCAGGCCTGATGTGGACGGACTCGCCGTCGACCTCGCTGAATTGCTCTCCGCTGAGATAGATCTGCAACATCAGGCAATCGGCGACATCCGCCTTCAGGTGTTTGCTGCTGCGATCGAATATCTGGGTGCCGAATGCGGCCTTCGTGAGCAACAGATTGTCCACGAGCCAGGCGTCCGCCCGCTCAACTGGCAGTTCGACCTCCGGGTTAAGCAGGGACACGTCGAAGAGAGGCCGCACAAGATCAGCCCAAAGGTCGCGCCTCTGCTCGTCAGACACGCCGTCCAGATCGAGGCCAACCCGTTCAACGTATGGGGAATTCATGATCTGGCATCGGCATGTAGTGGCGTTGGCAGATTAGAGAGCTAATGATCTAAAGGTTATACGTCTCCGTGCACACGATGGTGATCGGCGATCGGGGTGTGCGCTCTTGCCTCAGGAGCCACCGTCACGGCGATGGCCCACTGCGACTTGTGTCAGCGTAAGAACACTGGGTTTCATCCGACCTCCGGCTGCGGACTGCGCATGGCCGAATGTCGTGCCAGCGAAACAGCGCCATTGGGCATGCTTCATAGCCACGGCCCTGCCGACGCCAGCACGATATTGGGCATGTCGCAACGCCACATGTCGCACCCCAGAGTCAATCACTCAACGTAACATACCGGACATGTTCAGAATTGATCCAGTAAGGTCCGGACGATCATCGGTCCCGCTCGCTGCAACTTGACGCCAGTCAAGCGGCCGCCAATTCGGTATCGAACGTTGCGCACCACAGACTTGGGTTAGCCAATTTGAGTCAAATCGGACACAGCAACAAATAACTTAGAGCCTACATTACACTTCTTGAAGCAGCCGCGCGAGGCGACCTCTAATCGACGTCCGTGAGACGCTGGTGCAATGAAATCGAGATTGTAGAGCAGTGATCTTTTGTGACTTTGCAGCTAATGAGTAAGGCTGAATACACGTAGCATAGATCCTGTGATCGGAGGGCCGTCGGGCTGCTTTCTGAAACTGTCGTGCAGCAGGGTGCGGATTGGGACCGCGCCGCCGGCCCGGCCAACGCCGGCCGTTTGCCACCGTTACCCGACGTAGCGCCGGAAGCGCGGTGCGGACACAGCATCGTGGCCGACCTGCCAACGCCCGATATCGGCCGAAGATGTTCCCCATCCGGCAAACCACCCCAGGCCGCCCTGGCTAGACCGCATTCGCGGAGGGGCTCGCGGGCAAGAGGTGCCGTAGGCCCGCATCGCGGCGAAGTGCCGATCACGATGTCAGGGGGCGGGCCTCACAACTCCACCGGGGTCGATCGAGTGAGGTGATCATCAGAAGGATATGGTCATGGCCCTTGCCAATTTGGAACGGACTCTGCCTGACCTGTACTTAGCGGTCGACCTGGCGCAGCTTCGCCAGCAACTAAGCCGTCACCTGATGGATTTGGGTTTTTGGTGGATCACCGAGCATCTCAACTGCCTGCAGGTGACCGACGATTATACGAACCAGGGAAAGTACATCTGGGACAATCTGTCTGATCATCTCGGTGATCGCAGATCGGATCTGATCGACGCCATTTATGCCGCTTTCCTGTCACAGGGCGTCGAGGAGCAGAATAGCCGGCTGCGTTGGCTTGCGAGGCAGACGCGGCCCTATCTCGCATTCTCTGACAAAGTCGCAGGCGTCAGGGTCCACCGCGAGTTCTGCAAGACACTTGGGGATTTCGGATATCGCGGCCCCAATACGCTGGTCGTGCCGCTGCCCGACGGCGGTGCCGGGCGGCATCGCCTCTGGGCCTGCGCTGAGGACGATAGCGCCCTGAGGAACAGCCAACAGGCCGTCACCCTGATGATCGCCTACAACCACATGAAGCAGCTTATGGAGGCGGGAGCCTTCGGTTGTGCGGGCAAGCCGGCGATGATCGGCGACACGGCGCCCGACGGAACGCAGCGTGATGCCATGCATAGGCCCGTTCCGGCGAGGCGGACGAGCGCACTCGCTCAGGTCCGGAAGTCTGCGACGCGAGCCCACGCAGTCCGTGCGTACATCAAGGATCACCTTGACGATCCAGAGCTTGGGGTCGACCAGCTATGCCGGACGTTCGCCATCTCGCGGCGGACGATCTATCGCATGTTCGCTGCCGATGGCGGGATTGCTCGACACATCACCGAACGCCGCCTGTCCCGGGCGTTTGGCGAGTTGAGGGTTTCCTCTCCGTCTCGGGGTCTGATCAATGCGGTGGCGATGAGTTGCGGCTTCGACGACCTGGCCCGCTTCTGCCGGCTGTTCCGCGAGCGGTTCGCCTTTACCCCGAGCGATGCCGTCGGCCTCGGATCGGCGAACGGCGAATCCGCGCTGTCGGGCCGCGACGCGGCGAACGGCGATGCGCAAGGCTCGTCCCCATCCGTCCGGGCCTGACGGTCCGATTGAGAGGTCTGTGGCGCGCGGACCGTGCCTATGCAGCCATCGGAAATCGTGAATTGGCACAGATTGGCACACGATTGGCACGCACAGCCAACGACAAGCGGCACGCGGTTTGTGTATCCATTGTTGCGAATTGTGCAGGTCCGACAACGTAGGCGGAGCGCTGGAAGCTGCGGTTCGAAGACTGTGCCGGGCGCGAAACCATGATACGGCCTGCACTTTCCCAAGGCTGATATTCTCTAACCGGAGGCCGAAAAGCAAAAGACTGCATGCGGCCACCGTAGGGATATCTTCGGCTTTTCCAAATAAAAACAGCCCTGATTTTCGCTCTATGGAGTCAAATATCGAAACAATCTCCGTTTCATGATTCAATCAAGAGTCTTTATTCTTAACCATTACTCAAAAACATCGAAAATATACCTATATTTATATTGAATTGACGATTTTATTTTGATAGCCCTAAAACAATGTTGCGAAAACGGCAGACCCATCTCTCGGCACGCGCCGGGATGGTGTTTACCAATAATGACAACAGGAAAGGCAACTTCTGTTGGTTACTCAACATTTGTTTGCCGATTTAGGGAGTTGTCCCGGCAGTCGCGTGCAGCACGCATTGGGCGCACGAGCAGGGAAGAGAAGGGAAAAGACATGTCGATCTGTCGCGAGGCCGTTGTGACCCCGACCCGGACCGACACCCCGGCGCTGCGCCGGATGCTGGCCGGCACGACCGCGCTGACCACGGCAGCCGTCTGCGGCTGGCTGCTGACCGCCGATCCCGCATGGGCCCTGCCCACCGACGGCACGGTCGTCGAAGGCCAGGCTGAGATCATCTACGGCGCGGATTCGGTCACCATCCAGCAGGGCTCCGACCGGGTCATCATCGAGTGGCAGACCTTCGACGTCGGCGCCCATGAATCGGTCAACTTCATCCAGCCGCACGAACTGGCGGCCGCGCTGAACCGGGTGCTCTCCGGCGATGCGTCGCAGATCCTGGGCTCACTCTCGGCCAACGGTCAGGTCTTCATCTCCAACCCTGCCGGCGTTGTGTTCGGGCCTGATGCCAATGTCGACGTGCAGTCGATCGTCGCCACCTCGCTCGACATCATGAACGACCGCTTCATGGCCGGCGGCGAACTGGTGTTCGACATCGCCGGGGACCCCACCGCGGTGATCGAGAACCGCGGCACCATCAATGCCAGCGGCCTGGCGGCCCTGGTGGGTCCGGCGGCTCGCAATTCCGGCGCCATCGTCGCCGATGTGGCGATCCTCGGCGGCGGCGAAGGCTTCGCCCTCGACTATTACGGTGACGGGCTGGTGAACTTCGCGATCACCGATCCGACCACCCAGCTTCCGGTGGATGCCGACGGCAACCCGGTCGAGGCGCTGGTGGAGAACACGGGCACGATCCTTTCCGACGGCGGCCAGGTGATCCTGGCGGCCGATGTGGCCGCCGGCGTGATCGACACCGTGATCAACCTCGACGGCGTGGAGGCCGCGGGCTCGATCGTCAACCGCGGCGGCCAGGTGGTGCTGCTGGGCGGCGACGAAGGCACGGTGCAGGTCGCCGGTATGATCGACGTCTCCGGCGACGCACCCGGCGACCAGGGCGGCACGGTCCACGTGCTGGGCGATCGGCTAGAGCTGGACCTGGGTGCCGAGATCGATGCCTCGGGGCCCGCCGGCGGCGGCCAGGTGCTGGTCGGGGGCGCCAGGGGCGGCGGCCCGCTGGCGGCCGGCAGCCATATCGCCTATGCGGCGTTGGAGCCATCGGCGGGCGGCACGCAGATCGCGATCAATGCCAACACCGCGTTCGAGGCCGAGAGCTTCATCCCCACGGCTGACATCACGTATGTCGGCGCCGAGGCCACCATCGCGGCCGACGCGACGGACATGGGCGACGGCGGCACGGTGATCGTCTGGGCGGATCAGGAGACGACGTTCCAGGGCGCCATCACCGCGCAAGGCGGCGTCAATGGCGGCGACGGCGGGTTCGTTGAGACGTCGGGCGCCGACCTCACGCTGGGCGGCCAGGTGAACCTGGCCACGCGGCTGGCCGGCACCAGCGGCACCTGGCTGATCGACCCCGTCAACATCACCGTCGACGCGGCGTTCATCGCCGGCATCCTGCCGACCCTGCAGCAGGGCTCCGACGTTCTGATCACCACCGCCGCACCCGGCAGCGATCCGGGCAACATTACCTTCGTCGACCCGCTGACGGTCGACTTCGCGCTGGACGCCAGCCCCGACGACCAGGCCACGCTGACGGCCATCGCCGACAACAACATCGTGCAGTCGGCCGCGATCATCGGGCAGAACGGCGTGCTGAACGTCACCTTCGACGCGGCCAACAGCGTGACCATCAACGCCGCCCTGACCACCGACGGCGACACCACGGTGATCGCCCGTGCCGGCGAGATCGACGTTAACGCGCCCATCACCGTGGGCGGCACCGGCAACATCGACCTGTTCGCCCGGAGGAATATCCGCGCCGATGCCAGCATCCAGAACACCGGCACGGGCCGAACCAGCCTGGTCGCCGGCTGGGACGGGGTGACGACGGACATCGCGACGATCCTGGCCACCGTCAGCACCTACGGTAACAGCAACGGCGCGATCTTCATCGGCGACGGCGCCCAGACGACGGGCATCGCCGTCGGCTCCCGCTTCGGCGCCAGCAACTTCGCCGGCGCCGCGATGACGCTGCTGGCCGGCAACACGGCGGAGAATGCCTTTGCCCAGGCCGGCTTCCGGACCGACTCGAGCCAGGCCAATTTCAGCATCAATGGCGCAATCACTATCGCGCTCAGCGATGGCGCCGGCACCCCCGGCGACCTGACCGCCACGGCCGGCAGCCAGACGGGCAGCTACGTTCAGGTCGGGCATGGCGGTGAAGATCTCGACTTCGTCGTGGAGCCGGACGGCAGTTACCGGGGCAACATCACGATTGTGCTCGCCAACGACCTGATCTTCACCGGGGGCATCGGCGTCGGAGCTTCCGCCCAGCTCGGCCACGGGGGACTTCAGTCCAGCGGCAGCCACGGCGGCGAGATTTTGGTCACAGAAGCCCGCGACCTGACCTTCAGCGGCGGCGGCACACTTGCCTACGCACAGCTCGGCCATGGTGGGCTCTCTGCTGTCGGCGATCGTAGTGGTACCATCACGATCACACGGGCCCGCGACCTGACCTTCACCGGCGGAGGCACATTAGCCTACGCACAGCTCGGCCACGGTGTGTCCGGTCTCAACTTCAATCTAAGCGGTGCCATCACGATCACCCAGGCCCGCGACGTCGCCTTCACCAGCGGCGACGGTTCATTCTCCTACGCACAGTTCGGCCACGGCGGAAACTCTGCTAACGGCGATTTTGGCGGTTCCATCACGATCACACAGGCCCGCGATCTGACCTTCACGGCCAATGCCGCCGGCGGCTACGCACAGCTCGGCCACGGTGGCAACGTTGCTACTGGCATTCACAGCGACGCGATCGACGTGACGGTGCTGCGGAACCTGACGCTGACCGGCCAGGACACGACCAGCAGCTACGCGCTGATCGGCCACGGCGGCGCGAACGGCACCAGCACGACCAGCGGGACCGTCACGGTGCGCGCCGGCGGTACGGCGGCGCTGACCAATGCCTTCATCGGGCACCTGATCACCGCCAACGGCACCTATGCCAGCGGCAACACCGTCGTCGGTGTCGGCAGCCTGCTGACGGCCGACGCGGCCAGCCGGTTCAACAGCGCGCCAACCGGTGAGCTCCGGATCTATCTGCCGTCGGCCGCGGCCGACGCGGTGGACGCGGCCGCCCTGTTGAACGGCGTCGCGCATGGGGCCAACCAGGCGCCCAACAGCCAAGGGCAGTTCGCCTTCGGGACGGGCCCCTATGTGCCGGCGGCCAACACCAACTTCGCCTATTACACGCTGCCCGCCGGCCCCTACAACTATTTCGTCGAGGCCGCGGAAGCCGCCGCCATCGTGGCGGCTTTGGGCGGCGGCGCCGTGGCGCTGGATACGCAGCAGAACTTCGCGCAGTTCGGCGCCGTCTACGACTTCGACGGCGGCCCGTCGTTCATCCAGGTGGACGCGCCGATCTTCTACGACTCCGCCAATGCGCTCAGCTTCCTTGCCACCGGCGACGTGGCGTTCAACGCCAGCGTGCAGAACCGCGGTGCCGCGGGCGGCGATATCAACATCGTGGCCGGGTGGGACGGCACGACAGTGTTCAATGCGGCGACTTTCCTGGCGGCAGACGTCACCGCGACGACCCTGTTCGGGAACAGCAACGGCGTCGTGACCATCGGCGATGGAAGTCAGATCGCGGGGATCGCCGTCGGCAGCCGGTCGGGCGCCACGAACGCCTTCGGGCGTGATGTGATCCTGCAGGCCGGGAACGGGGCGGGGGCCGATCGCTTCGCCCAACTGGGATTCCAGATCACCGACGGAACGGCGCTCGATGGCACGGTCCTTGATGCCAACGGTGCCAACGTCGCGGTGACGGGCGCCATCGCCGTGCATGTCACGAACAACATCGTGGCTGCGGGCGGGATCACGTCAGGGTCCTCGGCAGACGACGCCTACGCCCAGATCGGGCATGTGGGCGCGGATCGGGGGGGCTTCAATGCGAATGTGGAGGCCGCGGTCAACGCCGCGATCGAGATCGCCGCAGCAGGCGCCATCACCGTGTCGGCCGGCCAACAAGGCAGCGACAACTACGCCCAGATCGGTCATGGCGGCGACTCCGCACGCGGCGATCATGCGGGGTCGATCACCATCACGCGCGCCGGCGACCTGACCTTCACCGCAAGCACGGCCGGCTCCAGCAACGGCTACACGCAACTGGGACATGGTGGGACTGGTGCCCGCGGCAGTCACACTGGCAACATCGCCATCACCGCGACGGGCAACATCACCTTCACCGCCGGGGTCGGGGGCGGCAGCGACCAGTACGCCCAACTGGGCCATGGTGGGGAGGCAGCCATCGGCAGTCACAGCGGCGACATCACGATCGTTTCCGCCAACAACCTGTCGTTCAGCGCCAGCACGAACAACGACCCCGGAGGCAGGAGCGGATCGACCGATGGCTACACCCAGCTCGGCCACGGCGGATCGAATGCCAGCGGCAGCCATTCCGGCGTCATCACCATCGGTCGGGTCGGCGACATCACCTTCACCGCAGGGCTCGGTGGCGGCAGCCGCCAATACGCCCAGCTCGGCCACGGCGGATTCAATGCCGCCGGGAATCACGGTGGGTCGATCACGATATCGCAGGCCGGCAACGTGACGTTCACGGCGACTGCCGGTGCGGGGTCATTCGCAGGCTACGCCCAGCTCGGCCACGGCGGAAATAACGCCGTCGGCAATCACGGCGGGGCGATCACGATCTCGCAGGCAGCGAACGTGACGTTCACCGCCGGTAACAATTCTAATGCGTACGCTCAGATCGGCCATGGCGGCACGGGCGCCGACGGCAACCACAGCGGCCTTATCGACGTCGTTGTCGGCAATAGCCTGACGCTGACAGGCCTGGACACGACCGACCAGTACGCGCTGATCGGCCACGGCGACGACCTCGGCGACGGGGATGCCGGCAACACGGTCGGTGGCAACGTGTTCGTGCGCGTCGGCGGCACGGCGGCGCTGACCAACGCTTTCATCGGGCACCTGATGGATGGCGACGGAACCGCTACTGGCAACACGTTCATCGGTGTCGGCACGGCGCTGACGACCGACGCGGCCAGCCAGCTCAACAGCGCGCCGACCGGCCAGTTGCGGATCTATCTGGCCTCGCCCGCGGGCGACCTGGTGAACGCGGCCACGCTGTTGAACGGCACCGCCCACGGGGCCACGCCAGCGCCCAACAACCAGGGCCAGGCCCTGTTCGGTGCCGGGCCCTATGCGCCGGCCGTGGGCAACTTCGCCTACTACACGCTGGATGTCGACGCCTACAACTACAACTACATTGTCGATACGGCGGCGGAGGCCGCGGCCATCGCCGCAGCATTGGGCGCCGGCAATCTGACGCTCGATTCCCTGGATACCTCGAACACCGGCTTCGCCACACTGCAGACCTTCGGCGCGGTGCTGGACCTCGGGTCCATCAACCCCGACGGCACGCCGAACCTCGCCGACACCTCGTATATCGAGATCAGTCAGGCCATCAACTACAACTCGGCGAACACGCTGTCGCTGCTCGCCACCGGCGATATCGCGTTCAATGCCAGCGTGCAGAACAGCGGCACGGGTGCGGTCAACGTGGTCGCCGGCTGGGACGGGGTGACGACGGACATCGCGGCGATCCTGGCCAACCCCGCCACCTACGGCCTCGCCAGCAGCATCGTCATCGGCGACGGCACGCAGACCGCCGGCATCGCCGTCGGCTCCCGCTTCGGCGCCAGCAATTTCGCCGGCCATTCGATGACGCTGATGGGCAGCAACACGACGCAGAACGGCTTCGCCCAGGCCGGCTTCCGCGCCGACACAACCGTCGCCGGTTTCAACATCAACGGGGCGATTACCATCGCGCTCAGCGACGGTGCCGGCAACGCCGGCGACCTGATCGCGACCGCCGGCAGCGGAACCAACAGCTATGTTCAGGTCGGCCACGGCGGCGTGGATCTCGATCGCACGACCGCTGATACGGACGGCAGCTATGGTGGCACCATCGACGTCGTCCTGGCCCGCGATCTGATCTTCCTCGGCGGCAGCGGTGGTGAGGCCTTCGCGCAGCTCGGCCACGGCGGTGCCTTCACCAACGGCAACCATACCGGGTCGATCACCCTCACCCAGGCCCGGAACCTGACCTTCACCGGCGGTACTTGGCTACAAACCTACGCCCAGCTCGGCCACGGCGGCGCTTACGCCGACGGTAACCATAGCGGCGCGATCACCATCGCCGAGGCAAGAGACCTGACCTTCATCGGCGGCAGCACCGGGGGGCGACGTGCCTACGCCCAACTCGGCCATGGCGGCGCTTTCGCCGACGGTAATCATGTCGGCGCCATCACCATCACCCAGGCAAGGGACCTGACCTTCACTGGGGGCACGGGCAACGCTTCCTATGCCCAGCTCGGCCAGGGCGGCTCCTTCGCCGACGGCATCCATAGCGGCGCGATCACCATAGCCCAGGCCCGCAATCTGACGGTGGCCGGTGGCCGCGGCGACATCAATTCCTATGCCCAGGTCGGCCACGGCGGTTTCCTCGCCGATGGCAGCCACAGCGACGCGATTGCCATCACGCTGATCGGCAACCTGGATGTCGTCGGCGGTAACCGGACGACCTTCACTTCCAACTACGCCCAGATCGGTCACGGCGACGCCCGCGGCCGATCGACCGGTACGCGCCAGGGCACGATCGACATCCGCGTCGCCGGGGAAACCAGCCTGGTCAACGGCCCGGGGGACCCCACATTCCAGTCCTGGCTGATCGGCCACGCGACGCAGGACGTTGGCGGCATTACCAATGCCGATGTTTCCTTGCGCACCGGTACGCTGGATTTCAGCACCGTGGCCACCAGCACGCTGTTCGGCATCACCGCCGACGCCAACGGCGCCGACTTCGCCGCGAAGATGATCGCCAACCTGGCGGGTGGCAATGTCACGCTGGCCGCCACCAATGGCACCGGGGGCGCGACCGGCGGGATGCTCGTGGGTTCGGCCTTCACCTACGCCAGCGCCAACACGCTGACCCTGTTCTCGACCACCGACATCCGCTTCGCTGCCGGCGTGCAGAACGGCTTCGGCACGGCGGCCGGCCAGGGCGGTGCGGTCAACATCGTCGCCGGGTGGGACGGCGCGACGACGGACATCCCCACGATCCTGGCCGGCCCGACCACCTATGGCGTCAACGGCGGGGCGATCTTCATCGGCGACGGCACGCAGACGGCGGGCATCGCCGTCGGCTCCCGCTTCGGCGCCAGCAACTTCGCCGGCGCCGCGATGACGCTGCGCGGCAGCGACAGGACGCAGGACGGCTTCGCCCAAGCCGGATTCCGCGACCCGGGCACAGGCAGTTTCGACATTGACGGTGCGATCGCCATCGCGCTCAGCGACGGTACCGGCATCGCCGGCGACCTGACCGCCAGGGGCGGTAGCCAAAAGGACAGCTACGTTCAGGTCGGGCATGGCGGCGCAGATCTCGGGGTCCTCCTGGAGCAGGACGGCAACTACCGCGGCGACATCACGATCGTGCGCGCCAACGACTTGATCTTCACTGGGAGCTCCGGCGCCGGGTCTTACTCCCAGCTCGGCCACGGGGGACTTCAGTCCAACGGCGACCACAGCGGCGAGATCTTGATCACAGAGGCCCGCGACCTCGCCTTCACCGGCGGTGACGTACTTGCCTACGCACAGCTCGGCCACGGTGGGTTCACTGGTACCGGCGGCCGTAGCGGTAGCATCACGATCACCCGGGCCCGCGACATCGCCTTCACCGGCCGCGGCACACTTTCCCATGCACAGCTCGGCCACGATGTGGCCGGTTCTGCCGCCGACCTAAGCGGCGCCATTACGATTACCCAGGCCCGCGACGTCGCCTTCACCAGCGGCGACGGTTCACTCTCCTACGCACAGTTCGGCCACGGCGGAACCTCTGCTAACGGCAATTTTGGCGGTTCCATCACGATCACACAGGCCCGCGATCTGACCTTCACGGCCAATGCCGGCGGCAGCTACGCACAGCTCGGCCACGGTGGCAACGTTGCTACCGGCACTCACAGCGGCGCGATCGACGTGACGGTGCTGCGGAACCTGACGCTGACCGGCCAGGACACGACCAGCAGCTACGCGCTGATCGGCCACGGCGGCGCGAGCGGCACCAGCACGACCAGCGGGACCGTCACGGTGCGCGCCGGCGGCACGGCGGCGCTGACCAATGCCTTCATCGGGCACCTGATCACCGCCAACGGCACCTATGCCAGCGGCAACACCGTCGTCGGCGCGGGTATTCGGCTCACGGCCGATGCCGCTAGCCAGTTCAACAGCGCGCCGACGGGCGAGTTGCGGCTCTATGTGGCGTCGGCCGCCGCCGACGGCGTGAGCGCCGCCGCACTGTTGAACGGCGTCGCCCACGGGGAGGGCCAGGCGCCCAACAACCAGGGCCAGTTCGCCTTCGGGGCCGGCCCCTACGACCCCGCGAACCCGATCGGGGGCAGCGCCGTGGTGGCCGGCAACTTCGCCTACTACACGCTGGATTTCGGCAACGCCTTCAACTACATCGTCGACACGCCGGAAGCCGCCGCCATCGTCGCAGCCCTCCAGACGCCGGGCGCGGTGACGCTGGACACGCTGCAGAACCTGGCGCAGTTCGGCGCGCTTCCCGACTTGGACGGCGGAACTTCGTTCATCCGGGTGGACGCTGACATCGCCTACACTTCGATTGAGGCACTGACCTTCCAGGCGACGGGCGAGGTGACGTTCAACGCCAATGTGCAGAACGGCGGTGCCGGCAACATCGTGGTCAACGCCTCAGGCATCTCGGTCGGGACGGGCCGGCAGCTCAGCACGCTGGGCGGGATCGCCTTCAACGCACCGACGGTCAATCTCGACGGCAATCTGACCGCCGCACTGAACGCCATCACCGGCACGGCGAACACCGTCAACGTGCTGAGCTCGGCCGGCGGCGCACAGGTCCAGGATGCCATCGACGTGGCGTCGGCCGGCGCCACCATCAACATCGGGGCCGGCACCTATGCCAGCTACATCATCAACAAGGCGAACCTGACCGTAAGCGGCGGGGGCGACGGCACGATCATCAACACAGGCTCGCCGGCCGTCACCGTCGTCGCCAACGGCGCCACGGTGCGGGACCAGGTGCTGACCTTCGCCGGCGTCGGGACGCCGGGCGCCGACGATATCGGTATCCTGCTGGACGGCACGGCAGCGCCCGGCCTGACCGGCATCCAGATCATCAACGTCGATTTCCGGAACCTGCAGGACGGTATCCGCAGCCAGGGCGATATCGGCGACGGCACCGCGGCGGTGGACGTGACCATCCGCGGCAACTCCGGCATTGACCGCGCGGTGTTCGAGGACTTCGTGGATGCCGCGATCGATATCGGCGACACCGACGGCGATGCCGTCTATCTGATCCGCGACCTGACCTTGCGGGACGGCGCCGATGCCGACGCGTTCGTGTCCGGCCGTGATGCCATCCGCATCGGCTCGGATGTCGGTGCGGTCACGATACACGGCGTGGTGATGACCGCGAACGCGGGCGACGACGGCATCGATTTCGACGGGACCCTGAACAACGCGACCGTGATCATCGGCAGCACGACCGCGGGTGACGCCAACACGATCCTCGGCCAGAGCGACGGCATCGAAACCACGTCGATCAACGGCGGAAGCTTCACGATCCAGGGCAACACCCGGATCTTCGGCGTCGGCGACGGGATGGATTTCAACGGCACGATCAGCAACTCCGCGCGGGTCAATATCGTGGACAACGTCGAGATCAGCGCGACCCTGGATGCCATCGACATGACCACGATCACCGGCAGCAGCGTGACGATCGCGCGCAATCAAACGATCCGGACGTCGGGCGTCAACTCCAGCGACGCCATTGAGTTCGGACTCACGATCAGCGGCAACTCCGTGATCCTGATCGATGGCAACACGGACATCATCGGCGGCGACGACGGCATCGATACCGACCGGGACGTCGTCAACTCAACATTCACGATATCGAACAATGCCCGCATCATCGGCGCAGATGACGGCATCGACTTCGACGGTGACATCATCGGCAGCAACCTCACGATCGCGCGCAACCAGCGTATCGAAGGCCAGCGATTGGAATTCGGCGACGGCATCGAATTCTCGGACCCGATCGTCAGCAACTCGGTGGTCCTGATCGACAACAACACGACCATCCTTGGGGCGAGCGACGGCATCGATTTCAACGATCCGGTCACCGACAGCCGTCTCACGATCTCGAACAATCAGCGGATCCAGGGACTGGGAACCAGCGGCGATGCCATCGAGTTCGCGGACCCGATCGGCGGCACCTCGGTCGTCCTGATCGATGGAAACACGGCCCTGATCGGCGCGGACGACGGCATCTTCCTGACAGGTATCACCGGCGGCAGGCTGACGATATCGAACAACGCCCTGATCCAGGGCGGGCCCCCGCTTGCCCAGGGCGTGGACTCCAACGGCATCGAATTCGAGGCGCCGGTCAATGGGAATGCGCAGGTCGCGATCATCGGCAACACCAACATCACCGGCGCCCTGTTCGGGATCGACTTCCAGTTCGCAATCGGTGGCACTGCGACCGTCAGCATAGACCGCAACGGCACGGCCACGCAGGGCGGCGCACCCTATGACGGGACGCAAACGGTCACACTCGCGGGGTTCACTCCGGTCGGCGCGATTACCAACGGCATCCGGTTCAGCGATATCGGCGCGGCCTCGGGCGTAACCGTCAGCCGCAACATCATCAGCGGCGGCAACGCCAACGGCATCCTCTTCCGCGGGTCGATCAATTCGACCAACCCGACGGCCCTGCACAACAACTTCATCCTGGGCCACGGCGGCGACGGCATCGCGTTCCAGGGCGCCATCGTCAGCCGGACGGAGGTGCTCCAGAACTTCATCGCTCGCAACGGCGGCAACGGCATCCTGGTGAGGCCGACCGACGGCCTTTCGCCCAACACCCTGTTCGTACAGGTAAACTTCCTGCCCGGTGCGGGCTTCGCCAACGGCAATGGCGGCTTCGGCTACAGCCAGTTCGGTGTCGGTAGCCCGAACCTGGAAGGCAACTGGTGGGGCACGCCTGACGCCGGCTTCGTCGCGGCGATCAACGGCGTCGCTGCGGCCGACCTTCCGACGCAGATCGTCACGGCTACGGGGGATGACGACGCGAATGTCTCGCCGCCCTTCGCCAACACGGCGTTCGAGATGTTCGCCTTCCAACCCGCCGCGATCGGCGTGCCGCTGACCGCATCCGCAGAAGATCTCCTCGACGTCCTCGGCTTCACGACGGATGTCGAAACGCTGCGGGACGACGTCCGGGGGCCGCTAAGCCAACTCGACCGTCCGGGCGGCGCCCAGTTCTTCACCAACGAGCTGGCCGAGCCGTTCCAGACCTCGGTGTTCACCGACGGCTTCTCCATCGGCGAGTTGCAGCCGGCCGCGGGCGAAGAGACGAACGGCCCGGTCAATCTGGGCGAGCTTGAGCCCGCCGCCGGCCCCGGCAGCGAACAGGCCCAGGCTGAGGACCTCTGCGTTGAAACCTATTTCGGCGACTTCTGGAACGTGGAAAGCGCCTGCCAGTAGGTCGGCGAGAGGCAACGCCGAAAGCCGACATCATCCCTCGCGATCGGCCCCGACCTGCCCAGGCGGCGCGCCGATCGCGAATGCAGAAGGAAGAAATCCGGATGCCTGCAATGAACGAATTCGAGCTGACTGATCGGGAGTGGTCGGCGATCCAACCGGTGCTGCCGACCAAATGGCGCGGCGTCCCGCGCGTCGACGATCGCAGGGTGCTGAACGGCATCTTCTGGACACTGCGCAGCGGTTTGCCCTGGCGGGCCATTCCGGAGAAATACGGCCCCTATTCGACCTGCTACAACCGCTTCGTGCGATGGCGCGATGCCGGCATCTGGGATCGGATCGCGGCGGCGGTCTCAGAGAACGAAGAAGCCGAGGCCGCGTTGAGAACACGCGACCACCACGATAGCGAACACACCATGAAGCCCAAGGACTCTCATTATCCCTGTGGGACCTAGGCCGTATGGACGGATTTGACCACGACGAAGGCAGCGGCGAGAGCGAGGAACGAGGCGAAGGTCAGCTTCGTCTTCTCACAGCGTAGGGCGATGCGTTGAAGCGTTTGAGCTTGCCGACCCCCTGCTCGATGCGTGCCCGCCCTCGGTAGCGCTTCTTGCCGAAGGCTTCGGGAATGTGGACGGTGTTGGAGCGATAGGGGATCGCCGGAACCGCGCCTCGCCCGCGTGCCGCTGCTTGGTCGGCTTGGCTGTCATAGCCCTTGTCGGCGACCATAGCGCGGGGCGTGACGTCCGGGCCGAGGTCCATCAGCGTTTCGAAGTGCGATGCATACGCCTCCGCGCCGCCGGTCAGGTCAAAGCCGATCGGATGGCCGTCGAAATCGGTCTTCAGGTGGATCTTGGGGCCGCCCTTATGAGGCTCGGGGAGCGGAAGAGCGAAACGGCGCGGCTGGAGGAGGCCGTCGAGAACAGACTAGTCGCGTCTGAGGGTGAACCAACCGATCGGCCGAAAAAGGCCGTTCGTCGGGAGCTCCAGGGCGAATATGACTAATCGACTACCTTGTGCTTCACCAATGTGTGATAGATAGGATTATTCTGCGCTGGTGAATTGCCGAATCCACCATCCATGTGGGTAGCAACTAGAACAGCAGTAGAGTCCAACTGATCTGTGAATACTTCTTGAAGACTCTTCTGACCACCCGCAGCAGATAGCATCCGCGCCACAATGATTTGCTGGTCAACAAGATCCTTTAAGCATTGCTCTGTGATTAGCCAATCATTGACACCTTGCTTCTTAATCTGCTGACGTAAGTATTTGCGTCCACTTACCTCAAGCGGCACGACGGCGCCAACCACTACAGTCAAGAGATAACCGAAGACAACTACGGCAACAATTCCGCCTAGAATCCACCAGATCATAGCTTCCCCGACGCCTAGCTGTGACCTCCACTTGATTGTCGCTCTCAGCCGCCTTGTGCGCAATCAGAGATGGTGCGGACGTTTCTCGGCGTCCCGTTCCTGAAGGCGCCACGGAGCTCCCAGTTGGTCATAGTAGAGCATCGACAGGATGACTATGCGTTGCGACTGCCAATGAGAACATCCGCGCCTGCGCGCAAACCGCGCGCAAATCCCGATTGCGCGCAATCCGATATCGGCGGCTAACCTATTGCAAACAATGGTGGGCGCGACTGGGATTGAACCAGTGACCCCTACGATGTCAACGTAGTGCTCTCCCGCTGAGCTACGCGCCCGCCCTGATCGCCGCGCCAAGCTCTTGAAAATCTTGCAAAAATCGGCAAGATTGCGAGCGATCGGCACCTCGATCGACAACGGCGGATACCTGGTCATGCCCCGACGCTGCCTGCAGAGAACCGGGCGTTTAGCACCAAACTGCGGCCTCTTGCAAGCGCCGGGCGAGCCCGAGCGCTCGCCGCGCGGCTGGCTGGGCGCAGTTCTGGCCGGCCTGGCGGCTCTGCTCGCTCCCGCGGCCGCCGCCCAGGTGCCCAACAGTGATGCGCTGTGGTCGTCGTTCGCGGAGCCCACCGTAGGCGCGCCGCAGGTGATCGGCACCTATACCAATGGCTGCATCGCGGGCGCGCAGAGCATCGCGTTGGAGGGGCCGGGGCATGTGGTGATCCGGCCGCAGCGCAACCGGTACTGGGGGCATCCGTCGCTGATTGCGTTCGTCAACTGGCTCAGCGAACAGGCCCATCGCGAGGGGCTGGGCGTGCTGATGATTGCCGATCTGGGCCAGCCGCGCGGCGGGCCCGTCACCGGCCATGCCAGCCACGAGATGGGGCTGGACGTCGATATCTGGCTGCAGATCCTGCCCAGCCGGGACACCCTGAGCCCGGCGGAAGTGGCTGCACCGCAAGAGGTGTCGTTCGTGGTGGAGTCTTCGTTGACGGTCGATCGCGCGATATGGACGCCGGCGCATGTGCGGCTCTATCAGCTCGCCGCCAGCTATCCGGGGGTGGAGCGCATCTTCGCCCACCCGGCGCTCAAACAGGCGCTATGCGCCGATGCCGGGGCCGACCGGGCGTGGCTGAACCGTGTGCGGCCGTGGTACGGCCATACCGGGCATATGCATGTGCGCCTGGCCTGCCCGGCCGACAGCCCGCAATGCCGAGCCCAGGCGCCCGTGCCGCCGGGCGATGGCTGCGGCGCGGAAGTCGACTGGTGGCTGGCCGAGGGCCTGCATCAGCGCCGCGGCGGCGGGGGCGGTGCCGGCACGCCGCCACCCCTTCCCGCCGCCTGCGCCATGGTGATGCAGCCGTAGGTCCTGCAACCGTAAGACACGCAGGTCATCCGAACAGTGCGCCGCCAGCGGCCAACGCCATCAAGAGGCCTGCGCACATCGCAGCAGCCTTCCACATCTCTCACCCCTCCTTATGGGTATTATATGGGCATGCGGCCGGCCCGATGCCCGCGCGCATGAAGCTTAAGCCTGCGCCCGTTGGGGCCGCGCCGTCTGTGAGGGGGTTCACGCTCGCGCGATCTTCAGGGGCCGTTCGGCTCGCGACAGCGGCATTGGCCTTGCCGGACCGCGACGCCATATTGGGTGGAACAGGTTGTACGGGAACGGTGCGCTGACGCCGGATAACGGTGGCGCCGCCAACCCAAGGCATGGTCGGGGACCGCGCGCGATGATGCACAGAGAGGCGAAATTCAGTATCGGCCAAGTGGTCCGCCACCGGGTCTACCCGTTCCGCGGCGTCATCTTCGATGTCGACCCCACATTCAACAACACCGAAGAGTGGTACCAGTCGATCCCGCAGGAGGTGCGCCCGCGAAAGGACCAGCCCTTCTATCACCTGCTCGCGGAAAACGCCGAGTCGACCTATGTCGCCTATGTGTCGGAACAGAACCTGCTGATCGACGAGAGCGGCCTGCCCGTCAGCCACCCGCAGGTGCCGAAGCTGTTCGACGCGCTGGAGGAAGGCGTCTACCGCCTGCGCCCGACCCAGGCGAACTAGCCGACCACCACCGATGACGGTCGAGATTCGGGCAGGTGTGCCGGCGGACGCCGCTGACCTGGCCGAAATCCATCAGGCGTCACGTGCTGCGGCCATGCCGTGGCTGCCTGTCATTCATGGCCCTGAGCAGGTGCTGCGGTTCTTCCAGATGCACGTACTGGCGCGGACCAGCGTGTCCGTGCTGCTGGCCCAGTCACTCCCGGCCGCCTTCCTGTCGTCCACCCCTGGCTGGGTCGAGCACCTCTATGTCGCGCCAGCGCGTTGGCGGCGCGGATATGGCGCGCGGCTGCTGACCCTCGCGAAACAGCAGTCGGACCGCCTGCAGCTCTGGACCTTCCAAGAAAACCTCAGCGCACGGGCGTTCTATGCCGCGATGGGGTTCGCGGAGATCGAGTTCACCGACGGCAACGCCAACGAAGAACGCATGCCGGATGTACGGCTGGTCTGGCAGCGGCTCGCAGACGCGGACGCCTGAGCCCGGCCCGCCTCACGCTGTGGCCGGCGCGCCGGGCTGCGCCCCCCCAGGCGGCAGATACCTCTGGATCGCAACGGTGACGTCCTCATCCAGCACCGACACCTCCGGCGGCCACGCCCCGGCAAGGGATCCGTCGGGCGCGACCAGGTATTTGTGGAAGTTCCATTTCGGCGCCGCCGCGTCGCCACTTTCGGCCACCACCCAGCGATAGAAGGCGTGCGCACCGTCCCCGGCGACGCAGTGCTTGGCACAGAGGGGGAAGTCGACGCCGAACCGGGATTTGCAGAAGTCCTGAATCTCGGTTTCGGTACCCGGCTCCTGCCCGCCGAAATCGTTGCACGGGACACCGAGGACGATCAGCCCGCGATCGCGATACTCCTGCCAGAGTGCCTGCAGCTCGGCATACTGGAAAGTGAAGCGGCAGCCCGATGCCGTGTTGACCACCAGCACCGGCTGGCCGGCGAACGCACTCAGACTGAGATCCTCGCCATCGATGCGTCGGAATTGAAAGTCGGGCATGGGCGCTCACCGGCTTGGACGCTGGAAGACCGCAGCCTGAGACGAGCACAGTCGAAAGGCGCCCGCGGCTTCCTCTCTGACAATGAGAATAGACGCTCAATCATCCGGGCCGGGAGTCGCAACCACGAACGCTCGCGCAATATTGACCGGGATCGCAACGAATTCTCGCGGATCGGTGATCGGGACTCCACCCAGCGCCACCGTAACGCGCCGCGCCGAACCGGTTCGATCCCTGCCGGCCTCAGCTCTCCGCCGGTTCCATCTGCGTCGCCGCGATGAAGGCCGCAGGATCCGTCAGGATCGGCGCCGGGCCCCAGCTGATGAAACCGCGCCGCTCCAGCAGCGCAATCGGCTGCTCTTGCGTTGTGCGCAGGGCGAGCCGGTCGGTGCTGCCGTCGAGAAAGGCGGTGATCGCCGACGCGACGTCGCCGACCTCGCCACCCTCTTCGGCAAGGGCCGTCAGCCCGGTCAACGGCCCATCGGGCCCCACCTCACCCAGCGCCTGGCTGAGATAGGGGCGCAGCGCTCCGGCATCCTCCACCACGATGCTCATATCCGTCAGCGCCAGGCTGGAGATCAGCGGCATCAACGCGACCAAGCTCTCTGCCGACGGCGGTTGCCCACCCGCCAAGGCCGCTGCGGCGGCCAGCCCGGCCTCCAGCATGGCGCGGGAGACACCGGTGACACCCAGCTCTACGGCGACGTGGCCAATCCCCTCGCCATTCAGCTCGACCGACATTGCGGCATGCTCTGCTGCGGCCTGATGGGTCCAGGCCAAGGCCAGCGTCCCGTCGACCGGCTCTCCGTCGCCGAGCGCGGCAATCCAGTCCGGCAGACCCAGCCCCTGAAGCCGCAGCGCCGGATCGGAGAACTCGAGCGAGATCCCGCCCATCGGGTCCGGCTGCAACGGGTCGACACCGGCGATCGTCAGCGAATCGGCGGCAAGGCCGGCCCCGGCACCATCGACGGTGAATTCGGCAAGGCTGAGCGTCGCCCCGTCCAGCGACAGGCGGGGCTGCGCGCGCGAGAACGTCACGGTATCACCAAGCCCCCGGGCGTCTAACCGGTCGCGCAGGAACGCGCCAGCCGAGACGTCGACCGTGACGATGCCGACCGCAATGACGGCCACGCCGATCAGCCCCCGGCGCAGCCAGCGCGACCAATTGCCATTCTTCATACGTTCCATCCTGTGAGGGGAAGTATTCACCGTTGGTCTGCAACAGCTTGGCTCTTCGTTGGCGAACGATTTGTCAAGTCCCCAGCAATGAACAGGGATCGAGAACGGGCCGGATAAGCGGACAGATTCTAAAGTTTCGCTGGACCTGTGCGGCGACTGAAGGCAGGCTCACGGCCCTTGGAAGTGAGTGGACACGTCGGGTTGTAATGTTCTCCGAACTGCTGACGACGCTTGTTGCCACGGTCGGAGCCGTGCTCGCCGGACCGCTGGGCCCTCTGGATGTGCCGGACCATGCCGCGCTGGCCGACTATCGGCCGCCGGAGGCGACTCGCGTCTATCTGGCCGACGGTACGCTTCTGGCCGAACACTTCGTGGAAAACCGTTCGGTCGTGCCGATCGACCAGATGCCGCCCATGCTGGTGCAGGCGTTCGTCTCGGCCGAAGATCAGAACTTCTACGACCATGGCGGGATCGACTTCGCCGCCACGGCGCGCGCCATCACCGTCAACGTCCGCTATGCCTTGAGCGGCAGCAGCCGCCTGTTCGGCGCGTCCACCATTACGCAGCAGCTGGCCAAGAACCTTCTGCTGACGCGTGAGGTCACGCTGGACCGCAAGATCCGCGAGGCCATCCTTGCCGCGCGCATCGAATCGCTGCTGACCAAGAACGAGATCCTCGAGATCTATCTGAACCATGTCTATCTGGGTCAGGGCGCGCATGGCCTGGCGGCGGCGGCGGCGGTCTATTTCGGCAAGTCGCTTGACGAGTTGACGCTGGGCGAGATGGCCTATCTCGCAGCGCTGCCCAAGGCGCCCAGCTATTACCACCCGGTTCGCCAGCTCACGGCCGCGCTCAACCGCCGCCGCTATGTGCTGGATCGGCTGGTCGACGACGGCTTCATCACGCCAGAGGAAGCCGATGCCGCCCATGCCGAACCGCTGACGACGATCATCGACAATGACGCGATCCGTCGCGTCCCGCCGGCGGACTATTTCTCCGAAGAGGTGCGCCGCGCGCTGGTCGGCCGCTACGGCTCGGACTCGGTGCTGGAGGACGGTCTGACCGTCCGGTCCACCATGGATCCGGAGTTGCAGGACATCGCCAGGCGCGCTTTGCGCGACGGCCTGATCACCTATGACCGGCGGCACGGCTGGCGGGGGGCGATTGCCACCGTGCCGGTCGAGCTGCTGCCGACGGAAGAGGTCGCGTCGGACGACGAGGCGCCGGCGGCCCCGGTGACGCCGGAAAGCGGGCTCAGCCTGCGCGAGGCCCTTTCGGAGATCGGCTCCGGGCTGATCAGCAGCGGCGGTGCGGCCGATGGCGACCCCGTGCAGGAAGCCTGGCAGACCGCCCTTTCGGAGATCGAACGGCCCGCCAGCGCCGGCTCTTGGGAGATGGCGCTGGTTCTCGGCGTGGAGGCTCGGGAGGCCGAACTGGGCTTCGCCGACGGCGCCAGGGCGACCTTGCCGCTCAGCGAGGCAGGCTGGGCGCGGCTGCGCCATCCGCAAGGCTGGGTCGGCGGCGCTCCCTCCCGCATGGCCGATGTGGTGTCGCCGGGCGACGTCATCCTGGTGGAACGGGCTGCCGGGTATGACGACGAAGGGCGCCGCACCTATGCGCTGCGCCAGATCCCCGAGGTCCAGGGCGCGCTGTTCGCGATCGACCAGTGGACGGGGCGCGTCGTCGCCATGGTCGGCGGCTTCGACTATGAGGCCAGTCAGTTCAACCGCGCCACCCAGGCGCTGCGGCAGCCGGGATCCGCCTTCAAGCCGATCGTCTATCTGGCCGCGCTTGAGATGGGCTTCCATCCGGATTCGCTGATCCTCGACTCGCCGATCTCTGTGCGCGGGTTCGGCCAGAATTGGCGCCCGCGCAACTATGACGGCGACTTCATGGGCGTGATCCCGCTGCGTGTGGGGGTGGAGCGGTCCCGCAACCTCGCCACCGTCCGGCTGCTGGTGGAGATCGGTATCGAGCCGGTGGCCGAGTTGGCGGAACTGCTGGGCGTCTATGACGAGACGCCGCCGTACTATTCCACCGGCCTTGGAGCGGGCGACACCACCTTGATGCGCCTGACCTCGGCCTACGCCATGATCGCCAATGGCGGCATCCGCATCAGCCCGACGCTGATCGATCGCGTGCAGGATCACCACGGCCGCACCATCTACTCCCACGACCGCCGCGGCTGTTTCGATTGCCTGTCCGACACCTGGTCGGGCCAGCCGGTCCCTGAGATCGATGCGATGCTGCCGCCGGCCGACCAGCTCGCTGACCCGATTGCCGTCGGCCATATGAACACCATCCTGCAAGGGGTCGCGACACGCGGGACGGCAGCGCGCCTTGCCAGCCTCAGCCTGCCGCTTGCCGGCAAGACCGGCACCACGAACGAGAGCCAGAGCGTCTGGTTCATCGGCTTTTCGCCGCTGCTGACCGTGGGCGTCTATGTCGGCTTTGACGACAACCGCACGCTCGGCTCCGGCGAAACGGGGTCCAGCGCCGCGGTGCCGATCTTCGGACAGTTCATGGAAGAGGCGATGCGCGACCGCGTGCTGCCCGACTTCCCCCCGCCCCCCGAAGGCGTAGCCGGCGGCGAGCGGCGCGATGCCTTGTCTTCGCTGGCCGAGGACCGGTTGGATCCGAGCACGTCGGCGACGCCGACCATGGGAACCACAGGCACCGGCGGCTTATACTGATCGGGTGCACGTGGCACAGTGTTGCCCCGTCTCTGCCAATTTCCTTCGTGACAGTGGCCCTTCCTTTCAGACCTGCAACAGGAAACCGATTGCCGTGAGTGCGCTTCATCGTCCACCGGGTTCGATGCCCTTGGCCGCCGCAGCTATGGCCTCGATCGTGGCTTTTGCGACCGCAACACCGGCCGTGGCCCAAGAGGAAATCGTTCTCGACGTGATTGCCGACGCTCTGGCACCGGACCTCCGCTTCACCTACGAGACGGTCAGTGAAGGCCCAGAAGGCCTGTCCGCGGAGAACGTGGAGATCGCCCCCGGCGACGCGGACGGCGATGATGGCCGCGTGACCATTGCGCGCTTTACGATCAGCGGCGCCGATGCAGAGACCGCCACGGCCGATCTCTTGCCCCGGATCGACCTCTTGACGATGGAAGGCGTGATCTTCGAGCCCAAGGGCGATCGCGGCGTGGCCCGCTTCGCGGAGATCGCGCTGAGCGATCTGGTCCTTCCGACGGGCTTCCTGGCCTATCTGATCGACGACACGACGGATGAGGATGCGGCCGAAGAAGACACGGCCGATGAAGGCGCTGAGGAGGAAGAGAGGTCGCTGGTGGAGGAAGAGGAGCCGTCCGGACCGTCGGACGACGAGATCTTCACCATGATCCGCAGCCTTGCCCTTGAGAGCGCCGTGATCAGCGGTATGGACACGGTCGAGCCGCGCGCTGGCACCGACAGCCAGGTACTGCGTGTGGACAGCTTGCGGGTGGATGGCCTGGCGGAGGGTTGGATCGACCAGATCCGCCTGGAGGATCTGCGCATCGAAGATCTGGGCATCCTGGAGATCGATACGATCCTGTTCGACCGGCTTGACCTGATCGCACTGGCCCAGATGGCCATTGCCGTGCGCGTGCAGGAGATCCAGGACGAGGACGCCTTCACGCTCGATCCGGGGCTCGACCGCTTCGCCATCCTGGGGGTCAGCGTGAGCGACCCGCTGGGTGGCGAGCTGGCCACGCTTGAGGGCTTCTCGGTGGACGACGTGGTGCGTGTCGACGACGAGGTAACGCAAGGCCGCGTGTCGCTCGATCACCTGGCAATGCCGATAGCCTCTCTTGATTTCCCGCCGATGGAAGCCGCACTGGCGGAGATGGGATACGAGCGGATCGACTTCTCCTTCGAGGTCCGCACCGATATCGACCGGGAAGAGAGGACGCTGGCGATCGCGCCCATCGGGTTCACGCTGGACAGCATGGCGGAGCTGGCGGTGACGCTGGAATTCGGCAACTTCGACCTGGATGAGCTGCTGGCGCAGGTTCGCCAGATGCTGGACACCGGTGTGCCGGCGATCCCGCTGACCACCCTCACCGGCCTGGAAATCGAACTGACCGACGCCTCTCTAACCGAGCGGCTGATCGACTTCCAGGCAGCGCAGTTGGGTCAAAACAGGTCGGATGTGATCGATGAAGTGGTCAATGTGCTCCAATCCGGAATTGACTCGCTTTCAATCGCCGGACCAATGAGGGATACACTGTTGGAGCAGGTACGCAGCTTCCTGACCGACCCGGGTCGCCTCACCCTGTCCGCCGCGCCGTCATCCCCCGTTCCGGTCGTCGAGGCCGGACTCGGGCTGATGACGTCGCCGGATGCGACGCTGGAGCGCCTCGGTCTTCAGGTGGTCGCCGGGCCGGTTCGGTAGTTGCGGAGCTTGATCAGGTTTCTCTAGCCCTCGATGCAGGTGATGGACATCTTCTGTGGCCGTCGAGTTGCCGTCTTGCGGTTCGGACTGACCGCTTTCTGCGCAATCTGGTTTGCCTGGTCGGGTCTGGCCGCTGCGGCCGACATGCCTCAGGCACTGAGCGAGGAGGATGCCACCGTCTACCGGGCGGCCTTCCTCGCCCTGGAAACGGGGACCGATCCCCTGGCCGCGGCGGAGTCGGCCCGGCTGAATGCCAGCGATCAGACGCTGGTGACCGTGCTGACCTGGAGGGCCCTGATCGCTTCGGGCACGTTCCCGGAGATTGCGGCCTTCCTTGCCGACCATCCCGACTGGCCGCAGCGGACCGATCTCAGGCTCAACGCCGAACGGACCATCCCGGAGGACGCGCCGCTGGAGACGCTGGCCGCGTACTTCGCCGGCAATCCACCGCTGACCGTCCTGGCGGCAGCGCGGTATGACGAAACCTTGCGCGGATTGGACCGGACCGATGCGGCCGAGGCCTATATGCGCCGCGCCTGGCAACGCCTGCCGCTGACCGAACAGCAGCTCGCCGTGTTTGTTGCCTATCTCTCTTTCCTCCAGACGGAGGACCACGCAGCCAGGATGTCCGCCCTCTTGGACACCGGCCGTGAGGAAGAAGCGCGCGCGATGCTGGCCTATCTTCCGGAAGGCTATGAAGCGCTTCTGGAGGCGCGGCTGGCGCTGGCCGCGCGCGCCGACGATGTCGAGGTGAAGGTGGCGGCCGTGCCGGAGGACCTTACCGGGGACCTGGGACTGACCTTCGACCGCGTGCGCTGGCGCCGGCAGGCCGGCCATATCACCGGCGCGGTCGAGCTCTTGAACCAGCTGCCCGACGGGGCCGGCGGAGCGCGGTGGTGGAGCGAACGGCGCGACCTCGTACGGCTGGAGCTGGCGCTCGGCAGGATCGACAGCGCCTATGCCCTGGCGGCTGCACACCGCCAGGAAGACGGCCTGGCACGCTATCAGGCGGAGCTGCTGGCCGGATGGATCGCGCTCAGTCTTCTGGACGATGCAGATCGGGCGTTGCCGCACTTCGACATTTTGTGGGAGTCCACGATGACGCCCATCGGCCGGGCAACGGCCGCTTATTGGCTTGGGCGCACGCACCGTGCCTCGGGAGACGAGGAGGCGGCAGCCCGGTGGTTCGGGGAGGCGGCGACGCGGCCCAGTACGTATTACGGCATCCTCGCGTCGGAAGAGGGGGCCGAGATGGCCGCGTTGGCAGATCCGCAGGTGACCGACGCCGATGTCGCGGCGTTCGTCGACAACGACATCGCGCGCATGGCACTGCAGCTCCATCAGATCGAGGCCTTCGACCTGCGCGATCGGCTGTTCGGCGTGCTTCTAAGCGAGACCAACACGGGCGCCGGCTTCGTGCTGGCGGCGCGGATGGCTGAAGAACTGGACATGCCCGGCGGTGTGCTGGACGCAGCGGAAGCCGCCGCGGCTCGGGGTTATGAGTTGGGCATCTCCGGCTGGCCCACCGTCGTCCTGCCCGACGGCGTTCCCGACCAGGCGTTGACGCTCTCGGTCATGCGGCAGGAAAGCCACTTCGATCCGGCGGCCGTCAGCAGGGCCGGCGCTCTCGGCATGATGCAGCTGTTGCCGACGACCGCCGCTGAGACCGCTGCGGCGCTCGGCCTGGACTTCGAAGAGGCGCGCCTGTTGGAGGATCCGGACTACAATATCCGCCTCGGCTCTGAGCACATGGCCACGCTGATGGAAGACTACGGCGGATCGGTGATACTGGCCGCGGCCGCCTACAACGCTGGCCCCGCCCGGGTTGCCGACTGGCTGGCGGAATTCGGCGACCCGCGCAACGGGGCCGACCCCGCAACCTGGGTGGAGCGCATTCCCATCCACGAGACGCGCAACTACGTACAGCGTATCCTTGAGGGGTATCGGGTTTACCAGGCGACGCTGCCCGCATCCGCGACAGTCGGCGATGGCGACGGGGCGCAGCAGCCGAACTGATGACCTGGGCAGCCCCAAGTTATTGTATGACTTTTCAGTGACATCGCTAAATGTGCTAGCGTGCCATCAATGGGCACGATAGAGTGCTATTCGGAACGTTGCCAACGGCTCGGAAGGTTTCTATTCCTGTGATCCTGCCGCTGACCGCGAACCTTTCGGTAGTCGACGGCCAAAGGCCACCAGGGGCGGCTGACCCCAGTCGAATACCGCATCAGTCGGTTGCTGCGCCTTCCCATCGGGAAGGCGTTTTGCGTTTTCAGACCCCATCGGATGCCAGAGCACCCTGACGGCGGCCTGCAGCCGCCGCTTCCTGGGCTCGCGAAGGGCATGTTGCGCTCGGTCCATCGCCGTACCCGGCACCTGACCGATCTTCTCCCCAGATCAGAGAGGAAGTCTGCACATGGCAAAGCGTTCGGCTCGTCAGCATTCCGCGAACGACAGCGCGGAAGTCCGGGCTCTGTTCCCCGCAGCCGGTGGCTGGGATCCTCTGGGGGAAGAAGACCGGGATCGCGGATACCGGCGCAGGGTCAGACCGTTTAGCCCTAATCAGGAGGCGCTGCTATCAGCGATCGACGACAAGAACCTGGTGGTGGCGCTCGGCCCAGCGGGAACCGGCAAGACCTATCTTGCCATTGCCAAGGCTGTGGAGGCGCTTGAGGAAGGCAGCGTCGGGCGCATCGTTCTCACCCGCCCGGCCGTCGAGGCCGGCGAGAGCCTCGGTTTTCTGCCGGGCCATCTGGAGGACAAGCTGTCCCCCTATCTGCGGCCGCTCTACGACGCTCTGGGCGAACGCATGGGTGGCAAGCGCCTGCGCGCGGCCCTTTCCGACGGCTCCATAGAGATTGCGCCGATCGCCTTCATGCGCGGCCGGACACTGAACAATGCCTTCGTCGTCATCGACGAGGCGCAGAACTGCACCTATCCGCAGCTTAAGATGCTGGTTACGCGCCTGGGTTGGCATGCCACCATGGTGCTGACCGGCGATCCGGACCAGACCGATCTCTTGCAGGGCCTGTCAGGGCTGGAAGAGATCGCGCAGAAGTTCGAGAGCTTGGCCGACATCTCCGTCGTTCGGCTCGATGACGGCGACATCGTGCGCCATCCGCTGGTGGCCAGCATGCTGACCGTGCTGTAGCAGGGGATCCCGCTCCCTTGCATTGAAGAACCGCCGGCAGCGCGAACTCCGGCGGTGTATGCGGACACTGTCTGCTTTAGACTTGTCGGATCGCTCGACCACAGTGGGAGGTTCGATCGATGCGATTGCCCGTTCATCATGTCCGCATTGCACTGATATTGCCGGCAGCGGCACTGGTCTTGGATGGTGTAGGCGCCGCTGTCGCCCAGGGAATTCAGTTCGGGCCCGATCTGGCGCCGGACGAAGATGTGCAGAGCGGTGACGTTCCCGCCGCCACGGACCCGCT
The DNA here is from genome assembly GCA_028281925.1 of Alphaproteobacteria bacterium. Lineage (GTDB taxonomy): Bacteria > Pseudomonadota > Alphaproteobacteria > DSM-16000 > Inquilinaceae > JACKIG01. The sequence goes on from JANQIX010000020.1 coordinate 28,743, forward strand.
GGCCGCCCTCGATCTTGAGGGCACGGAGCCGCTTTCCGGCGAGGAAGCCGCATCTCTGATTGCCGGCAACACCCTGGACGGTTGGCGCAGCGGCAGCCCGTTCACGGAGTTCTATGACGAAGACGGTTCGGTGCGCGGAACCTCCAACAATGCGTTCTATACGGGCAACTGGTCGCTTGACGACGACGGGCTCTGCGTCGACTACGAATTCGGCGACATCACCGACTATGACGCTTGCGCCGCGACGGTGCTTCCGCGGGAAGGCGAATTCGTCTTTCAGGACGATGGCGGCGCGGACATCCAGGCGTTCGAATTAAGAGTCGGCAATCCAGATGAACTGTAGCGGCAGTGGCGAGCCGCCAGCCTAGGCACAAGAGGCCATCGCCACTTCACGCCTGCCCTGCTCGAAATAGAGCTGCCGCGGATGGTCAACTTCGTCCTGCTGCAGCAATGCGTAGAGGTGATCGAACGGCATGGGGCGGCAGTAGTGGTAGCCTTGGGCCAAACCGATGCCGCCGGCCTTGATGATCTCGTGCTGCAGCGAAGTCTCCACCCCCTCGGCGACGACCTCGATGCCCAACTGCCGCGCGATGAACTTGACTGACTGTATCAGCGTCAGGCTGACCCGGTTTTTCGGGCAACGCTTCAGGATGGACCGGTCGATCTTGACGAAATCGAACGGCATCTCCATGAAATAATTGAAGGCGGCATGTCCGGCGCCGAAATCGTCCAGCAAGACCTCCGTCCCGCGATCGCGGATGGCCTGCAACCAGTCGCGGGACCAACGAAGGTCATGCATCAGATTGTTTTCGACGATTTCCAAGGCGATGTTCTTATGCTGGATCCCGTTGCTGACCACCGCCCGATCCAACGTCTCGCCGAGATCGCCCATGACCCAGTGTCGGGGGTCGATGTTGATGGTCACCACCGTGTCGGGCCGGCCGGACCGGACGATCTTGCCGATATCGGCAGCGACCTGCCCCACCACCCAGTCCCCGATCTGGCAGACAGCTCCGGTTTCCTCAACGAAGGGCAGGAAATCCTCCGGCAGCAGCAACCCCCTTTCGGGATGGCGCCACCGGATCAGCGCCTCATAGAGGCGCGCGCCGCCGGTGCGGACATCGATGATCGGCTGGTAGTACATGACCAGCTGACCGGTTTCGACCGCCGCTCGCAGGTCCCGCTCCAACGTTGATCGACGGGTGCGTTCGACCGGGCAGGAAGAGCCGTAGAACTCAAAGCCGTTCCGCCCCCGCCGCTTGACGCGGTACATGGCGGCATCGGCCATTTCCAGCAGCGCGTCGGGATCGGTAGCATCGACCGGAGCCACGGCGATCCCGATGCTGGCACCGATATGCACCTTGTGGCCGCAGACCCCGATAGGCGTACTCAGCGCATCAAGAATAGCGTTGGCCACACGGCCGGCATCTTCCGCACCGCCGATCGTCGGCAACAGCACGACGAATTCGTCACCGCCGGCCCGCGCCGCCAAGTCCGATCGCCGGATATGCTGTCGGATGCGCGCGCCGACGATCTTCAAGACATCGTTGCCGACCGCATGGCCGGACGTGTCGTTGACCAGCTTGAAGCCGTCAAGATCGACGAAGAGAACCGCAGCACAGCCGCCGCCGTCCCCCATCTTCTCGATCGTCGTACCGAGCATGGCCTTGAAGGCGCGCAAGGTGGGAAGCCCGGTCAGCTCGTCCAGTTCGCCGCGCCGTACCCGCTCGCCCGTCGATGTGTCCGCCTCGCGGGGCGGATGCACCTCTACCAGCACACGATCGCATGGCGATGGGCCGTCCAGCGAGACGATGGAAACAAAGCACCCGGGCTCGCCGCTCGACGAACGCCCCTCCGTGCAGGTGCCCTGCCAGGTATCCTGGCCGTTCAGCAGATCCAGGACGTCACGGCCCTCGACACGGACGGATCCTTCGTCGACCGAGAGCATCGGCCGCTTGCCGTCCCGTCGCCGGCACTTCCCTGCCAGTTCCGTGAATACGGGATTGGCGAAGATCAGCCCCTGGCGCCGGTCGACAATGCCGAACCCCGCGGCAGACCGCTGCAGGGCGGTTTCCAGGACACTGTGGTCGTTGACAGCTTGTATGCTGACCTGCTCCACGAGCAAGCCCCTCCAGATTGCCACTTGGACAACGAGGCAACAGTGTTTCGCGCAATTGTTGTCGGAATGGTTAATCTTTCGGGAGAATGCGCAATTTCGGGAAGATTAGGCGCACAACAGTCCCGACCCCCGGTTCGCTCTCGATTTCCATCTCACCGTCATGCAGTTCCACCAGGGACTTGACGATCGGCAGGCCCAGGCCTGTGCCTGCCCGATCCATCCCCTCGGTATGCAGCCGGCCGAATGGCTGAAGGGCCGTCGCGATATCTGCGGCCGGCATACCAACGCCGGTATCGCCGATCTCGATGCAGAGATCTTCCGACCGCAGCCTGGCGACGATCCACGCACGGCCGCCGGCCGGGGTGTACTTGACGGCGTTGGACAGCAGATTGGTCAGCATCTGGCGAAGGGCACGCGGATCCGCCTGGAACGCGGGCAGGTCGGCCGGAACCGTTCCCTGCACCGTGATCTCTGCCCTTTCGGCGATCGGGGCGAGCGTGCGCAGCACCAGATCCACCACCTGCCCGACCAAGACCGGCTCTTCAACGATCTCCCGTCCCCCCGCCTCAAGCCGGGCGAGATCGAGCAAGTCATTCACCAGGGCCAGCAGATGGCTGCCGCTGTCATAGATGTCCGCAGCGTATTCCGCATAAACCGGCGTGCCGATCGGGCCCATGAACTGCCCCTTCATCAGCTCCGAAAATCCCATGATGGCGTTCAGCGGCGTGCGCAGTTCGTGGCTCATCGTGGCCAGAAACTGGGACTTGGCGCGATTGGCCTCTTCAGCCTGGACCAGCGCTTGTTGCAGGGCCCGCTCCACCAGACGCTGCTGAGTAATGTCCTGAAACGACAGCAGAATGAAGGGCCGTACGATGCCGCCGAACTGCAGCGGCTGTGCCGTCAGGAGATAACAGCGGTAACCGATGCGCGGGAACTCGCGGGACAACTCGTAATCCTCAAAGCCGCCGCCTTCCGCCAGCACGCGGGCCATCAGGCCCCTTAACTCCCGCCCTTCATCCGAAAGTACTTCCAGATCGAAGAACCCATGACCGATCGTGTCGACGCCGCTTAGATCGAAGGCGGCGAAGAACGCCGGATTGGCCATCTTGATGATCAGGTTTCTGTCGAGCACCAGAAAGGGTTCGCGGCTGGTTTCGACAAGGCTGTTGGCGAACTGACTGTAGGCCCCCGGCGCCATGGCGATCGCCGGCTCGTCCGCGCGGAACCAGTTCGCGCCGGGCGGCGGACGTCGTTCGCCTTGGTCCTCGACCAATTCCGTCCCCAAGGGTTGCGGGTTCCGGCCGTCTGGCACTGTCGAACACCCTCCCGGGTACTGCGAAGGCAGGCTCTCCAGGGACTGACAATAGCTCGTTAATGTTAAATTTGTCTTAATTTCGGTTTGACGAAGAAATACTGAAGCAGTCCCGTATCGTCGT
>JANQIX010000046.1 GCA_028281925.1 Alphaproteobacteria bacterium
GCCGTCCTTCCAGGCGAGTAAGTAAATCAACACAGCCACGGTAAAGGCACCGCCGAAGGCTGCCAAAGGGAGGAGGGCAACGGGAGCAACGGGAAACACCACAATTAAGGTCACTGCTGCCAGCGCCGCCCCGGCATTGACCCCGATGATGCCCGGAGCTGCCAGGGGATTGCGGGTGATACCTTGAGTCAGGGTACCGGCGATCGCCAATGCCATGCCCACGCCCCACGCCACTAGGGTGCGCGGTAGCCGCAGGGTATTGACGATAAAGACATAGTCCGGATTGTCAGTCGGCAAACCGAAAATGGTGCGAATCACATCCCAGGGCGGTACCGGATATTCCCCTTGACCGACGCTCCAGACCATGGCGGCTAGGGTGATCACGATCAACCGGAGCACTGTCTTTGGCACCCGTCGATCTAGGCGCAGCGACCACTGCCATAGGCGTAACACCAGCCATTGAGAGCGGTCAGTATCTTTTGTAGAAGAAGACATATCAGCGCTTCACGAGGGAACGGGTGAGATAGATAAAAAATGGTGCGCCCAAGAGCGGCATGACAATGCCGACGGGTAGCTCTTGGGGTTGAACGATCAACCGGGCACTAATGTCAGCCAGCAGTAACAAGATGGCGCCGGCCAGTGCCGAATAGGGCAAAATCCAGCGATAGTCGGCTCCGGCCCAAAATCGGACGATGTGGGGCACAATCAACCCGATAAAGCCGATTGGCCCGGCGATCGCTACCGATCCCCCCGCTAATAACACCACACTGATTGCCCCAACGCCTTTAACCCAGGCCGTCTTTTGCCCCAAACCTTGGGCAACTGAATCTCCCAGGCTCAACGTTGTGAGCTGCTTGCCCATCAATAAGCCCAGGACTAATCCCACGGCTAGATAGGGCAGCACCTGCACCACCAGTTCCATATCGCGACCCGCCACTGACCCAGCCAGCCAAAAGCGAATTTCTTCCAGAGTACGTTGACTAATAATGAGAATGCCTGTCGTCAACGATGACACCAGAGCCGTTAAGGCGGCCCCGGCAATGGTCAAATTTAACGGCGTCAGGCCGCCGCGTCCCAGGGAGCCCGCCCGACAGCCAGACCCAAACCCATCAGACACAGCCGAACGATCCGCATTGAACCCTCCTGAATCATGGGCGCTCGCGACGGCCCTACGCGTCGGGCGGGCATTCTGCCGTAAGCGGCCGGCACGAAAAGTGACATTTCTGCGATCGGAAACCGGATGGCGCTGCGGTGTGATCACCATCACAGTTGGCACGATCGGTGCGCCTTAAGGTCCTGTTAACCAATCAGGAGGCAACGATCATGTCCGTGCTTTTGAGGCTCAAGGCGGAGCTTATGTTCCTGGCAGCGTCTGTCGGCGTCTTGGCAACGCTGGTGGTGATGTCGGTCTGAACGTGGATAGCGCGTCGGCGAAAGGGTCTGGCGCGCAGGGGGTTTTCTCAGTCGGCGGCACCGGCGCCTTCGGTAACTGGCATGGCGCCAAGCACCCGATAGCCTTCGGTGGTCAGGCGACAGACCAGCCAGTCCGGCTTGAGCGGGTTGTTGAACCATGGTTCCGCCCAACCGGCAGCGAGGCAGGCGCGCACCAGCCGCTCGCTCACCTTCTGTCCCTTACGATCAAATAGCGGCAGTTTGCCGCCTGGCTGATCCAGCCCACGCCGCAGCCACGCCCGCTGTCCGGCGCTGGGCATGGCGGCCGCCGCCCGCTCGACCCCCCCGTCCATCGCACAACCCTGCTGTCGCCCCATATCCCGACGAAGGCTATCCTAGCGCGAACGCATCGCGTCAGGGAATCGAACGATGACAAATATGTGGATTTACATGACCGCCGGGTCGGCCGACGAGGCGCGTACCATCGGGCGTGCCCTGGTGGAGGAGCAGCTGGCCGCCTGCGTCAACCTGATCGACGGGATGCGGTCGATCTACAGATGGAACGCCGAGTTGCAGGAAGATGCCGAAACCGTGCTAATCGCCAAGACGCGCGATGATCTGGTCGATGCGCTGACGGACCGCGTGCGGGCGCTGCATTCCTACGACTGCCCTTGCGTGATCGCACTGCCCATGGTTGCCGGCAACCCCGACTTCCTGGATTGGATTGGGCGGGAAACGCGCTAGCTCAGACCAGGCGTGCCGAAATCGCATTTGTCGCGATTGGGGCGGTAGGGCAGGCTTCTTGTCCCATTGCGGAGACGGATAGTGAGCAACGCGCGCCTGTCGATCGGATTTGCCTGCATCGGCCACAGCCTGATGCACATCCTGTCGGCGATCTATCTGACGGTCGTGCTGACGCTGGAGGATGCGTGGCAGCTGCCGTATGAGCAGCTGATCGGCCTGTGGACGCTGGGCAGCCTGCTGATCGGCCTCGGCGCGCCGCTGTCGGGCTGGCTTGGCGACCGGTGGGGTGAAGCCCGCATGATGGTCGTGTTCTTCCTGGTGACGGGGATCGGCACCATGGCGGCCGGCCTGGCAGATGGGCCGACGGCGCTGATGTTGGCACTGGCGGTGCTCGGCTTGGGCTCCGCCATCTATCATCCGGTCGCGATGTCCTGGGTGGTGCGCCATGCGGTCAACCGCGGCCGCGTGATGGGGATACTCGGCGTTTTCGGGGGCATCGGGGTCGCTTCGGCCGCCATCGTCGCGGCGGGTCTGTCTGCGGTGTTGAGCTGGCAGGCGGCCTTTCTGATCCCCGGTGCGATTTGCTTCGCTGCCGGCCTCGCGCTGCTGGCCTGCATGGGGTTGGGCCTTGTCGTCGACGTGAAGACCGATCGCCGGCCGGAACCGCCGGCGGGCCGAAGCGATGTCGTCCGGGCCTTCGTCGTGCTGACGGTCACGATGGTGGTGGGCGGACTGATCTTCAACGCGCTGCAGATCGGGATGCCCAAATGGTTCGAAACCAGCATGGCCGGGCTTCTGGGCGATGACAGCCTGCTTGGCGTCGGTGGCCTGGTCACGCTGGTCTACCTGCTGGCGGCCGGGTCCCAGGTGGTCGGCGGCTATCTCTGTGACCGCCTGTCGCTGAAGACGGTCTATGTCGGCGGCCTGACGCTCCAGTTTCCGCTGTTGGTGCTGGCCAGCTTCATGATCGACCTGCCTCTGGTGGGTGTGGCGGCGATGGCGGTCTTCGTCGGGAACATTCTGCTGCCGTCGGAAAACCTGCTGCTGGCGCGCTACACGCCCGGTCGGTACCGCGGCCTAGCCTATGGCATGAAGTTCGTGCTGGCCTTCGGCGTGGCGCCGGTGGCCGTTCAGCTCGTGGGTACGATGTACGGCTTGACCGACGGATTTACCGAGCTGTTGTGGATCCTTGCCGCCTTCAGCGCTGCGGCGTGGTTTGCCGCGACCCTGCTGCCATCCGATCGGCGGGCGCCGGTGGCATCGCCCGCGGCGGCGGAATGATCCGGCAACCGGTACCGTCGGGCGTCAATCGGTAAAAGGCTCCGCGGCTGCGTCCGCCGTGCCCTCGATTGCATCGGCCGTCGTGTCCACGACGTCGCCGGTGACGTCCACCGTCGTCGTCACCACGGTCGCCGTGGCGTCAAGCGCCGTCGTCGTGATGTTGGCCGCTGACTCGAACAGGCCGCAAGCGGCGAGCGTCACGGCGGCACCGCCGAGAGCGAGAACACGGACCATTCGCACACTCCTGACGGTCAGGTCTTCCATCGCCTGAACCCGTTTCGGCAGTATCCCGGTATCTCGATTTCGACCGGGCTCGCGTTCGATAATTGGTTGGAACTGCACGCGAAATCAAGATCGAGTCAGCTCCGGCGGCCGCCGACTGCAGCTTGGCGTCACGCTGACATCGTCACATGGCGGCGTCTTCAGCCACGCGGAGGGCGGATACCGCCTTCCTGCGGGGCCACTGAAGCGGGCTATGGCACACTTATATCGAAGCAGCTGTAGCGAAGCATGCCATTGCCGAGATTGCGGGCCGGTGAGAGCTGCCGGTTGACGCCACTGCAATGCAGTCGCGCGAGCCGGTCTGCGTCGGCGCGGTTCGCGCCGGGGGGCAGAAAGATCTCGATCTCGTCGTAGAAGGTGCTGACGACCTGGGCGCCGCTGGTGGCGACATAGCCGCCGTTTGTCTGAGCACATCCGAGCAACAGACCCAGCGAGAACAGCGCGATGAACTTCTGAACCATCATGAGATCCGCCAGACGAGGGCTGTCGTCCGTGCCGGCGAAGCGCCGGAGGGGGCGACCGATAGATAGCAGATTTGCCGCCGATTGCGGCGGAACGGCGATCTGTTCTACGGACCTCGCCACTGTCGGGCCGCAGAAACCGCTCTATTCCGCCATACGGAACGAGACGGCTAGGTTGACTGCCGCGCGCTATACGGCTGAAGCCATGGAGGAATTTGCACCCATCGACATCTGTTTTGCGCAATAATTGCGGATCATGTCCGAACCGAGGGTGCCTGCCGGCACGGACGGGGAGAGACCATGGATCGGCCATACCGGCCCTCGCCGTTGCTGCTCTTCGCTGCTCTAGGAGGCATGTTGTCCGTGGCACCGGCCGCTGCCCGGCCAGCTTGCGATCTGCTCAGGCAGTGCGCCGCCGAGCTTGCGCACGAAATGGCCGCCGGACCTGGTCAGGGATGCGGTCAGGCTTGGCCGGCGGAGTCGGTCGCGCAGTATCTCAAGATGAGCACGACCGAATTCGAGAACGGCGAAGGCACCGTGAATGTCTGCGATCCCATGTTCCAGGTGATCTCCAATACGGCGCTGACCTGCTTTGAGCTTCGCGAACTCTGCGCCGTGCCGATGTCGTGCCGGCCGGATGCCTACGAAAACCTGCCGGCCATACCTGGCCACTAGGCCATCGGCTCGCCCGAACGCATTTGGGCGACCCCTGGAGAGGCCGCCCAAGCGATGCAATGCAAACCGTCCGATTGGATAACGGCTATTCCGCCGCGCTTTTGGCCGCGGCCGCTGCCTTATCCAGGCCCTGCTCCAGATCGGCGATGATGTCATCGACATCCTCGATGCCGACAGAAAGGCGCACAACGTCCGGGCCGGCGCCCGCCGCTTCCTGACCTTCCGGCGGAAGCTGGCGATGGGTCGTGGACGCCGGATGGATGATCAGCGAGCGGGTGTCGCCGATATTCGCCAAATGGCTGAACAGCTCCACGCTCTCCACAAGCTTCACGCCGGCGTCGTAGCCGCCCTTGAGGCCGAAGGTGAAGACGGCACCCACGCCCTTGGGCGTATAGCGCTGGGCCAGCGCGTGGTACTTCGACGACGGCAGGCCCGCATAGTGGACCCAGGAAACAGCCGGATGGCTTTCCAGGTATTGCGCCACCTTCATGGCGTTCTGGGAATGCCGCTCCATGCGCAGGCCCAGCGTCTCGGTGCCGAGCAGCGTCAGGAACGCGTTCTGCGGCGACTGGCTGGTGCCGAGATCGCGCAGACCCACGGCATGGCCATGAATGGTCAGCGCCAAATCGCCGAACGTCTCGTAGAAGTTGAGGCCGTGATAGCCGGCATCCGGCTGGTTCAAGCCGCCGAACTTGTCGCTCTGCGACCAATCGAACTTGCCGCTGTCGATCACCACACCGCCGACCGACGTGCCGTTGCCGGACAGGAACTTGGTGGTCGAATGCACCACGATGTCGGCGCCATGCTCGATCGGCCGGCAGAGATAAGGGGTGGCCAGCGTGCTGTCGACGATCAGCGGCAGGCCGGCCTCGTGCGCAATATCGGCGATCGCCTGGATGTCCAGCACCAGACCGCCCGGATTGGCTATGCTCTCGATGAACACGCAGCGCGTGTCAGGGCCGATGGCCTTGCGCACATTCTCCGGATCGTCGGTGTCTACGAACTTCGACTTCCAGCCGAAAGCGCGCGGGAAGCTGTTGCCGAACTGGTTGATTGTTCCGCCATAAAGCTTTGTAGTGGCAACGATTTCCGCTCCCGGCTCCATGAACGCAAAAAGCGCCAGCAATTGTGCGGCGTGGCCGGAGCCGGTGCAGGTGGCGCCCACGCCGCCTTCCAGAGCAGCCAGCCGCTGCTCCAGCGCCGAGACCGTCGGGTTGGTCAGCCGCGAATAGATGAAGCCGATCTTCTGCAGGTTGAACAGCGACGCGGCGTGGTCGACATCGTCGAACACGAAGCTGGTGGTTTGATAGATGGGCGTCTGGCGGGCGCCCGTTGCCGGGTCGGGGCTGGTGCCCGCGTGAACGGCGAGGGTCGCGAAGCCTGGTGTCCGATCGCTCATGGGTCTCAAGTCCTTCTTTTTGAAGAGATGACGCGGGAATTCACGCCGAGCCAGCCGATCTCTCCGAACAATCGGGCATACTCGATCTTTGGGCAACGGTTCATCACCACGGTCAGGCCATGCGCCTCGGCCTTCTCTGCTGCCGCATCATTGCGTACACCGAGCTGCATCCAGATCACGCCCGGGCGCGGCTCCATCGCCAATGCGTCGTCCACGATGCCGGGTGCCGCGTCCGACTTGCGGAAGATATCCACCATATCAACGGGTTCGGGCACGTCGCTCAGGTTTGCATAGGCCTGTTCGCCCAGGATCTCCTGTCCGGCCGCCTTCGGGTTTATCGGGATCACCCGGTAGCCCTTGCCCTGCAGGTACTTCATGGCGAAGTAGCTGGGCCGGTTCCAGTCCGGGCTGGCGCCGACCATTGCAATGGTCTTCACGCCCCGCAGCACCCCGCGCAGATGCTGGTCGTTGTAGGAAAGATCGTCGGGCATGGACCTCGGCGGCTCCGTCGTTCCTGGTTCGGGTGGTGGTTGGCCGTCCGCCACGGCCGGGCCGACGGCATGCGAGGTGATATCGGCATTCCGAACGTCACTGCAAGGCAGCGTCGCAGGAAACGGGACGCTGCCTGGCTTGTGCCGCCGCGTAGCACCGTCTAGGACGGATGCATTATGGATGCCCGGGAGCCCTCTTCAACTCCGGCGCGCGAAAGCGACGGGGCGGATACCCGCTTGTCATCGGTATGCGGCCCCGACGCATCCGCCGTTGTCACGGCACGATGGCTGCCGTGGACGATGTGGGCGCTCGCCGCCGTACTCTACCTTTATGGTTTCTTCCAGCGGGTCGCGCCGAGCGTGATGGTGGACGCGCTGATGGTGGATTTCGCCGTCGGTGCGGCACTCGCCGGTACGCTCTCGTCCCTCTACTTCTACGCCTATGCCGGACTGCAGATCCCTGCCGGCCTGCTGCTGGACCGGTGGGGGCCGCAGCGGGTGCTTGCCGCAGCCGCCATGGTCATGGCGCTGGGCAGCGGCATCTTCGCCCTGTCGCACGACCTGTGGATGGCCTATCTGGGCCGCCTGCTGGTCGGCGCCGGAGCGGCCTTCGGCTGGATCGGTGCGCTGAAGGTGATCAGCCTCTGGTTTCCGCCGGAACGGTTTGCGCTGGTCACGGGCCTGACGCTGACGGCCGGCATGGCGGGCGCTATCGGCGGACAAGCCCCGCTGGGGTTGGCTGTCGATACCGCCGGTTGGCGCGCCACAATGGCCATAGCCGGGGCGACGGCACTGATCCTGGCGATTGCCCTCTGGACGGTGCTGCGGGACCGGCCGGCCGGCGGCGAAAGGGGCGGGGCCAGGCAGCTTGCCGCCAATCTGGGCCTGATCCTTCGTCGGCGTCAGACCTACCTGCTGACCATTTACGGGGCCTGCATGGCAGGGCCGTTGCTGGGCTTCGCCGGGCTTTGGGGCGTTCCTTACCTGATGGCCGCCTATGACGCGACGCGCGGCGAGGCGGCATTGGCGACCTCCGGCATGATGGTCGGCTGGGCGCTCGGCGCGCCGCTGTCCGGCTGGATCTCGGACAGCATTCGCCGGCGCCGGCTGCCGATGATCGTGTCCGCCTGCGCCGCACTGGCAGCCTTCGTGGCCGCGCTCTATTGGCCTGGCCTTTCTCTGGCCGGGGTAGGCGTGTTTCTCTGCCTGACGGGGCTGGCCTCGGGCGGCATGGTCCTCTGCTTCGCACTGGGCCGCGAGCTGAGCCCCCAGCAGGCCAGTGGCGCCGTCATCGGTGTCGTCAACACCGGTGTGATGGCCAGCGGCGCCCTGCTGCAGCCATTGATCGGCTGGCTCTTGGATCTGCAGTGGGACGGCGCGGTGTCGGAGACCGGCCGTGTCTATGCTGTCGATGCTTACCGAGCGTCCTTCGCGAGCCTGATCGCCGCGCTCGCCGCTGCCGCGCTGCTGGCTGCCTTGGCCAGGGAAAGCCGATGCAGGTCGGTGGAAGACTGAAGCCGGCTATCCGCCCCTGGGGCCGGCAACAGTGCCCTGATCATGCAGCCTGCCGATCTGATGACTGTCGAAACCCAGCACATCCGCCAGGACGGCATCGGTGTCGGCGCCCAGCCTCGGTGCTGGCGAAGGGCGCTGCCGCGGCGAGGCCGAGGCGGCGATCGGCGACCCAGGCACCAGCATGCGGCCGACCCCCGGCTGATCGATCCAGTCGAACAGCGGATTGACGGGCGAGACGCGGGGGTCCTCCGCCAGGGCCTGGCGGAAGGTCTGGAAGGGTCCCCAACTGACGCCATGCTGCTCGAAGACAGGGCGGATGTCTTCCAGCGAACGTGACGCACACCAGGGCGCAATGATCGCCGCGATCTCGGCGCGGGCCGTGAACCGGTCGCCCTCGTTGTTGAAGTCGACGCCCAGCCGCCGTTCGACCTCGGCCAACGCCTCGGCCGATTCCGTAGCCGCAATCAGGGCCCGCCATTGCCGCGGCGTGACGGCCACGATCATGATCCGCCGTCCGTCGGCAGTCGCGAAGTCCAGGCCGAGCGTGCCGTAGACATCGTTGCCCATGGACGGGCGGTCGACATCGTTGACCTGGGCTTCCGCCAGCGGGCCCAGCGTTGCCGCCAGGCCGAACGCGACGTCGGACAGCGCCAGGGTCAGCAACTGGCCCTCGCCAGTCAGTCGGCGATGGCGCTCGCCCGCCACCAGTGCGAGGGCCGACTGGATGCCCGTGATCACGTCCCAGGCCGGCAGCACATGGTTGACCGGGGCCTGCGCGGTCGCATGGCCGGTGACGAAGGCAAAACCGCTTGCGGCGTTGACGGTATAGTCGATCTCAGACGTGCCGTCGTGGTTGCCCTGCAGGCTGACGGCGACCAGGTCGGGCCGCTGCGCCTGAAGTGCTCGATAGGCGAGGGGGCCGGTCATCGGCAGGTTGGTGAGGAACAGGCCCGCGTTGTCGCCCGGTGCCGTCACCAGCGCAGCGGCCAGCTCGCGCCCCTCGGGCCGTTTCAGGTCGATGGCGATCGACCGTTTCGATTTGTTCAGCCCCGCCCAGTAGAGGCTGACACCGTCGGCCGTCACCGGCCAGCGATGGTGGTCGATGCCGCCGCCGATGGGGTCGAAGCGGATGACATCGGCGCCGAGTTGCGCCAGCGTCATGCCGCCTAGTGGTGCGGCCACGAAGGCTGAGCCTTCGACAATGCGAAGACCCTGCAGCAGCCTGTTCATGTTCGAGGAAGCTCCGGTAACGGGATGGTTCTCGGGCTTACGGCCCGCGCATATCAGCGGCCCTTGAACGCAGCCGTCCGCTTCTCCATGAACGCCGCAACGCCTTCCCGGTAGTCTTCGGTCAGGCCGGCTGAGCGCTGGAGGTCACGCTCCAGATCAAGCTGCGTGTCCAGGTCATTTGCCATGGAGGCGTTCAGCGCCTGCTTGATCAGGCCGAGCCCCTTGGTCGGTTGTGTGGCGAGATGGCGGGCCAGCGCCATCGCCTCGTCCATCAGCCGTTCATCCTCGACCACGCGCCAGATCATGCCCCAGTCTGCAGCCGTTGCGGCCGAGATCTTGTCGCCCAGCAGCGCCAGCCCGGCGGCACGCGCGCTGCCGACGACACGCGGCAGGTGGTAGGTGCCGCCCATGTCGGGCACCAGGCCCAGCTTGCAGAAGGCCTGAAGGAAGCTGGCGGACCGGGCGGCCAAGACAAGATCGCAAGCCAGCGCCAGATTGGCCCCGGCACCGGCCGCCACCCCGTTCACCGCCGCGATTACGGGCTTGGGCAGTCGGCGCAGACGGCGGACCAGCGGATTGTAGTAGGTGCCGAGCGTGTGACCGAGATCCGGGGGGCTGTCGTCGGTGGACATGACGCGGTCGGACAGGTCCTGGCCCGCACAGAAACCGCGGCCGGCGCCGGTGATCAGCATGGCCCGCAGCTCAACCTTGCCTTCCACGATCTCCACGGCTTCGGAGATCTCTTCATGCATTTCCGTCGTGAAGCTGTTGAGACGGTCGGGCCGGTTCAGGGTCAGCAGCGCGACCCCGCCATCTTCCTCAAACGTGATCGTCTGCCAAACCATGGGCGTTGCCTTCCGACGGGTTCGCCACCTCCGGCGCGTTCATCAGGGGCGATTGGCAGCGATACAACAGCACGACCTCGGGGGTGTCCAGTGCCGAAAAACGGCGTGAGAGGGTGCCGGCGCTCAGACCCTTAGCACGCCCGTGGGCGCGTCCAGACTCCAACCTCAAGGAGACGGCGATGGACGGACGAACCCCTGAAAAGTATCGTTGCGTCAAAACCTTGGGCGCCATTGCTGCGACCCATTGAGGATCGGGAAGGAAGACGCCACCATGTCCGTCACGCTGTTTGAGCGTCACCGCGATGTCCTGGACCGCGCCGTCACCGCAATCCGGGATCGTGGGTACTGGAGCGCGTTTTCCGAGATCCCGAGCGGCAAGATCTACGGCGAAACTGCGGCTGCGGATGGGCTGGCATCGTTTCAGGCCCTGTTGGGGAAGCCCTTTCCGCTGGCCGATCAGCCGGCGACCATCGACTGGGGAAGCTCTGAGACGAACCCTTACGGCACAACGCTGGGCATCACCTATCCGTTGTCAGACATCAGCGCCCTGATATCGGCAAGCCGGCTTGCCGCCAACGGCTGGCGCAAGACGACGGTCGAGGAGCGTACAGGCGTCTGCCTTGAGATCCTGCACCGGTTGAACGCCCGCAGCTTCGAGCTTGCCCATGCCGTCATGCAGACGACGGGGCAGGGCTTTGTGATGGCCTTCCAGGCCGGCGCCCCGCATGCGCAGGACCGTGGGCTTGAGGCCGTCGCCTATGCCTATGAGGAGATGATGCGGGTGCCGCAGCACGCGGCCTGGGAGAAGCCCCAGGGCAAGGCGGACCCGCTGAAGCTGGACAAGACCTTCCGGTTGGTGCCCCGCGGCATCGGCCTTGTCATCGGCTGTTCGACCTTTCCGACCTGGAACAGCTATGGCGGGCTGTTCGCCAGCCTGGCGACGGGCAATGCCGTGATCGTGAAGCCGCACCCAGCCTCCGTGCTGCCGCTCGCGATCACCGTGCAGGTGGCGCGCGATGTGCTGCGCGAGGCCGGTTACGATCCCAACACGGTGCTGCTGGCCGCAGATACGGCCGACCAGCCGATCACCAAGGAACTGGCGATGCGGCCGGAGATCGGCATCATCGACTACACCGGGTCATCGGCTTTCGGCGACTGGCTGGAGGCGAACGCGCGCCATGCCGTCGTCCACACCGAAAAGGCGGGCGTCAACTGGATCGTCATCGACAGCACCGACGATCTGAAGGGCATGGCGCGCAACATCGCATTTTCGCTCAGCCTCTATTCGGGACAGATGTGCACGACGCCGCAGAACATCTTCATCCCGGCCGATGGCATCACGGCCGACGGTACCCATGTCGCATTTGACCAGGTTGTCGGGGCGGTCAAGACGGCCACCGACAAGCTGCTGGGCGATCCCGAGCGAGCGGTGGAGGTGCTGGGCGCGATCAAGTCCGAAGACACCGTCGCCCGACTGGAATCCGCGCAAGCCTCCGGCGCCGTCGCTCGCCCGTCCGCGGCACTGGGCCATCCCAAATTCCCCGATGCGCGGGTGCATACGCCGTTAATCCTGAAAACCGATGCGACGGATGAGGCGGCGTATCTGACCGAGCGCTTCGGCCCGATCTCGCTGATGATCGCCACGAACGGGACGGCGGACAGCCTGACACGTGCTGCCGGCAGCGCGCGCGACCATGGCGCCATCACGGCGTCGGTCTATTCCACCGATCCGGTCGTGCTGGAGGCCGCGGAGGCCGCGGCCATGGACGGCGGCGTGGCACTGTCATGCAACCTGACCGGCGGCGTTTTCGTCAATCAGTCGGCGGCGTACAGCGATTTTCATGTGAGCGGTGCCAACCCGGCCGGCAATGCTTCGCTGACCGACGGCGCCTTCGTCACGGGCCGGTTCCGCGTCGTGCAGGTGCGCCGCCCGGCGGCGGCGTGATCCGCCACGGTTCGGCCATAGCCGGTGGCTAACGACAATCCTGGGCATTACATAAGGGTCCAGTTGAGAAGGGCTCTCTAAGACATGAGAAGTAAGGGGAGCGGCAGATGAGAACGGCCGTGATCCTGGGCGTGGCAGCCGTGTTGGCCGCAGCCTGTTCCCGCCA
>JANQIX010000081.1 GCA_028281925.1 Alphaproteobacteria bacterium
CTGCAACATCGGGCACTTCGACAGTGAGATCCAGATCGCCGCCCTGCAGAACTACAAATGGGAAGAGGTCAAGCCGCAGGTGGACGAGGTCGTCTTCCCGGACGACAAGCGGCTGATCGTCCTGGCCAAGGGCCGCCTGGTCAATCTCGGCTGCGCCACCGGACACCCCAGCTTCGTCATGAGCGCGTCGTTCACCAACCAAGTGCTGGCGCAGATCGAGCTGTGGACCAATGCCAAGGCGTATGACCGACAGGTCTATGTGCTGCCGAAGCGGCTGGACGAGAAGGTGGCCCTGTTCCATCTGGCCAAGTTGGGCGCGAAGCTCACCAAGCTCGACCCCAAGCAGGCCAGCTATATCGGCGTCGGGGAAGAAGGTCCGTTCAAGCCGGAGTATTACCGGTATTAATGGTCATTCGCGGTCGCAGGTCGGATCAAGCGCAAGCGCGATCCGACACCGCACCGTTCGCCATTGGGCAATACACGTCGGATCTCGGCTTCGCCTCTATCCGACCTACGAAAAACATGAAAAAAGGGGTGGCATCGCGCCACCCCTTTATTTCTGTCTATTAGCTCTGAAGCTCTTCGAGCTGATTATTCAGCCGAAATACTCCGCCGGCACCCGAACCCTCTTGGCCATGGAGGCACGAAGCTTAAGCATGGCTCGGTGCTCAAGCTGGCGGACCCGTTCCTTGCTGACACCAAGTTCGCGGCCAAGCTCTTCCAGTGTGGCGCCTTCGTCCTGCAGCCGGCGCTGACGGATGATCACCTGTTCGCGCGGCGACAGCTCGCCGATCGCCTCGGCAAGCCAGCGCGAACGGGTGCCGGCATCACGCATGCCGATCACGACGTCTTCCGGGCTTGGCCGTGTGTCGGCGAGAAACTCCTGCCATTCGTCTTCGCCGCTTTCGGCGATCGGCGCATTGAGCGACTGGTCGCCGCCGGACATGCGCATCTCCATCGACTCGACTTCCGAGACGTCGACCTTCAGCTCATCGGCGATGAAGCGACGGCCTTCATCGGTCAGGCGCCCGGACCGCTGATCGTCGATGCGGGCGCGCAGGCGGCGGAGGTTGAAGAACAGGGCCTTCTGCGCAGCCGTCGTGCCGGTCCGTACAATCGACCAGTTCCTCAGAACGAACTCCTGCATGGACGACCGGATCCACCATGCGGCGTATGTCGAGAAACGGACATCCCGGTCGGGCTCGAAACGCGCAGCCGCCTGCATCAGGCCGACATTGCCTTCCTGCACCAGATCGCCCATGGGCAGGCCGTAGTTGCGGAAGCGCGACGCGGTGCTGATCACCAGCCGAGTGTAGGCGCGCACGAGCTCGTGCAACGCCGCTTCATCGCCGTCGTCACGCCAGCGTTTGGCAAGATTGAATTCGTGGTCGCGCGAGAGCAGAGGCTCGCGCATGGACGCCTTGATGAAATTCAGGTTTGCACGCTGGGTATCCGGATCATCGATATGCGGCATAGGGCTATCCCTTCGGCAGGCCCCGGCTCATGCCGCGGGAATATCGCCCGGCAAGCATGCGCCACTGAACTGCACTACGACAGAGACCGCCCCACGGATCACCTGCGCATTAGAATAAATTCAACATGCAAAGCGCAGGGGCACGATTTAGTTCATTAACAATGTGCGGCCGCGCCGAACGCTAGACCTGAATCAGGTCGTCCAGGGTCCCGTCGGCGGCGAACAGGCCCGCCACCAGCGTGCCGCTGCGCCCACAGCCGGCGTCCAGAGTCGCCGAGACGTCGCCGATCTGGACGCCGCCACCGGCCGGATCGAAGCCCCGAATCAGCCTGACGAAGGTCTCGTAAGGCTGGTCGATTTCGGAAAACTTGCCGGTCGCCCACCAGAAGCTGTCGCCCTGCGCGGCCAGTGGCCTGCTGGTGTCAAGCCCGGCGGAAACGGCCAGGATACCGGGGTCATCGGTGAATGCGGCCCGCTTCAGTGCCGCGAACAGCGAGGTGTGACCCGGCAGGGACCGCATGGTCTCCCGCAGGCTCGAGGTCCAGCGCGTCAGCTGGACGGCCCCTTCCCGCGCAGCCCCCATGCCCTCGCGCGACCGCCCCCCATATCCGGCAAGCGTGGCGTCCACCCCTTGCGTCATCATCCAGGTGAGAACTTCCGACGGGTTCGGGGCAAACTGAAGCTGCAGAAGCTTCTGCCACATCTCTTCCTGGGCGCCGCGCAGATAGACGATGTCGTCGACCAGCATGCCCGGCAACGCCAGTAAGGCTCGGCGGAACTGCAGCAGTTCATCGACCGTTTCGCAGACGGCTGCGCCGCGGCCGATCATGTTGCCGAGATAGATCAGGCGCTCGCCCGGCGCGAAGCGCTGTCCGATGATATCGTGCAGCGCCATCAGCCGTTCGACATCGGAATGCACGGCGCCAACAGCCCAGATGCGCTTGGGCTGTCGGAGACGGGCAAATTTGGCTGTATCGAGCGTCACGGGCGGTCGTTGAAGGCTCGCCTTGTCTGCCGCCCCGGTGGCGCGGCATACCGGTCGATGCGTCTGTGGCGCGCCGAAGTGTAGCCGGAACGCAGCGCCAGAAAAGGACAAATCGCCCTGGTCGACGCTACAAAAAGGGACGAGGCCCCGCTAGCCGCAGCGCCTCGACCGTCTACAAACTTCCGTGAGTACGGCAGGCCTATGCCGCGCGACACAGGACCTGTTCGACCCGCTCCGCCGCCCGGCGCTCGTCGATGCTTTCGACGGCCGCCAGCTCCCGCGAAAGGCGCTCCAGCGCAGCTTGGTAAATCTGCCGTTCGCTGTACGACTGCTCCGGCTGGTCGGAACCGCGGTGCAGATCACGCACGACTTCCGCGATCGAGACCGGATCGCCGGAGTTGATCTTGGCTTCATACTCCTGCGCCCGGCGGCTCCACATCGTACGGCGGATCCGACTCGGGCCACGCAGAGTATCCATTGCTGCCTTGATGCGGTCACGCGAACTCAGCTTCCGCAGACCGGACCGCTTCGCCTTCAAAACCGGGACCTTAAGGGTCATGCGCTCTTTCTCGAAGTTGATGGCGTACAGCTCAACCTGCTGTTCGCCGAGCGCGTGCATCTCAATCGATGTGATCCGGCCGACGCCATGGGCCGGATAAACAACGTAATCCCCGACTGTATACTCGAGTGTGTTCGCCATCGTCGCCATCTTCTTTCCGCAGGCCCTGAACCAGGCAAGAGGTGGACCGGAAATCCGCCCTCCTCTCACCAAGCAGCGCCGGCGGACTAGGGAAACAAATCCCGCCGCTCACCGCGCTTCCGTGTCCGAAGGCACGACGTGTATACGGTCAGGGGCGGGGCTCTTGATCAGTGGCGGTCTGCCACGCAGTCCGTGCACAACATGACAATAATATAAAAATGCCCGAGAAGAAAGGCAACAAGGCTGACCCAAATTCGATTTGCCGCACGCGTCAGGTGCCTTCACCCGGCTCCGGGCTGAAATGCTCATCGAATTTGCCGGTTTTCTTCGCCCAATCGTCGGCATCCGGCAGGGCGTCTTTCTTCCGCGTGATGTTAGGCCAAGCTTCGGAGAATTTGCGGTTGATCTCCAGCCAAGTTTCGGCCGCTTCCACCTCCGTATCGGGCTTGATCGCCTCCACGGGGCATTCCGGCTCGCACACGCCGCAGTCGATGCATTCATCCGGATGGATGACCAGCATGTTCTCGCCTTCGTAGAAGCAGTCGACCGGGCACACCTCGACACAGTCGGTGTACTTGCACTTCACGCAGCCGTCGATCACGACATAGGGCATCCAGGCTCTCCAGCAGTTCGCCGACATCCACCGTCACGGGATACCGGCCGAGTGTCTTTCCTCAGGTGGTTTCGCTCAGACCGTGTCTGGCCATGGCGCGCTTGCGTGCGGCCCCGCTGTCCCGCTCGTCGACGAACAAGAGGCCGGCGACCCGCCGGATCAGATTGCTCTCCATGGGATGCAACTCGCCATCCGCGCAGGCCACATCCCACATCATTTCGACCAGGCGGATGCGCTGCCCGGGGTCGAACGCCTCGCGGATCGGATGGGCGAAGCCATGCAGTTGCGTGGCCCCCGTCGACACCTGCGAGGCGCGGTCGACCAGAAGGCCCGCTTCCTCCTCGCTCAGGCCGAAACGCCACCGGACCAGTTCCACAATGCGGTCGCGTTCCTCGTCATCGAAGGTCTCATCCATCCGCGCTGCTTCGACCAGCAAGGCCGCCGCCGCAAGCCTCAGCTCTTCCTCGGTATGGCCCGTCTCGGCCGCTGCGGCATCGGCCTGCCGTTCCAGCAGGAATTCCTTGACACGGTTCAACATGCGGCTTGCCTACACCCAAGATCGCCGATCCGCAACCATAGGGACTCTGCGGGTTTTGCCGAAAGCAAGCGACTGCGTGGGGCTATGACGAACTGCCGCGGAGAGGGCGTTAGAAGTTGCCCTGCAGGAACTGGCGGCAACGTTCCGAGCGGGGGGCGTCGAACACCTGATCGGGCGGGCCCTGCTCTTCGATGCGCCCCTGGTGCAGGAAGACCACCTCGCTGGAGACCTCGCGCGCAAACCGCATTTCGTGGGTCACCAGCAACATCGTCGTCCCTTCATCGGCGAGCTGGCGGATGACGCGCAGCACCTCACCCACCAGTTCCGGGTCGAGCGCCGAGGTCGGCTCGTCGAACAGCATCACGCGGGGACGCATGGCCAGGGCGCGGGCGATGGCCGCGCGCTGCTGCTGGCCGCCGGACAGCTGGCTTGGATAGTGGTGCCGCTTGTCGGCAATGCCCACCTTGTCCAAGAGTTGCTCAGCCAGGTCGACGGCTTCGGCCTTCGCCACCTTCTTCACATGCACCGGTGCCTCGATGATGTTCTGGAGCACCGTCATGTGGGTCCAGAGGTTGAACCCCTGAAACACCATGCCCAGCGTGGCACGGATGCGGTCCACCTGCTTCCGGTCGGCGGGCACCGCAATGCCCCCGTTCAGAGCCCGCATGCGGATCAGCTCGCCATTGACGAAGACCTCGCCGGCATCCGGGTATTCCAGGAGGTTGATGCATCTGAGCACGGTGCTCTTACCGGAGCCGGAGGATCCGATCATCGAGATCACGGATCCCTGCTGAGCCGCCACGGAAACGCCCTTCAGGACCTCAAGCGAGCCGAAGCGCTTGTGCAGGTCTCTGACCTCAAGGGCCGGCGTTCGCTGATCGGAAGATGGGGTGGGGGCGGGGGTGGCGATCACGGTCGTTCGTGCTTGGCGAGACGGGGACCGGACGGAAAGCGACCGCCCGGCACGGGTTCACGTGTGTTCCCGCCACCATTTCACAAAATGCGGCGGGCTCAAAGGCCCGCCTGTGCGATATCTCCGCCGCTAGCTCGTCGCCCGGCCGCCACCGCGGGCGGCGACGATCTGGCCCAGGCAGCCGGGCGCGCTGACCGTGCCCTGGCGGCGATGGCGCGCCTCGAAATGGGTCACCCGATCGTCATAGAGGAAGACATCGAATGCGCAGGTGCCGGTCCGGTACTGCCAGATCTCGGCCGGCGGTTCCTGCCGCCTGAGCTCCGGCTGGCCCATCATTGCCGTCACCTCGTTCGGCGACAGGCCGATCAGCGCCTGTGGATCGGCGCTGGCGCCGCCGGAGCCGCCGCCGCTGGCGCCGGTACGCGCCGTCTGGCAGGCCGCCACGGTGACGGCAAGGCACAAGGCAAGCGCGGCCGGGCGAAGCCGGCCGCCTTGCCTTGCACTGACGCTGCGGCTCACTCCGCCCCCTCTTGGGCGGCAACCGGGGTCGGCGGGCTGTCGCCGATCGGCTCTTGCACGACGCTTTCCCGTGATGCGTAGCTTGATGACGGGCCGGACAGCGCGACGACGCTTTCCAGCGGATCCATCGTGCCGACGACCCGGCCGCCGACCTCGACCTCAAGCTCGCCATAGCGGACGGATCCGGAGACTACGCCCGTGCCGCAGACCTTCAGACGGTTGCGGACGATGAGATCGCCTTCGAAGCGGCCGCCGATATCCGCCGTGTCGACCTCGGCGCTGCCCTTGAACACGCCGCTTTCACCGATCTCGATGATATGGCAGTCGCGCAGCTTGGCCTCGATCTGGCCTTCCACCACCAGATGGTCGCAAGCGCTGATCTCGCCTGCCAGCGTGATCTCGCGGCCAACCTGCAGCTTGCGGGTGGTGTCGCGATGGCGTTCGCGGGGTTCCGCCGCCGGCGCCGCAGGAGCCTCACCCGCCGGCGGATTGGCGCCGGTGGGGCGGCGGGGCGTGGTGCCCGGCATGTCCACGACCCGGCGGGGCGCGTCGGGTTGGCGATAGGGCGAAGAGGGGTTTTTGGGGGTGCTCATGGCGTCTCCCTGGCTTCCATCGGCGGCGGAGGTGACGACACGCACGGAGTCGTCGGTGGAGTCGGTCGAATAGCGGCCGGCTTGGGGGCCGTCGCCTGCCGCTTTGTCACTTTGGGGGGATGGGCGTCGGCGAAACACGGGGACTTCTCCCAATGGTGAATCGAAGCAAAAAGCTCCGACGGGGCGAGTCTAGTCAGAAACGCAAAACGGTTAAAGACGGTTTCAGCTTGCTTCTGAATTTTTTGTAGCAAGCCTTTGATATATATGCACGACAAATGCCGTCGCCACAACAGGGGCCAACAGGTTGACGATGGGGATCGTCATCATCAGGGCGATCACGACGCCGGCGACAAATACGGACCCTCGGTTCTTCCGCCTGAGGCTGCGCGCCTGCCGCGGCGGCAGCCTGCGGAACGCCACGATTTCATAGTACTCGCGTCCCAGAAGGTACCCGTTGACGCAATAGAAGACGACGATGTTGACGAAAGGCAGCAGCAGCGTGAGCGCCAGCGCGATACAGTTCACCACGATCCAGACGCCGAAGAACCGCAGGCCCGAGAGCAGAGCTTCGATAACGCCGATCGGCCGTGCTGCGGGCAGTGCCGGATAGTGGCGCCGCTCCACCGCCGCAGCCACATCCTCAAGCATCAGCGTGCTGATTGTAACCGCGATCGCCGGAAACAGGATGATCGCCAGAAAGACAGTGCCGAGGGTGGCAATCAGGTCGATCGTGCCGTCCAGCCACCCCCAGTCGACCAGGGTTATCTGATCCAGCACGATCCCGGTCCCGGCGACGAGAAGCACCAAGACGGCCAAGGCACCGCCGACGCTGATCCAGATAACCTTGCGAATCGCTGGGTCGCCGAGCTGCGCGAACGCCCGGATCAAGGCGGTGAGCATGCGGAAGGGGCCTCTTGTGTGCCTTGCTGGTAATGCGCCTTGCCGGCTGTTCAGCGGTAGTACTTGCGGAACTCCGGCTTGCGCTTCTCGATGAAGGCGCGCACGCCCTCTTTGCTCTCTTCGGTGTGGTAGTACTGGCTGACATGGTGCAGCCCCATCGCCGATATGCCGGCGATCGAGGCCGTGTCGGCGTTGAACGACCGCTTGGCGATGGCCAGCGCCGTCGGGCTCTTCTCCAGGATCTCCGCGCACCATGCGGCGACCTCTTCATCCAGGCGATCGTCCGGTACGACGACGTTGCACAGCCCCATCTCCAGGGCCTGCTGCGCCTTGTAGCGCCGGCACAGATACCAGACCTCGCGCGCCTTCTTCTCGCCGATGCAGCGCGCCATATAGGCCGTGCCGAAACCGGGGTCGACGGAGCCGACCTTGGGCCCCACCTGCCCGAACACGGCCGCCTCAGACGCAATCGTCAGATCGCATAGCAGCGCCAGAACATGGCCGCCGCCGATGGCATAGCCCTGGACCCGAGCGATCACCGGCTTGGGCACGTCGCGGATGATGCTCTGCATCTCTTCCAGCGGCAGGCCGATGATGCCGCGACCGTCATAGTGCCCCTCATGCGCCGACTGGTCGCCTCCGGTGCAGAAGGCACGATTGCCGGCGCCGGTGAACACGATCACGCCGATTTCCTTGTTCCAGCCCGCGCGGGCGAAGGCGTCGATCAGCTCCTCACAGGTCTGGCCGCGAAAGGCATTCATCTTGTCCGGCCGGTTGATGGTGATCGTGGCAACCCCGTCCGTCTCGTCGTACAGGATGTCTTCGTAGCTCATGCCTCTCTCCGGTCTCGCGGGGTATCGTCGGATCCGGCGTGGCCGATGCCGCCGGCCCGCCAATCATGTGTGGGGGACCGTATAGCAGAAACGCGAGTGCCGTGGTCGATCGCTCGCGTGAATGACTGCGATCGAACTTTTGCCGCGAACCATCGTCATGGTGAGCATAGACGCGCGGGCATCTTCACGGCGTCGATCATCGAAGGCATCAGAGAGGACCTGAGAACACCATGCAGTACCGCACGTTCATGATGGTGATCGTGGCCGCGACCGGCCTGACCGGCGTCGCCGCCGCGCAGGACAGCAGCCTTTCCGAAGTCCCGTCCTGGTTTCCGCCGGGCCTGGTTCAGGCGATGGCGCCCGATGACGACCACCCCAGGGGCGGCTGGCAATTCGACACGTTCCGGGCACCGCAACTGACGGGCGACGCCGACACGGCGGTGTTTTCCATCAACTACAACGGCATCGATGACGAAACCTGGGCCTACCCGGAACTGCTGGAGGTGCTGCTGTCCAACCTGTGCGGCAAGGTCGACAGCGGTATCGGCCGGACTCTGGTCGACGCGACCTATGACCAGCCGTCGGAAGTGCCGGAAGAGAACCTGGGCGGCAACGCCGGTGCCACGATGCAGATGACGCGGCGCCAGCAAATCGGGCAGTGTGAGGTGGAAGTACGCATTGCCGGCGCACGGTGGCACACGATCGTCACGACGATCACGCGGTAAGACGCGGCACCGCCGGGCGCAGACGGCCAAGAAAGCACGTGAGGGGAGTTCGCACTATGGTAGCGCGCACGGCCTATGTGCCCCGCCCGGGTGGGGAAACGGCGTTCACTGTCGCCCCCTCCTCGCTGAAATTCGGGCCCGGCGCCTTGACGGAGCTTGGGGTGGATGCCCGCAAGCTGGGGCTGGGCCGCGTCGCCCTGTTCACCGACCGCCATGTCCGCGAGACGGAGCCTTTTGACGCCGCGCACAGGGCATTGGCCGACGCGGGCATCGACGTGGCGCTGTACGACCGCGTCAAGGTGGAGCCGACAGATGCCTCGTTCCGGGACGCATCGGCGTTCGCTGGCGAGGCCGGCGTGGACGGGTTTGTGTCGGTGGGTGGCGGTTCGGTTATGGACACGGCAAAGGCCGCCAATCTGTTCGCCACCTATCCGGCCGATCTGCTGGCTTACGTGAACAAGCCGATCGGCGAGGGCCGGCCGGTGCCGGGGCCGGTCAAGCCCCATATCGCCTGCCCGACGACCGCGGGGACCGGCAGCGAGAACACCGGTGTCACGATCTTCGACTTCGTGGAGCGGGAGGTGAAGACGGGCATCTCCTCGCCGCACCTGAAACCGACTCTGGCGGTGGTGGACCCGGCCACGACCTACAGTCTGCCGGCAGGCATACTGGCGTCGGCCGGGTTCGACGTGCTGACGCATGCAATCGAAAGCTACACGGCCAAACCCTTCACCGACCGGGACAAGCCAGCCGATCCGGCCACCCGTCCACCGTATCAGGGCGCCAATCCATGGAGCGATATCGGGGCGGGTCAGGCGATCCGGCTCGGTGGGCGCTATCTCTTGCGGGCCGTCGCGGATGCCGAAGACCATGAGGCGCGCGATGCGCTGATGTTCGCAGCAACGCTGGCGGGCCTCGCCTTCGGCAATGCCGGCGTGCACATCCCGCATGCCATGTCGTATTCCGTGGCGGGGCTGAACCACAGCTACACCGCGCCAGGCTATGAGCGCGAGGCGCCGATGGTGCCGCACGGCATCTCGGTGGTCCTGAACGCGCCTGCCGCGTTCCGTTTCACGGGCGAGACCGATCCAGAGCGCCACCTGCAGGCTGCCGGCTGGCTGGGCGCGGATGTCTCGGGCGCCGGACCGAGCGATGCCGGCACGGTGCTGGCATCACGGCTGGCGGAGATGATGCGCGCCACCGGCCTGCCCAACGGCCTGGCCGCCATCGGCTATGGCGAGCCCGACATTCCGGCCCTGGTCAAGGGCGCGGCGGCGCAACAGCGGCTGCTGGTGATCAGCCCAAGGCCGGTGTCGGAACCGGATCTCGCGGCGCTCTACCGGGACGCCATGCGGTACTGGTGAGCCCGGAAACCAACTGCGGTGCCCGCGCTGCGACCGCCGTCACAACGGACACGCGGCGTGGAACGCTGGTGACCTTTGCCACAGCGCCGGTCGATCGGCCGACAGGCCCCGCTGCATGTGGCTGACAGCGCATTGATCCACCTGGGCCAGCGCGCGGCTCGATCCCGTCAGGAAGAAATCGTAGCCGAAGTCCCGCGCCAGCACGGTCAGTGTGTTGCCGCGCCGCAACGCCTCGAACGCCTCGCTGTCCCACCCGAACTGAATCAGAAGGATGTTGTCGCCGGGCGGCCCATACACGGTCGCCTGGATGGGCGCGAACACGGTTTCCATGTCGATGTGCACGATCACGGGAAACGCCTGGCCGGGCGCCAGACGCTGGCCGAACGCCTCGACGCTCACCTGCAGCCCGGTGCATCCGATGCTGATCAGCAGCGCCGTCTCTTCCCCATGATGGGCCCGCGCACCGCAGTACGAGAACTCGTCGGGGGCCAGCTCCATGGTGAAGAGTTCCCAGTTCTGCAACGCATACTGCTGCACCTCATAGTCAGGCTGATACTGGGCCGCAGCCGGGCGGACAACGACAAACAGACACAGAATCAAGAGCAGTCCGGTGCGCATGGCCTTGTTCTCAGTCGTCGGGAGTGTCGGCGCACGGTACGCACGCCGATTGAAATGGCACGCCCAAAAATGGGCCCAATCGGGTGACAATTGCAACATAAGAGGGCGCGACTATCTCAGTGAATTCGTGACAGATCGAGGCATCTTGCCCCCACCTCAACCGTCGTTCGGCAACGCCATACCGGTTGCGCGCCAAGAGCCGTTGAGCGAGCCTCGCTCTTGTCCCGGGTTGCCGTTCGAGCAGCCTTTGCAAAAACCGACAGGAGGGTGAACGTCATGATGGCAAAGGTGAGAACCATATTCGGCACGTTGGCGGCCGCCGCCGGGCTGTCGGTTTCCACGACGGCACACGCGCAGGAAATCACACCGCTGAGCCTGGAAGCGCACGCCCATTCATCCCTGGTCAGTTGGCAAGAGTGGGTACTCGGGCCGCGCCCCTGCTGCATTCCAGAGGTACTGTCGCAAGAGGGAATGGTCTTTCTCGATGTCAGGGCGGTATTCGATGTCCCCTGGAGTGAGGATTTGACGCGCGTGAACGTTCGGGCGCGAGACATCAACGTCATTCTGGAGGACGGAACCGAGCTGGGCGCGGTCGGCGCCTATGAGAACTACGGGATGTTCAAGCATGTTCCGCCGTCCGCCGGCCAGACGCGGCCTCGAGATTGGCCGGAGTCCGACAGCGATCTGCATTATCATGCGGTCTTTCTGATCCCGGCCGATGCAGCGGAGGTAACACTCGTGATCGGAGAGACGTTCTCCGGCGAGATCACGGTGCCGCCGTTGACCGAGCCGGCTACCGCGGCCTCGTACGCCGAAATGGCGGTGACAAATCCACGGTTTCACGCGTCATTGTCGACACAACACACTATGGGTGGCCTTGAAATCCCTGGCTCGCTTTCGGCCCCGGACGGCTTTGCTTTTCTCGAGCTCACCGTTGACATTACCGGCCTGGAGAGCAACGACACAAGTGGAGGGAACCGTTTCCATTGGAGAACTCACAATTTCCACTTGGTCATGCCCGATGGCATCCATGCTTCGCTGATCGGCGAGCGGTTCCAAACCCGTATATTTGCAGGCCACTTGAACAGCGTCGATGTCGGCCAAACACAGACCGAAGACATGATCTGGGCGGTGCCGGTCGGCGTTGAGGCCATGGCGCTCTATTTCGGCGGAACGCAAGTCGCCGAAATCGATCTCAGCGGCGTTGCCCTGCCCGAGTGAGCCGCACCGATCGCGCCGATGGGGAGAGCCGGCTCTCCCCATCGGCAGAGGCGTCCGTACCGTTCATCGGGGGCTTCCGATAAGCCAGATCGAGCCATCGACGAAGCCGCTGGAAGTGGCAGCAGGGCTCAGCAAACATAGCAACCAAACCCAGCTGGGCGCGGCCACGCGCTATTGGTGGGCGCCGACACGATCCTCCAGAAGCGCTTGAACGGTCGCCCATGCCGCCGATGTGAGCATGGCGATGGTCTTGGGCTTGGTGTGATAGCCCGAGGTCTTGGTGGTCGCCTGGCGGATCACCAGCACGTCCACATCGTCTTCGCGCTTGGTCTCCAGCGTCAGTTCCCTGTCGTAGGAGACCGCCGACGGGAAATCCAAACCGAAGCTGTGGCGAGCGATCACGACGGCATAGAGATAGGGGAAATGCGCCCCCTTGACGGTG
This sequence comes from Alphaproteobacteria bacterium, assembly GCA_028281925.1. Classification (GTDB taxonomy): domain Bacteria; phylum Pseudomonadota; class Alphaproteobacteria; order DSM-16000; family Inquilinaceae; genus JACKIG01. The sequence continues at coordinate 12,439 of JANQIX010000081.1, forward strand.
TTGATCGCGACCTGAAACTGAAGACCCAAGAAGTCCTCCGGACCGTCGGGAAAGCGGATGAAGACGCGTGCCGCATCCGGTGCGCGCGCGCCCTCATTGCCCGCCATCTCGAACATCGGCTGGATCTGGCAGGGCGGTTCCGTCTGCCAGTCGATGACGCTCAGCGCCTCGTTCAGTGCGTTGACCTGCTGCACCAGAGTCAGCGGACGCCAGCCGAGGCGGGTGCCGGTGAACCAGTGCGGCAGGATCAGCACGGCCCCGTTCAGCACCACGGCCGTCACCCATCCTTCGCCAGCGAACAGGGCCAGCACCAGAACGCCGATGATCACCAAGCCCAGCGCCAGGGCGCCCGGCTTGCACGTGATGTCGATGGCCGTGTCGTCCCAATGGCGGACCTTGCGCTCGAAGTCGACGACGGCGTTGAAGCGGTCGCGCGTGGTCTTCTCCCACTCGCGGTTCCTGAGCTCACCGATCCTGGTCTTGGTGTCGTAGGCCCGCAGGCAGAGCAGAACCGTGCCGGAGAAAAGAATCGGCAAGGTGACGATCAGCATCACCCATGTCCCGGGCCAGGGGACAACGAGTTGCAGCGCGAAACCGACGAGGATCGCCGTCAGCGCTAGGGCCATGCGCAGCGCGTAGGTCAGGCGTGGCAAGACCAGGAACTGCAGGGCGTCGCGCCTCAGCGGATCCTTCAACGTCGCTTGCGCCATCGGTCTCCTCCAAGCCATCGGGTCACGCGCCTGCGGGCAGCGGCCGCCCCCGCGCGGCGCAGCTCGCCCGTTCCACGTTCCGCCCAATAGAGCGGGCAGGCACCCTGGCAAAGGGCGAAATGCGGGCACGCCCGGCACGCCACCGGCGCGTGCCGCTTGGCCCGATGATAGCGGGCGTCGGCACCCTGCCACACCGCGTCGAACCCTTGCGTCAGCAGGTTGCCGACATCCCCGGCAAAGCTGGAACACGGCCGCACCGCACCCGACGGATCGACATGGATCAGGCCGTCGCACGCCGCGCATCCCTTGTTGCCAAGCCCATGGGCCACGGGGTTGAACAGGCAGAACGGTGTGGGCGAGTACCAGTGGAACCCGACGCCGACCGCATGAGCCCGGTCGCGTGCGGCAAGCACGTAAGGCCCGATTTCGTCATAGCGCATGGCGAGATCGCCGTGCTTGTCGAGCCGGGACGACCCCGTGGGGATCAGGAAGTTCATCGAAAGATGCGGCAGCCCAAGCTCGGCGGCGAGGTCGACGATGGCGGCGAGCTGATGCGCGTTGGCGCGGCTGACGGTCGTATTGGTGTGGGCCGTCAGCCCGGCGGCGCGAAGGTTTGCCAGACCGGCAAGCGTTTTGGCGAACGTGCCGCGACGCTGCGTCAGGGCTTCATGGGTCTCGGCATCCGCGCCTTCCAGACTGACCTGGGCCGAAGTCAGCCCGGCCTCGACCAGCCGCGCCACGTACCGCGGCTCTGCGCAACGCAACCCGTTGGTGATCAGGTTGACGCGCAGACCACGGCCGGACGCATGCGCGATCAGGTCCGGCAGATCCGGCCTCAGCGTAGGCTCACCGCCGGTGAAGCTGAGACTGGGCACCTCGGCATCATCGGCGAGGATGTCGATGGCACGGCGCACTTCGTCCGTCGTCATCACATGATCACTGGCGGCCGGCTTGCGCCGCCAGGGCCACCGGAAGCGGTGGGGCTCACTTTGAGGATTGCCGGGAGATGCGTCGGTGTCGCCGCAGCCGGCGTAACAGAACCGGCAGGCCAGGTTGCAGCGATAGGTCAGCGCCACCTCGGCCAAGATGGGCTTGGTGGCGAAACTGCCGGTAAAGCGGCCCGTGTCCGTGGCCAGCCTGCCCTGACCGTCGCCGAGGGCGCCGCTCAACAGGTCGCGCACGTCGCAGAAGAAGGTATGGATCTGGAACAGCCGCTGGGGATCGTCCACGGCCCTGCACTTAGAGGCCAGGTCGGCGATCGGTGTGCCTGAGAGAGCCGTATGCAACAGGCGGGCCCCTTGCGCATTCAGGGGGTGCACCTCGCTCGGCATCTTGATCAGGACATTGTCGCTCAGGCGTACGCGCACATACGGCCGGACGGCGGCCATGAAGGTATCGATCCAGGCCAGATCGTCCAGGCGCCGGCCGAACGTACCCTGTTCGACAATGGCGGGATCGCGCGGCATCAGCGGGCCCCACCACTGACGCAGGCCGAATGACAAGCCGAATGGCAGGCGCTGTGGCACGCCGAATGACAAGCCGAATGGCAGGCGCTGTGGCAGGCCGAATGGCAGGCGGCAGAAGCATACTGCGCGCCGATATCAGCACCCCCGCCACCACCCAGGAAATAGCCATAGCCTTTGTCGGCGAGTCCGTCCGGATCCGGCAGAGCGTCATTCAGCGTTTCCAGTCCCGAGTCCCAGTGACGGCCGTGCAGGGACCAGTGGTAGTAGTATGGGTAGTAGACGTGGCCGCGGTCGTCGATCACCTGTTCGCGGCGCTCGCGCCCGGTCCAGAACGCGTCCGCTTCGGCCTTGTGTTCGGCGAACTGGCGTTCGAACTCCTTGCGGTAGTGCTTCTGCGTGGCGACGATATCGCAGTCCCACGCCTTTTCCTGGATGCCTTCGGTTAGCGCGAAGACCAAGCGGCTAGCGGTCGCCGGCAGCAGCGTGCCGTCCGCCTCGATGCAACTGTAAAGCTGGCGATGATAGGCGGTGTACTCCGGCGGCAGGTCCTTCGCCTTCTCCACCACCAGCGGTTCCCGGCCGACCACCGTCAGCACGCCTGCCTGCTCCATCTCCTGCAGCATCATGCCGGCCAGCGTCTTCAGCGGAACGTCGCATAGAAAGCCAGCCTCGATGGCGTTCAGCTTCGCGATCTTGCCGTTGCGGCGGAAATTCTTGATCTCGATCTTCGGGACGGTCCAGGTCTCGCCATCCCAGCGGACGGTGTCGACCTCCTCACCAGCGGTCACCATGGCGCGGTGCTTCATGACCGTGATGACGACCACCAGGATCGCCAGGACGCCCAGTGACACGCCGAAGGCCGGCAGGCCGGGCCGCCCGTCAAAGAAGCCCGGTGAGCCGTCCCCAGGTTGGGCGATCGGGTCCGGCGCATCACCGCTGGGAACGCCAGCCGGCGCCCCAGTGGTTGCGGCCGCCAGATCGAAGTACCGGGCGGGGACGTACATCTGCTGGCGGAAGTCGACGCGGGCCGGCAGGTCTTCCTGATAGGCGCGTACGACCAGGAACCGCTTGCCGTCGGCCGGCGGTTCCGCCGGTGTGACGCCCTGCCCGATCAGGCCAAGATACGACAGAAGATAGCGCTCGTTCATGAACCGCTCAGTCAAGAGGCCGAGCGCCGATGCCTCCTCCAAGGTCAACTCGTCCTGGGTCACCCCGATCGGCCAGCGCACCAGCACCCTCTGATGACCCATGGGGTATTCCCATTGCACGGGCGACCAGTTGAAGACCACAAGCTCGCCATGCTCAGGCGACGTGGTGCGCGCGACATGGCCGACGGCGGCATAGTCGGTGAAATAGGTGAGGAAGAAGGTCAGCGTCCCCGGCCCATGACGGCGGCCATTGGCCAGCACGATGTCCCACCGGTCGCCGAGATCGGTGATCTCGAGACCGATGCGCTCGTTGGTTTCCGTCAGCACGAAGCTGGCGCCGTCGATCCAGTCGATCCGCCCCTGCTCGCCCTGGAAATAGAACGCCCCCATGTCGTTTTCGAGCACGTTGAAGCGGATCTGGTACTGCACCATCGCCGTACCTTCCGGCGCCAGCGCGACCTCCACCTCGACCCAGTCCAGCGCCACGCGCGGCTGCGCCGGCGCCGCGGCGGGCAGAAGCACCGCAAGAGCCAACGCGAGAAGGCCGATCAGACCGACCAGGCGGGCATAGCGCATAACAGCCGCCTCGAATCCGTTGCACATGAAACCTTATGCAGACTAACGGCTCTCGACGGCACAGGCGTTGACCCAGCGCAATGGCCGCCATGAAGACCGGCGCGGATGGCGCAGCCGGTATTCCGGAAAGTACCTGTGCTAGCCGTCGGGGGCCGAACCGGGCGGGTGACTTCGCGCGCTCAGAAAACAGGTTGGCACGCATAGACCTTAAACTGGCACGCACAGCCCATAAGTTGGCACGTACAGTCAGTAAGCTGGCACGCATAGCCCTGGACGTATTTTCTTTTATCTTTATTTTCTTGATCAGCCGAGGACAACAAGTCGCGCAATGTTACAGTTACACGTAACACTGCATAATCAAGAATAATCGAGCGCTAGCGAGACTACGTTACCTATGTTGCGGCGCAGCACGATCAGGCAGGAAGTGTAACCCATTTCTCAACCTCATGAACAGGAGCATCGATCTTGGCCGAAGTGACTTACGCGAAGACTAAACTTGGCAAAGCAACCGGGTATTATTCAAAAGGCACGATGATTGTCGGAAAGCCTGGACTTGTCGAGATTTGTTATGACAAGAACAAGGCAGCTGGGATTGTGAAAATCGCCGAGGAAGAATACTATAGTGAGAACGTCGTCTTCCTGTGCGCCGTTCATCATCTATTTTTGCGCAAGGCTGGCATGGCTTCGAACCTGACGGAGTTAGCGGGGCTCAAAGACGGGGGCCTCGATGCTCAGATGCAACAAGTTTTCGACATTTATATAAAAACGGGCGCAATCCGCGAAGTGAATCTCTCGCACAAACGGCGCCTAGACATCATGAAGCAGTGGACGACGATCAAGTCTCGCCAGGCTGTTGGACAACTCTTGAAAGCCCGGAACGACATCGCCCTGGTTGCCCAACGAGCTTTGAGCAGGCACCTCAATGGCAAGTATGTATCAAAGGCAGTCTTTACGACATTCAATGAAGGCAAGACTCCGACAGACGATAAGGTCATGAAGATACTGGACTCGCAGTCGACCAGCGAGATCGTACACGAAGGCGGTCAGAAATTGTCTCATGAAGAGACGATGAAACAATACGCGGAGTTGCTTAAGGCATCTAAGTAATCGCCGAAAACTCGCCTGACCAGCCGGACACCAGCCGCTGCAAAGGTCGGTCAATACAAGGGCGTTGGAGATGTGATGAAAGATTGGTGGCGTTTCGGGGCGCTCTGCTGGAAGCGTCGTTGAAGTCGCGCGGCACAGTCTTTCGTCACAGACCCATGCCCCCTGTGCGCCGATGTCTTTCGGCCGTTCTGGGCGGCTTCCCGGCACATACCGTCGAGCAGCAGCGGAGGGCCGCCGAGCACACCGGGATCGGCGATCTGCCGGACGGCATCGGGGTCAGCGATCGTCAAGAGCCTTGCCTTCCCCCAGTAGGCCGGCGCGGCCAGCCAGCCGAGTCGCGACTGGCCATCTAGCGACCAAAGCTCTCAGCCACTATCGGGGACCGATCGATAACCTGGGCGCCGGACGGCAGAGCCTTCGCAAAGATGCCTTGAGCCAACGGATAGCGGGCATAACCGGCGATCCAACGGTTCGGCACCGAACCGTTGGATCGCAGCACTGCCACTGCCCAGCCGCTCTCCGCCCTTGCCCGCGCTGGAAATGGAACGCCCTATGCCGTTCCAGAGCACGTTGAAGCGGATCTGGCACCGCACCATCGCGGCGCCTTCGGGCGCCAGCGCCACCTCGACCTCGCCCCAGTCCAACGCCACGCAGGGCTGCGCTGGCGCCGCGGCGGGCGGCAGCACAGTCAAAGGAAACGCAAAGAGCCCGATCGGCCCGACCGGAAGGCCATACCGAATGACAGCCGCCACGAAGCCGCTGCGCACGAAACCTCATACAGGCTAACGGCTGTCGCTGGCACTGGCGTGGACCCAACGCAATGCCCGCCGTGAAGAGCCGCGCGGATGGCGCAGCCGGCGTTCTGTCAGGCGTCACAGGGGTGCGGCGGCCGCTCTGCCGCTGGCCGTATGCGCGGCTTGGCACACACAGACAACTGATTGGCACGCTCAGACAATAAACTGCTCCACAAACAGTTCGACGAGCATCGTTTTTTCCCACATGTTATGAGTACAGTGACTCCCAGCAATCACCAGACGACCCCGCCAACCAAGACACCCCACGACTATCCAAAATTAAATTTCAGTGACACCGCGGAACTCTTGCCGTAGCGCAATGCGGTAAGGCAGGAGATGCGCCGAAACCTTCAACCTCATCGACGGGAGCGTAGATCATGCCCACAGCGAACTGTTCAATGATCGTGATTGAAGATTGCTCGCGGATCGCTTGTCTTCTGCGGCGTTTTTCTGGTCGCTCCTAGTCTTGATGGCGGATCCGGATCTTGAACTGCTATCCGGCCGCCCGGGGCTGTGAGACGCAAGGAGGCGCCGACGGGCCGACGTCCAGCCCCGTCGGGATGGGTCCCATCAAATTGGTGCTCTATCGGCTGCACCCGGTAGTGGCCGGGCGACCCGACACCGTCCGGTGTAGCGCCATGTAGATCGCGGACCGATAAGATCTGCGACCATCGGTAGGCAGACGAGCCAAGCAAGCACGACCACAAAATCAAGAAAACGGGCAGTTTTGATGTGTCGTTTGGAAGGCAACGCGGCATCAGCCAATCAACGGGCAGTCGCGAAGACCAATCAACTAGAGAGAGGATGACAGGTCATGACTACTGTACACTATCAAAACAAGATGCAGAAGAAGCTCGGCATGAAGTCGACGGTAAATATTGCTCTGCAGAAATCCGGCTTGATCGAAGCGTGTTACGACGCTGAATTGGGCGCAGAGCTATTGGCAATCGGAAAGAAGCACTTCTTCGGTGAGAATATTGCGTTTACGTGTGGCGTCAATCATCTGCTTCTGAAGAAGGCTGGCATGGCATCGAAGCTGGCGAAGCTGGCCGGCTTGGACGACGGGAACATGCCTGCCCAGATGGAGCAGTTGTTCGCTACCTACGTACAGCCGACCTGGGGAGACAACGTCGTCAACGTGTCCCACAATACTAAAACCTACCTCAAGGGGACATGGACGACGATCAAAGCCAGGCAGGCCGTGAGAGAGTTGCTGACTGCCCGAGCGGAGATCGTCCAAATAGCCACAAGCAGCGGCCTGAATGAGCATATCGATTCGCACGTCGTCTCCAAGCGTCTATACAAGACGCTGAAGTCAAACGAATCACCGACTGACAAGGAAGTCATCAAGAGGTTGGACGCCCAGGCCCTCGAATTGCTCCAGCAGCTTGATAACTCGACCACCAGAACTCGGGCGCCTGCCGTTACTACGGCAAACTGAGGACGCGCGATCAGCCGGCCAGCTTGTTCGTTCGGGCAGCGACCGACCGACTTGCGAAGAAACGGTCTACCAACAACACCCGGACGCCGAAGCACGGTTCCGGCCGTCCTTCTTCGGGCGATCGACGGAAAGATCTCCGCCGATCGCCCGAAGACAAGACTCCCTTCAAACAAAAAGCCTGTTAAGCAGCTTGCCAGTGCGGACCATCCACCATCGCCGGATGGTCCGCACGCCTCAGATGGGTGGCGAGCGGTCCGACGGCATTTGGATCGCCGGTCGTCAACAAGCCGGCTCTCGCCCCGGCTGGGCGCACGGGCGCAACGATGCCCGGCCGGCGGGCCAGATAGCGGCCGAGACTGTCGGCAACGATTGCCGGCTGATCCATGATCACCGTTCCGGCGGGCAGGGCGTTGGCGAATGCGCCCTGCACCAGCGGATAGTGGGTGCAGCCTAGGATCACCCGGCCCGGCACCGAACCGGTGGATTGCAGCGCTGCCACCGCCCGGCCGATGGCGCTGTCGACCGACGATGCATCCGCACCCTTCTCGATCAGATCGACAAGGTCCGGGCAGCCCTGCTCCCGGACCGTCACGTTCGGCAGGCGCCGGCGGATCTCACGGCCGAAGGCACCGGACTGGACCGTCGCCGGTGTGGCAAAGACGGCGATGTCGAAGGCCGGCCGGGGGTCGGCTTGGCTGTCGTCGCGGTCCCACACCCGGCCGGTCAGGGCTTCGATAATGGGCACGAAGACACCCAGCAGGCGCCGTCCCGGATAGCGTGCCGCCAGCCAGTCTTCCTGCAGCGGCCTGAGCGCGATCGCCGAGGCGGTGTTGCAGGCGAGGATCACCAGCGTGCATCCACGCTCGAAAAGGGTTTCAACACCGGCACGGGTCAGCCGGCGAACCTCCTCCGGCGGACGCGGTCCATAGGGCGCATTGGCATGATCCCCCAGATAGAGGAAGCGCTGTTCCGGCAGGCGCCGAAGCACCGCGTTCAGCACCGTCAGGCCGCCGCTGCCGGAATCGAAGATGCCGATCATCGCCGGGCGCGCCAAGCCGGCGGGGGCCGCCCCTCTCAGGCCGTCGCCAGAAAGCGCTGGAGCTTGTACTTCTTCAGCCGCCACTTCTCGCCGACGCGTTCCCATTTGTCGCTGGCGTCCGCATCCAGCTGCATGTCGGGATACATGCCTGCCTTCGTGACGGTAAAGCCGAGAGCCTCATAGGCGGCCGTGGCGTCCTCGTTCAGTGATTCAAGCTTCACCATATTCGGCACAAGGCCAAAGCCGTGATCATCATTAAGCCGCTCGATGAGATTGAGCAGGTACTCAACCATGATTCCACCGGCATTCTCCGTGCCGGGATGGGCAACGAGATAGATGATTTCAACATAATCATAGGTCTGGAAATTGACCGTCATCAAAGCGAGCGGCTCACCGGCCAACCGATACTCGAAACTTGCCCCTTTCTGTGGCCCTTTCTTCTCGATCAGCCCCGCAATGTGGTCCGTGTTTACAATACGGCCTTCGCCGCCGCCGCCCCATGCCTTGTAGATTTCAATAAGCCGCTTTGCGCGCCCCTCGACTTCATACGGCGGCAAGGCGACGACGGGAGCGTCATCCACCCAGGTGTAATCTGTCATTGTTGCCAGCCCTCCCTGCGGATGCGGACCCATCCTGCGGTCGTCGGAGAAAGCATAGAGCCTATCATGCTTGCCGACCGGCTGACTCCGTCCAACACCGACCCGCAGTCTGCTCAGGCCCCTCGACCCTCAGCTCACGGTCGGTGATGACAGCGCATGAGGTCTCGCGCGATCACTCAACAGTCGGCGATGCGTCCGGCGCCTGGCATCCCTTCGCGCAGCACCGGCCCGGTTGCCGGGAAGCCCTTCGCCCTTCGTCCAGTACACCGCGGTCCAGCAGGCGCTCGACCAGGTCCGTCTTCTCCATAACCGGATAGTTGCGCCAGATCTCGCGCTTCATGGCGTCCGGCGAGCCGCCGCCATGCAGCGAGATCACCGAATACCAGCCGCCCTGGTGGGACGCCGTGAGGTCTTCGATGAAGCGCGCGACCTCCAGCCGCTCCGCCGCCGGGATGTCGGGCCGGCCGGCCAGAACCGCCGCCAGCGATGCCTTGGTCTCCGGATTGTGGTCTTCGTCCGGGCCCGGCAGGGCCACGATCAAGCCGCCGGAGACATGATGCGCAATGCGGTGCATGTCGTAGATCTTGGTGGCCAGCAAGAGCTTGCCGATATTCGCGTAGACCGGATCCGGCATGACCGAACCTGCGGGATCCTCCACCGGGTAGACGGACGCGGCGACACCGCAGGCATAGAAGCTCTCGGTGATCGTGATCAGCTCCACCATCGCGTCGCGGATGTGGCTGTGCCTGTCCGGGTCCAGGCCGTTCGCTTCGGTCATCAGCGCGCCGGCGCCGATCAGCAGGTCGCCGAACCCGGCGCGCGCCCCGATGCAGGACTGCCGGTGATGGGTGGCATAGGCCGTGGTCAGAAACCCGCCCTCTTCCGTCTCGCCGGCCAGGAATACGCGGTCGTGCGGCACGAACACGTCGTCGAACTGGACGACGCCGGTCGACTGGCCGTAGCGGGCGGAGAACTTTGCCGCCGCATCGCCCGGGCGGCCCGCGGGCCGGGCGATGATGGTCACGCCCGGCGCGTCGACCGGAACGGCGCAGGCGACGGCGAAATCGGCATCCTCCGGCCGGTGCGTGCGGCAGGGCATGACCAGGAATTCGTGCATATAGGGCGCGCCGGTGACGATCGCCTTGGTCCCACGGATGACGATGCCGTCCGGCCGGCGTTCGGTGATGCGGACGTAGACGTCTGGATTTTCCTGCTGGCCGGGCCGCTTCGACCGGTCGCCCTTGGCATCCGTCATCGCGATGCCCAGCGCCAAGTCTTCATCCTGCACGTGGTGGAGATAGTGGAGGAACCGGGCGTGATAGTCCGTCCCATGCGCCGCGTCGGTGCGCCGGGTCGCCTGATAGAAGGCGTTCAGGGCGTCATGGGCGAGATAGCGCTGGGCACAGCCGGACTCGCCGCAGACCAGGCGGACAGCTTCGAGTTTCTGCAGCAAATCCGCCGACGTCCCGTTGATGTGCAGCATGCGGCTGACCGTCTTGCCTGAGGTGCCTTCCTGCGCGGTCATCAGAGCCTTGAGCTCGGCGCGGTGAGCGAAGTCATACGTCACACCAACGCCGGCGATGCCGGGGGCCAGCAGCGGCTCGTCGGCGACGCTGTTGACGCGCGCGCCGTTGACGAACACCCGCGGCTTGTGGCGGCGCAGCGACTCCCGATAGGCTTCAGCCGTCATCAACATGGCCGGTTCCCCGCAGCGTGAAATTCTTCTGTTCAAAAAATCTAACAGCGTTAAAATCAGCTGTCAAACGCCGGAGCCATCAGCGCGATGCCGGCTGAAGGGGGAACCAGGCGCAAGAAGGCGGTCGGCGCGCTGAAGCGGCAACTGATCCTCGACGCAGCGCGCCGGGTCTTCGAGAACGAGGGGCTGGAGGGCGCGAGCCTGCGGGCGATTGCGCACGAGGCCGGATACACGCCGGCCGCGCTCTATTTCCACTTCGACTCGCGGGAAGACCTCTATGCCGAACTGCTGTCGCAGTCGCTGGAGGCACTGAAGGCGAGCGTCGACCGTGCCGTTTCGAAGGCCAACGATCCGGTCGACCGGCTGCGGCAGGCAGCGCTGGCGTTCTTCCGGTTCTACGAGCGCAGCCCGCGGGACCTCGACCTTGGCTTCTATCTCTTCCGGGGGGGCATGACGCCAGAGGGCGTCGGGCGAGATCGCGACATGGAACTGAACCAGCGGCTGGCCGCCACGCTTCAACCCATCGCGGACGCCGCACGCGAACTGGGTGTGGAGGCGGATCGGGCAAGGCGGTTGATGGCCGACACCTTCGCGCATGCGACCGGCCTTTTGCTGCTGGCCCATACCGGTCGCATCCGGATCTTCGGCGTGGCGGCCGCGGAATTGATGCGCGATTTCGTCGACGACCAGATCGCCCGCCTCACCGAATAGCTTGAAGGTCTGAGTTCCGCGCAAGACCTGTCCGGCGGCCCAAGACCAGGGCCGCCGGACGGAAGCGCCGTCAGCCGCGGGCGCGGCCGATGGCAGCGTCGAGGGACGACCGGGTCTGCAGGCCCACAAGGGTTTCGACCGGCTGTCCGTCTTTGAACAGCACCAGGGTTGGGATCGCGCGGACCCCGAAAGCCCCAGCCTTTTCCCGGTTCTCGTCGATGTCGATCTTGGCAACCGTCAGGCCGTCGCCGTGCGCGGCGGCGAGGTCTTCCAGAACCGGCGCGATGGCGCGACAGGGGCCGCACCAGGGCGCCCAGAAGTCGACGAGCACGAGGCCGTTCTGCCCCGCCACCGCGTCGAAATCGGCATCGGTGATGTGCACTGGCGTGTTGGTGGTCTCAATGGTCATGGATCTGCTCCTTGTCTCAAGCTGCGAGTTGGACGGCCGGTGCCGCCTCGTCGGCGGCGAGGCCCGCGAGGAAGCGTTCGGCGTCCAGCGCCGCCATCGCGCCGGTCCCGGCGGAGGTGACGGCCTGGCGATAGACCGGGTCGGCGACATCGCCCGCGGCGAAGACGCCAGGCATGCTGGTCTCCGTGGCATTGCCGGCAAGGCCGCCTCTGGTCACCAGATAGCCGCCGTCGCGGTCGAGCTGGCCCGCGAACAGACCGGTGTTCGGGTCGTGCCCGATGGCGACGAACACACCGTCGACGGCCATGTCCCGCGCCGCGCCGGTGTCCACGTTCCGGACTCTCAGGCCGGTCACGCCGGACGCGTCACCCAGCACCTCGTCCACCGCGTGCTCCCACAGGATCGACACCTTGCCTTCCGCGACACGGGCGAACAGGCGGTCCTGCAGGATCTTCTCGGCCTTCAGGGCGCCGCGGCGATGCACCAGCGTCACGTGGCTGGCGATGTTGGCGAGATAGAGCGCCTCCTCCACCGCCGTGTTGCCGCCGCCTACCACGGCCACAGGCTTGCCGCGGAAGAAGAAGCCGTCACAGGTGGCGCAGGCCGACACGCCGCGGCCCTTGAACGCCTCCTCCGACGGCAGGCCGAGATAGCGGGCCGTAGCCCCTGTGGCGATGATCAGGCTATCGGCCGTGTAGACCTGCCCACCATCGCCTTCCAGCCGGAACGGTCGGCGCGAGAGGTCGACCGACCGGATGTGGTCGCCGATCACCGTCACGTCGAAGCGCTCCACATGCTCGCGGAATCGCTCCATCAGTTCCGGCCCCTGCAGCGTCACCTCGCCGCCCGGCCAGTTCTCCACCTCCGTCGTGGTCGTGAGCTGGCCGCCGGCCTCAAGACCGGTGATGACGGCCGGCTGCAGCCCTGCACGGGCGGCATAGATGGCCGCCGTATAGCCGGCAGGCCCGCTGCCGAGAATGGCGACGCGATGGTGGCGGGCCTGCTCTTGCGCAGGCGCCTTCGCGCCGAGCAGGGCGTCCAACTCTCCAGCCGCATCCAACGCCGCCAAGTCGTCGAAGCCGCCAATAGGACGGCCGTCGATGAAGATCTGGGGCACTGTACGACGGCCCGACCGCTCCATCATCTCAGCCTGAAGGGCCGCGTCGTGCGTGACGTCGATCTCCGTATAGGCAGCACTCTTGGCCGTCAGCAGCGCCTTCGCCCGGGCGCAATAGCCGCAATAGTCCTTTGTGTAGATCAGGATCTCGCCCATGGCGGGGCCCTCCTTTCCGACCGATCCGGCCTTACTTCTTGACCAATCGGTCATTATATAGATCGAAGAGTGGCGGCTTCCCGCCGCCGTGACCCAGAGATGGGAATTCGTGACCGATCGGTCAAGAAGTGGGAGATCACCGATGCGTGATCCATGCGCCCTGGGACGGCCCCGGGAATTCGACGAAGACGAAGCCCTGTCCGCGATCATGGGCGTCTTCTGGGCCAAGGGCTTCGAAGGGACATCGCTGAGCGACCTGGTGGAAGCAACGGGCCTGAAGAAGGGCAGCCTTTATGCCGCCTTCGGCGATAAGCGGGCGATGTATCTGAAGGCGCTTGCGCTCTACGACCGGATCTGGATCGACGCTGCGGCCAGGCGCCTGTCGGGTGACGGAGCGCCGCTGTCGCGGATCGAGGCGTTCCTGCAGGCGGCGTCGAGCAAGGACGACGGCCGCGGCTGCTTCCTGTGCAATGCCGCGATCGACCAGGCGTCGGGCGATCCGTATGCCAGCAGGCTCGTCCAAGCCAGCCTCGGCCGGTTGGAGGCAGCGGTGGCGGACGCAGTCATGGAGGTGTACGGGAGCGGCGACAGGGCGGCGCCGGCAGACACCGCGCGCCGCGAGGCCCGCCATCTCATCTCGGTCTATTTCGGCCTGCGCGTCCTCGCCCGATCGGGGGCGGCCAAGACCATGATGGACGATGCGCGGTCCGTCGCACTCGCGGCGCTCACAGGGTGACCGGCGTCAGTTCGCGGCCTGGAACAGGTTTGGCCCTTGTGGCGCCCCCTCCGGCGGGCCGAGCCGCAATCCGTCGAACAGCTCACCGAAATGCTGCTCGGCCATGCTGCGGAACCCGTCGCCTTCATCTGCGTGATGCGCCTGATCGGACGCCTGCCCAACCATCACCGCCTGTGCCAGCAGGGTATTGCGGACGTCCCTCAGTTCGTCACCGGCACCGATAAGAGAGGCCCTTTGCGACTCAACGAGCAGAACTTGGTCACGAACCGCCTGCATCGTGGGCGCGTAAGGGACCTGCCCTTTCCGGCCGGACATCGCCAGCCATACGGTCACAGCGTGGAACGCCAGGACGTCAGGCGCGTTCTCCGGCGAAAGGCCGGCGTCTCCAAGCGCCTGCTCCAGCCCCCCGCGGACGCCCGAAACGTCCTCCTCACCCAATGGCACGTTTGGCACTGGCGCCCCTGACCCGACGACGGCTGCGGTGACGATCGCTTCCAGATCCGCCCGCTCCAGCGGGATCGTGAGACGGTCTTGAACAATCTCATCCATGCTGCGTATCACCTGCAGGGCGCCGGCAGGGTCGCTATCAAGCCTCTCGGCCGCCATGGCAAAGTCCCGAAAGTTGAACACCGATCGCGGATCGTGCTGCTCCGCCGTCAGTGCCGCGGCTGCATCCAGCATCGATTGCCAGTCGGCGCCTTCGGGCGGATCGCCCTGCTGCGCGTACGCCGCGGCCGCGCCACCGGCCAGCGCCAGTATCACCGTGGCCACGCGCAGGATTGGTGCACTAAGCATGTCCCGACTCCACCTCAGGTGAACCTCGCAGCAGGGTAATCTGCCGGGCCGGATGGCGCGGCAAGCGACGCGTTGTCGCGCCTGCCGTCGACGCGTCGGCGGCGACTGGAATCGACCGTCATGCGCCGGTCTTCGGGCCTTCGGTAGCGCCGACCGGCGGCAGGTCTTCCTGGGCCACGACCGGCACATCGGGCAGGTCATAATAGTCCCCGGCCGACTCAGGATAGAGCTGGCAGGCGGTGCGCAGCCCCGTCGGCCCGTCGACCATGCCGGCCATGATCGACATCATCGGGCTGTCCACCCGCCGCCAGAACAGATTGCCGCCGCAGACTGCGCAGAACCCACGTTCCGCGTGCTCCGACGAACGGTACCAGCGCAGCGTGTTCCCGCGGATCGTGACGTCCGCCTGCCGCGCCTGGGTGGCGGCGGCGTAGTGACCGGAGGTCTTGCGGCACTGTCGGCAGTGGCACGCCACCACGGGCCTCAGCGGCCCGCAGACCTCGAACCGCACGCCGCCGCTGAGGCAACTGCCGGTGATCTGGTCTGCCATGCCATTCTCCGTCTTCGGCAAATGCCCGATCGGGGCAGGCCGGTATCGATGCCCGGCGCGGAATATGAGCTATCCCGGCATCGCGCCGGCTGCTTAGCGTACACCGCGTCCGGCTGTGGCCCATCGCGTCAGATGGGTTTGACGATGATGACTTTCCTCGAGCATTGATGCAAGACCTGACCCTAAAACGCCACCAGAAATAGGATATCAATCATGTCCATAGCAGTGAGGTCAGGTCTTTCCTTAACATATCAAGGCGGCGGATCAGATCGCTCCTCGCTGAAGCTGACGTGACTTCGGAGTGAATGGGAATGTGGTAGTACAAGACGCGACCCCAGGCCCACAGGAATGTGGCAATGCAAGACGCGACACCGCGCTCACGGGCACTGTCGCGGCGATGTCGACCTCCTGACAGGGGCAGGTCGACCTCGTCCGGCAGTCGGATGGGTCATTGCAGGTCGCAACACCCTCTAGGTTTCGAAGCCCTTTTAGTTAAATATTTCGAATATTAATGGAAAAGTATATTTATTGTTTTTGCTGCGATTATTCGATCCCACA
>JANQIX010000053.1 GCA_028281925.1 Alphaproteobacteria bacterium
CCTCGATCCTGATGAACATCCAGGAGCTGTCGACGATCGCCCAGTACCAGCTGCCGGTGAAGGTCTTCATCACCAACAACCAGTGGATGGGCATGGTGCGCCAGTGGCAGGAGCTGCTGCACGGCGAGCGCTATTCGGAAAGCTACATGGACAGCCTGCCGGACTTCGTGAAGCTGGCGGAGAGCTTCGGCGCCGTGGGCCTGCGTGCCACCAAGGTGTCGGAAGTGGACGATACGATTAAGGAGATGATGTCGATCGACCGTGCGGTCATCGTCGACATGCATGTCGACAGGAACGAAAACTGCTTCCCGATGATCCCCGGCGGTGCGGCGCATTACGATATGATCCTTGGCGCGGACGGCCCCGGCGAACAGCGGACATCGGAAGAGGGCATGGTCCTGGTATAAGGCAACCGCCGCCAGGACCGCACGGGCATTGAAGGCGGCGACCGTCCGGCGGTCGCCGCAGCAAAAGAACAATCGGAATCCCCATCATGAGTCCCGCAAACCAACCGATCGAGCGCCACACCATCGCGGTGCTGGTGGACAATGAGCCGGGCGTGCTCGCCCGCGTGATCGGCCTGTTCTCAGGCCGCGGCTACAATATCGAGAGTCTGACCGTCGCTGAGGTGGATATCGAGCATCGCCGCTCGCGCATCACGCTTGTCACCAGCGGCACCCGCATGATCGTGGAGCAGATAAAGGCCCAGCTTGCCCGCCTGGTCCCGGTCCACAAGGTGTCGGACCTGACGGACGAAGGCCCCGCCGTCGAGCGCGAACTGGCGCTGATCAAGGTGACGACCAATGCCAATCGCGAAGACCGCATAGAGAGCCTGCGCATCGCCGACATCTTCCGCGCCCGCGTGGTGGACTCGACGACGAACAGCTTCACCTTCGAAGTCACAGGCTCGTCGGGCAAGCTCGACGCCTTCATCGGCCTGATGCGCCCGCTCGGCCTTGCCGACATCAGCCGCACGGGCGTTGCCGCCATGGCGCGCGGCCGCGAGGGCCTTCTTCACCTCGACTAGCGCCCCTTTGCCGAGCACTCTGACAGAGAACCAGCTTCCCCGGGAGGACCATGCCATGCGGGTCTATTACGACCGCGACGCCGACGTGAACCTGATCAAATCGAAGAAGGTGGGGGTTGTCGGCTACGGCAGCCAGGGCCACGCCCATGCCGCCAATATGCGCGACAGCGGCGTTGCCGACGTCCGTATCGGCCTGCGCCCCGGTTCGTCCAGCGCCGCCAAGGCCGAGGCTGCGGGCTTCACGGTTGCCAACCCGGCGGAGATCGCCGCCTGGGCAGACGTCGTGATGATCGCCGTGCCGGACGAACTGCAGGGCGAGCTCTATCGCGACCACATCGGCCCCAACCTGCCGGACGGAGCGGCCATGGGCTTCGCCCACGGCCTCAACATCCATTTCAACCTGATCGAGCCGCGGTCGGATTTGGACGTGTTCATGGTCGCGCCGAAAGGTCCCGGCCACACGGTGCGCTCGGAGTATCAGCGCGGCGGCGGCGTGCCCTGCCTTTTGGCGGTGGAGCAAAACGCCACGGGTGCGGCCGTCGATGTCGGCCTGTCCTATGCCTGCGCCATCGGCGGCGGTCGGGCTGGCGTGATCGAGACCACCTTCAAAGAAGAGTGCGAGACCGATCTGTTCGGCGAGCAGGTGGTGCTGTGCGGCGGGCTGACCGCGCTGATCCAGGCCGGATACGAGACACTGGTCGATGCCGGCTATGCGCCGGAGATGGCCTATTTCGAGTGCCTGCACGAGGTGAAGCTGATCGTGGACCTGATCTACGAAGGCGGCATCGCCAATATGCGGTACTCCATCTCCAACACCGCGGAATACGGCGACTACACGCGCGGCCCCCGCCTGATCAACGACGATGTAAAGGCGGAGATGAAGCGCATCCTGGGCGAGATCCAGGCGGGCCAGTTCACCAAGGAATGGATGCTGGAGAACAAGGTCGGCCAGACCAGCTTCAAGGCGATCCGCCGCCGGGCCGCCGGCCACGACATCGAAGCGGTGGGCGAAAAGCTCCGCGCCATGATGCCCTGGATCGCCGCCAACAAGCTGGTCGACAAGACCAAGAACTGACTCGGCCCCCCCGCTCCCGCCGCCCGGCTCTCCGCCGGCCGGCGGGTCAGCGGTACGTCCGCAAATCGCCCACCATTCGCCAGGGCGCAAGGCACGGGTTACGTCGTGCGGCGCCCGGCAGGTCTGCTCGCCCATCGCCGGCGTGACGGAAGCCTCTGCGCAGACGGACGACAGCGCTGTCTGCGTAGCGGCTGCGACAGAGGACCTATCCCGGCATTCCGAACAACTCTCTAGCGAAGTGGGCGACTACGTGATGCGGGTTCGCGCAATCCAACGTCCCCCACCGAAGGGCATGATGGGCGGGCATGACTTAACACCACCCCCGGTTGAGATACTTATCGGTTAGGCGATAACGAGGCTTCGCTTCGGACACGTCTCCTCAATCTACCTTTCTCAACGAAACCGAGCCAATCCAGCATGTCACGACCACATGGTTAGCCCTGCTGGCATTTTCGAGAATTAACCAAATCTCTACCATTCATTGAATAGGATCTGCCTTCAGCCGACAACACACCAAAAGGTAAAGGCAATGCTGCGCAATCTATCCATCAAGCTGCGACTGGCAATCATCGTCGTCGTCGGCGTGGTCGGGCTGCTAGCCGTCAGTGTGCATGAGCTCCTGCAGCTGCGCGACCGGATGGCGACAGATCGCGAGGACGAGGTGCGCACGCTTGTCGACATTGCGGTCTCCACGATCGCTGGCGTGCACGCACAGGCGCTGGAAGGCACAATCTCGGAAGAACAAGCTCAGACCTTGGCGATGGAAGGCCTGCGCGCCAGCCGCTATGGCGAGGGAGACTATTTCTTCATCCTCGACCAGGATCACGGCATGGTCATGCATGGCGCAAACCAGGACCTGGAAGGGCAGGACGTCAGCGGGCTGCGTGACCCGAACGGCGTCGAGCTTATCATCGAGCTGGTCCGAGCGGCGGAGAATGGCGGAGACTTCGTCCACTATCACTGGAACCGGGCAGACAGCGAAGAACCGCTTCCGAAGACATCCTATGCGGCGATGTTCGAGCCGTGGGATTGGGTCGTCAGTACCGGCGTCTATGTCGACGATATCGACACTGCGTTCTGGGCCCAGGCACAGCAGATCGGCTTGATCGTGCTTCTGGTCGCCGCGGCGACCGCAGTGATTGCCTACCTTGTCTCGACGACGGTCTCCAAGGGTATCGCCAGCATGACCGGCACAATGCGCCGCCTGGCGACGGGTGACACCAATCTCGACGTCCCCTACCGCGATCTGAAGAACGAGATCGGCGAGATGGCGCGGGCCGTTGAGGTGTTCCGCGTCAACGCGGAGGAGAAGGTTGCGCTGGAGCAGCAGCAGAAGGAAGCCGAGCAGCGCGCGGAAGAAGAAAAGCGCGCCGCCATGCACAAGCTGGCCGACGATTTCGAGGCCGATGTCGGGGAGATCGTACAGACCGTCTCGTCCGCGTCGACGGAGATGCAGTCCACGGCCCAGTCGATGTCAACGATCGCCGAAGAGACCAGCAGCCAGGCCACGACTGTCGCGTCCGCCGCCGAAGAGGCGTCTACCAATGTCCAGACGGTGGCTGCGGCCGCCGAAGAGCTCGGCAGTTCGATCGCCGAAATCAGCCGCCAGATGACCGTGCAGACCGGCGCCGCCGAAGAGGCCGTTGGCGCGGCCTCCATCAGCGATACCGAGATCAAGGGCCTGGCGGAGAAGGTGGAGGCCATCGGCGACGTGGTCAGCTTGATCACCAGCATTGCCGAGCAGACCAACCTGCTGGCGCTGAACGCGACGATCGAGGCCGCGCGGGCTGGGGATGCCGGCAAGGGCTTTGCTGTCGTTGCCTCGGAGGTGAAGAACTTGGCCAACCAGACCGCGAAGGCGACCGAGCAGATCGCGACCCAGATTCAGGAGGTTCAGGATCAGACCGGCCACGCGGTCTCGGCGATCGCCGACATCAACGCCAAGATCGACCGCATCCGCGAGATCTCGACCTCCGTCGCTGCCGCGATCGAAGAGCAGAATGCCGCCGCCGATGAGATCGGCCGCAATACTCAGGAAGCTTCCGCCGGCACGCAAGAAGTGAGCGCGTCGATCGTCGGCGTGAAGGACGCATCCGACCAGACCGGTGTCAGCGCCGGCCATGTGCGCACGGCATCGGAAGAGCTCGCCCGACAGTCCGAATTGCTTGCCACACAGGTGGCACGGTTCATGGACCGCGTACGCGCAGCATAGCGGGGAGGTGCAGCCGGCAGCGGTGCGGTCAGCACCCTGCAGGCTGCACCGGCTTTAGTCTTTGCGCTCGGGTCTGCTTGGCGCCAATTCGGAATACCGTCCGACGTTCAACCGACGCCATGGGAGTGGAGTTCCGTCGTTCGGGCTATGCAATCGTCGACACCGAGACGATAGACACCAACGCAGCTGCAACTGTTAACGACAGCGAAGCGTCCCTCCCGCAAACTCTCATTCCAATCAGATCTGACCTGCCATCTTTCGCGCGACGTCGCGACTGCTGACCTGCGCCAGGATGGAGGACAACCACAGCTTTTTTTGACGCGTAGCCGCTCGATCATCGGTCGTGTGTGCCGCTGCGCTGGTTAACGGACGTATAATAAGTTTCACATACATTGTGGTGAAATTCCGCGCCGCATGCCAGCAGGCTGCCGCTGAAAAGTTTGCGCTTGCGCCCAGGTTCTCTCGCAAGATCTGTCCTGATAGCCCGCTCTCCAGCCATTAGAGGATCCCGGAATGAATGAGGACAAGGCCGACGGATCCTCAAGGCGCACGGTCACGGTCAGACTGGGTATCGGCGCAAAACTGACCGTCGCGTTCTCCGTCGTGGCCTCTCTGACCCTCGTCGCCAGCAGCATCGCTTGGGTGTCTTTCGATAACACCGAGGCCTCGATTTCCGAGATTGCGGACACGGCCGTTCCGGAACTGTTTTCCGCTCTCTCCCTTGCGAAGGAAAGTACGTCCATCGCCGCCACGGCCCCGGCACTATCCGCCGCCGTCTCTCTGGAAGAACTGGAAGATGTAAGCGCCGAACTGGAGACGGCGAATGACGATCTGGGTCGGCTTCTGTCGGAGATGCGAGCGTCGGGAGTCAACCAGGCGGTCATCGAGGCCATTCAGGCCGATGTTGCGGGTCTATCACAGAGCCTGACCCGCCAAGAACAGGCCGCCGCAACCGTTCTGGACCGGAGAGACGTGCGCACCGCGCAGGTCCGGACTCTGGCCGAGGCATTCGCTCAGTTCGAAGCGGACATGCGGCCCCTGATCGACGCCGCCAACAGCCGTTTGCAAGAGCGAGGGCAGGACGTGGCCGACGTTGTCGACAGCGGTGTCGGCGAACTCACAAACACGGCGACGAACCAGTTAATCGGCGTGCTTGACCTCCGGGCCTATGCGTTGCGCGGAACGCTGCTGATGGTGCGGGCCAACACGGCGACCGACCCTGCGATCGTCGATGAGGCCTGGCAGCAATTCGCCCAACTGGTTCCCCCGATGATCAACAGCCTGGAACGTGCTGGTGATATCGACGGGGCGGACGAGCTTCAGGCGCTGCTGGACGCGCTGATCGACTTGGGTGTTGCGGACGGCAACGTCTTCGAGCGCCGCGCAGCCGAATTGCAGCAGCAGCCGCAAGACCGCACCAGCGGCGCCGCGGCCCAGGCGGAACTAGCCTTGATCGCGGCCCAGGCTGACCTGGTGGAAGCGCTTGAAACGCCGGTACGCGGCGCGCGAGCACGGATCGTCGGCGGTGGAATGGATCTGAGCGACCTCGTCTTCGATGAGATGGATGTTTTCGTCGGGTCCGACCTTCCCGGTTTCCGCCTGCTGCTTGATCTGAACGGCGCAGTGAACACTTGGGTAGGCCTGTTGAACGAGGCTGCGGCGACCGGCGATCCCGACCGATTGGACATCCTGATTGAGCGGAGCACCGCCCTCCAGGACCATGTCGCCCAGCTGTTGGACGCGATCCCCGATGCTTCCGTCCGGGATCAGTTGTCTGAACCCGTCACGACCATCGCGACCCTTTCCGACGGCGAGAACGGTCTTCTTGCCGTTCAGCATGAGATCATCGTCGCGACAGGGTCCGCAGCAGAGCTGCTGGCCGAGAGCCGCACGACCGCGGCCCGGCTTCGCGCAAGCGTCGAGGAAGTCGTGTTGAGCGCCCAGGCTGGCATCGCGAGCGCCCGCGAGGCCGCTCAGGACACCATGGCCGACAGTCGGATGATCCTGCTGGCCGTCTGCGGCCTCAGTCTGCTGATTGCGGCAACGGTCGGCTGGCAGTACGTGGGCAGACAGGTCGTGCGCCGTCTTCTCGCCCTCTCAAAATCCATGAGCGCGATCGCCAGCGGCAATCTGGATGCGGCGATACCGACGCGCGGGCATGACGAGATTGCGCAGATGGCCGCTGCCGTCACCGTGTTTCGGGACAATTCGCTGGAGCGGCAGCGCCTGCGTGAGGAACAAGCACAGACTGAAGAGCGCGCCGTGGCTGAGAGACGGGATACGATGATGGCCATCGCCGATGAATTCGAACGCGACATCGGCGGCATCGTCCAGTCGGTCTCAGACGCCGCTACAGAGATGCAGTCCACATCACAGTCGATGTCGGCCATTGCCGAAGAGACCGGCGGCCAGGCGACGACCGTCGCGACGGCCGCGCGGGAGGCCTCGGAAAACGTGCAGACAGTGGCTGAGGCGGCGGGGCAGCTCGGCAGCTCCATTGCCGAGATCAGCCGCCAGATGAGCGCTCAGACCGGCGCTGCCGAAGAGGCGGTGGGCGCGGCCTCGATCAGCGACACGGAGATCAAGGGGCTAGCGGAGAAGGTCGAGACCATCGGAGACGTCGTCAGCCTGATCACCAGCATTGCCGAACAGACCAACTTGCTGGCGCTCAATGCCACGATCGAAGCGGCGCGGGCCGGAGATGCAGGCAAGGGCTTTGCCGTCGTCGCGTCGGAGGTGAAGAACCTGGCCAACCAGACCGCCAAGGCAACCGACGAGATCGCCACCCAGATCCAGGAGGTCCAGGATCAGACCGGTCATGCTGTCTCGGCGATCGCGGACATCAGTACCAGGATCGACCACATCCGCGAAATCTCGACCTCAGTCGCTGCCGCGATCGAAGAACAGAATGCCGCCGCCGACGAAATCGGCCGCAACACCCGGGAAGCTTCTGCTGGCACCCAGGCAGTCAGTGCATCGATCGCCAGCGTAAAGGACGCGTCCGACCGGACCGGCGCCAGTGCGGGCAACGTGCGCACGGCGTCGCAAGACCTTGCCCAGCAGTCCGAGCTGCTCGCCACCCAGGTCGCCCGGTTCATGGAGCGTGTGCGCGCGGCGTAAGCCACGTCCACCATGTGCGGCTTCAGCGCCCAGCAGCTTCGCCGACAAGTCGATATCTCCGGTCCATAGTGACGGCGACCCGTTGAGTAGTTCGCGCCCCTTTTATAATTGTATTTCAGAATATGTACTCTGATTATTAGGCGGGCCACTGCCACTATATGGAAGGACTTCACGGAAACAAATAATGCGTTCATTCAGATAATCAGTAGTTCGGAGTATTAACAAATTATCTACCGTTTCTAGAATAAATTCCAAGAAGAAAAACAATTCGCCCAAGGGAATCCACCATGCTGCGCGCCCGCATTGCCAACCTTCGTCTCACCACCAAAGCGAGCCTGCTGACGATTGCGATCGTCCTGGTCTTCGCTGCCGTCCTGGCCTACGCCTCAGTCAGCCAGGTGCGCGGTTGGATCGAGCAGCAGGTGATCGACCGTCAGGCGTCGAGCCTGCGCATTGCTGCCACCACGCTCATGGACCGCCATCCGGAGTTCCAAGTGCGGTTCAGCGCCGATAATGCCGTTGAAAGGCTGGAGATCGAGGCACTGCCCGAGTTCACGGATCACGACATGATCGATCGCGTGGGCTTCCTGACCGGAGAAACCGCAACGGTCTTTGCCTGGGATCCAGAGACAGAGGATTACTGGCGGCGGACGACGAACATCATCAAGCCCGACGGCTCGCGGGCAATCGGCACACCGCTGGGCCAGAACGGCGCCGTGTATCCCGTGATCCGGCGCGGCGAGACCTTTCTCGGCGAAGCTGTCATCCTGGGCATTCCCTACTACACCATCTACCAGCCGATCTTCTCGCCGACCGACGAGGTGCTGGGCATTCTCTACGCCGGTGTCCAGAAGGACCGGCTTGATGCCGTGATGTCGGCGATCGTCAAGGCCCTGGGGCTGGTCATGGTCGTCGCGACCGCGGTCTGCGTCGCCGTGGCTTTGTTGGCCTATCGGGCCATGCTGCGGCCGATCCCGGTTCTCTGCGGTGTCATGCAGCGGCTGTCCGCCAACGACAGCGACGTCAGCGTTCCCTATCGCCAGCGCGGCGACGAGGTCGGAGAGATGGCAAAGGCGGTGGAAGTGTTTCGCGTGAACGCCGTTGAGAAGGCTGGGCTGGAGCAGCGGCAGAGAGAAGCCGAGCAGCGCACGGAGGCTGAGAAGCGTGCGGCCATGCAATCGCTGGCGGATGAGTTCGAGGCTGAAATCGGCGAGATCGTGCAGACTGTCTCGTCCGCCGCAGCGGAGATGCAATCCACATCGCAGTCCATGTCTGCGATCGCGGAAGAGACCAGCAGCCAGGCCACTACCGTAGCGTCGGCCGCCGAAGAGGCGTCCACCAACGTCCAGACGGTCGCCGCCGCGGCAGAGGAACTCGGCAGCTCCATCGCCGAGATCAGCCGCCAGATGAACGTCCAGACCGGTGCCGCCGAAGAGGCTGTCGGCGCAGCCGGCACCAGCGACGCGGAAATCAAGGGGCTGGCGGAGAAGGTCGAGGCCATCGGCGATGTGGTCAGCCTGATCACCAGCATTGCCGAACAGACGAACCTGCTGGCGTTGAATGCCACGATCGAAGCGGCGCGGGCCGGGGATGCCGGCAAGGGCTTTGCCGTCGTCGCCTCTGAGGTGAAGAACCTCGCAAACCAGACCGCCAAGGCAACCGAGCAGATCGCCAATCAGATCCAGGAGGTCCAGGATCAGACCGGCCAGGCGGTCTCCGCCATCGCCGATATCAGCACCAAGATTGACCGGATCCGCGAGATCTCAACCTCCGTCGCTGCCGCGGTGGAGGAACAGAACGCCGCGTCGGATGAGATCAGCCGCAACACCCAGCAGGCCTCAGCCGGCACGCAGGAGGTGAGCGCGTCGATCGCCGGCGTGAGGGAGGCCTCCGATCAGGCGGGTGTCAGTGCCGGCAACGTGAACTCGGCCTCGGAGGATCTCGCCCGCCAGTCTGAGCTGCTGGCCATGCAGGTCGCCAACTTCGTGGAGCGTGTGCGCGCCGCATGAGGCCGACCACGGCCGGATGAGGCGGACCTGCCGGTGTAGGTCCGCCCTGCAGGCGACTGTCGATGTTCCTCAGGCGGATACACAGCCAGCGGTAGCGAATTTGGCGGTTTCGCGAGGCGCAGAGCCCGAACGCCGTGATGACGGTGGCGCCGTTCGGCGAGATGGCGCATATGGCTGGGGCACCGCCGGCCGGCCTGCCCCCGAGAAGCGCCGAAGGACGCGCCCCCTCCCATGCTGCTTTCCAAGATCGCGATCGGCGCCAACCCGCCCGACGACATCAACGTCATCATCGAGGTGCCGTTGCGTGCCGACCCGGTGAAGTACGAACTGGACAAGGAGTCCGGTGCCCTGTTCGTCGACCGGTTCTTGCACACGGCCATGTTCTATCCCGGCAATTACGGCTTCATCCCCCATACGCTTTCGGAAGACGGCGACCCCTGCGACGTGCTGGTGATCGGCCGCCTGCCGGTGCTGCCGGGGGCCGTGCTGCGCACCCGGCCCATCGGCGTGCTGCTGATGGAAGACGAAAGCGGCCCGGACGAGAAGATCCTGGGCGTGCCCATCGACAAGCTGAAGCCGTTCTATAACGAGGTCAGAGAACACACCGACGTGCCGCCGATCCTGCTGCAGGAGATCGAGCACTTCTTCAGCCAGTACAAGGCGCTGGAGCCGGGCAAGTGGGCGCGCGTCGACGGCTGGGGCGATGCGGAGCTGGCGCGGCAGAAGATCCACGAGGGGATCGCCCGCGCTGGGAACACCGCGCAAGAGCGCTAGAGCGCAAACGTCACGCCGGCGACGCGATCCCGGAATGGGCGGTTGCAAGGCACAACCTTGCATATCCACCGGAACACCCGAAAATAGTCTAGCGAACGGCCCCCTCCCCGGAGGACGTGCACTTTTCCAGGTGCAGCCATGTTGCGGGTCTATCTCGGTCTCTTGCTGGTGGTCACGCTGGGCATGATCGCTGTCGCCGGCGTGTACTTTGGCGACGATCTTCTGAACCAGGCCGGTGACCCCGATGGCCCGAGCCGGCCTGCCTGCGAGGTCTACGCCGAGGAACCTGATCAGGAGATCCGCTGCCTGCGGACAGCACTGCAGGAAAGCGATGCCCGGATCGGAGCTTTGGAATCTCAGCTCGGCGAGACCGATCGACAGCGTGCAGCCCTGGAAGACAGCGAGGCGCGGGTCCGCAACCTGGAGGCAGAGGCTGAAGACGCCGACCGCCTGCGCGCAGAGCTTGCGGACAGCCGGGCGAGGATCGAAGAGCTTGAAGCGCAGCTGCGTGAGGATGTGCGCCAACAGGAGCAGGCACGGCCCGACGCGCCGGCACCGGCGGGCGAGGCGCCGGGAGATCCGGCAAACGAGGCACCCGGAGAACCGGTGGCCGACCGGCCCGCTGACCACGCGACCGAGACACCGGGGAACCTGGCGCCCCTGCCCCACGACGCGCCGGCGGAGCTGCGCCAGGTCGCGAACCTTGCCATGGACGGCAACCCGGAAGCGCAGCACGATCTCGCCACGACCTACGCGATTGGCACGACGGTACCGCAGAACTTCGAGCGGGCCGTCTATTGGTACGGCCGATCGGCCGACGCCGGCATAATCAACGCAGTCTACAACCTGGCCGTGCTGACCGAGCGCGGCCTTGGCGTGGAGCGGGACAGCGAAGCGGCGTTCGCGATGTTTCTGGAGGCGGCCAATGCCGACCATCCCGACGCAATGAATGCCGCCGGCCTGGCCTACATGGAGGGTGTAGGCACCGGGCAGGACCTGATCGAAGCAGCAAATTGGTTCCAGGCCGCCAGCGCCGCGGGCAATGTACGCGCCGCCTACCATCTCGGCCGTTTGTTCGAACGGGGCTTGGACGGCGCACCCGACCTGACGGCCGCAATCGCCTGGTATCGAGTGGCCGCCGAAGGCGGCGATCAGCAGGCGATCGAGGCTTTGGAACGGCTGGGATACCCGCTGGGACCGTGAGAGCCAATCTGGCTGCCTGCCCCCCAGAAGTCGTGGGCGACGACCAAGACGCCTGCGCGGGGCGAACAGCCGGATTTAGGGGCGGTCAGGAATGGCCCGGCGAGGTGCGATTGCCCCTGCGCCCGTCGGCGTGAACTCCCCCACAAGAGTCTCGTGATCCGTCCAGCCTTCGAAGCGTTCGTCCAGCGCGCGATATTCTTCCCCGAAGCGGTCCTTGAATTCCTGGAACGCCGAGCGCTCGGTCCAATAGTCCAACGTCAGAAAGCGGCCCGGTAGGGATCGATCTTGCAGAAGCTCGGTGCGAAGGAAGCCTGACGATCTGGCGAAGAGCTGAGCCCAGGCGCCATCCGGCCCATAGGCGGTCGCGAACTGCTCGGCCCTGTCCGGACGAACGATGAATTCCCAGACCGCGCAGTAACCCGCTTCCCGTTTCAATGCGCTCATCCAAGTTCATCCTGCGCTTGGTCTTCCTGCGGCGCCTCCCTCTCTGGCCGACGCCGCCCCTTCGTTGCATCTCCAACCATGCCCGAGCCATCATGCGCCCAACGCTTGGTCGCGCCCAGCCAATCTCAGCTCATGTTGGCGCCTTCGCGAACGTCTTGGCCGAGACGCGCGGACAGGGCTCGAAATGGCCGGCAGATTGCCGTTGGAATGCCTGTTTCGTCAGGGAGCTGCATGATGAAGGTGCCGTTTGCTTTCTTCTTGAGCGCCGTGGCCGTGGCGGCTTGCGGGACGCCATCAGACGGTACGGGGGGCGTCGCGGGGCCGGCGTACCGAAGCGGGAACCCAACCCATGCCGAGCCTCAGCGTTTCAATGATGGTCTGCGGCCAGGTGAAATCATGTATGCCTCCGACGGGCTAACGATTGATCCGCGCCCTTACTAAGGAAGACTGGGTGCAGATGTTGGTTCACAATTGATCTACCATTATTTTGAGGATGGCGGCGCTGTGATCAAGTCTTATGACCGAAGTGCTCGAATACGAGATGGTCAGGTCGCCATTTACTATGGAGAGGCCAGATACCAAGATCGTCCGCTTGAACAAAGAAGCGGCCGGTTCATAAGCAATATAGAATGGTCCATCGGCTGCCGGCCGGATCGAATTGCGGATGTGTACGAATGTGACATAACGAACCGGAATGCGCGTCTCTATTTTTGGTATGGGGATGATGATCACCTGGATTCAATTTGTATCATGGGTCACGATTATCCGGGACGTACCGGTGCGCTGAGACTGGATGACAATCCCCCAAGAGTCACCGGCACCGACGGATGCATCGGCCGCTTAGCCGCGAACGCATTTGCAGAAGAACTGCGCCGCGATGGGGAGATTATCACGAGGCGCGTAGAGTGGCCTTACCGAAACGAGAGAGACAATCGCCACGCGATCCGGGGATTTAGCCTTGCTGAGGAAATGCTCAGCTTCCTCAGGTACGATGTCCATTCCGTGACCTTTGACGAGCGCGCTGCAGTTGAACTTCCGTAGCAGACAAGTCAGCGGAGCCTTTAGTGGTTTGTCTTGCTCCAAATGTTGTAATGCAGACCTGACCCCGGCACTTGCGCATAATGGCGACGGCAGGCGCCGTTCCTAACCGCCATCGATAGCCGAATGGGCAGATCCGCCACTATCCGCTCGATTGAACGGCCAGAAGCGCGTTCAACAGGGTCAACTGCTCGTCACGCAAAGTACGATAGCGGTCCAATTCCGCTTCAAGTTCAGCCGTATTCAGGCTGTCGTCGCGCATGTCATCAATCGCTTCCTCAATCAGTTCGATGATTTCCTCGTTTGCCTCCATGTTCTCGCGGATCAGGTCGACGGACTCGTCCACTTCGTCAAGCTCCGCCTGGTATTTGTCGGCAGAGGCCTCTCCGGCGGCGATCCGGCCCTGCAACGCCTCAATCCGCTGAATCCGGGTGGCGACCAGTTCCTCGGTTACGGCCAAGTCCCGCTCATACTGCACCACCAGCGCACTGGTCTGCTTGATCTCGCCGCTGAGCGCGGCCTCCTGTGCCGCGTATTCCTCGCCCTCAATCGCCACGACAAGACCCGCAATCGCGCCGGCGACCAGGCCCACGCCTAAGCCGATGGCGGCCCCCTCCCAGGTCCCATCGCCACTCATTGCCGCAACCCCGGCCCCGATCCCCGCCCCGACCAAGGCACCGGTACCCGCACCTTCGGCAACCGTAACGGCAAAGCGAGAGTTGCGAGCAGCAAGGTCGCGGTTCACGGGATCTTGGTAAACAGACCCGGGACCGCCAATGGGATCGCTGGCACAGCCCCCCACGACTGCAGAAAGCGCCACGGTCACCGCCACGACGTTCGCCAGGTATTTCATCCGAACAGCCCCGATCATCTGCAACGGATGGCGATGAAGAGGATGATGGCACCGGCGGGTTTCCCGTCATCCGGCGCCATCGCCGGCCTCACGAGCCCCAGTCTGCTCATCGATTATGCGAAAGCCGTTCAATCCATGCAATCTGCGACACAATCAGGCGTCATCGCGTGGCAATGTGCCGGCGGCAGGCGTGAGCCGGTCTGTGCGCCAGGGCTTGCGACGTCTCGTCCTGCCTATGGAGCCCGGTCATTCATCATCATGTACCCAGAATCCCAGGCGCG
>JANQIX010000054.1 GCA_028281925.1 Alphaproteobacteria bacterium
TTGGTAGAGGATCGGGCCGGTCGGCAGGCCGGTTGGAGATCCACCGACCGGCTCCAGGCTGACCGCCAGCGCGGTCTCGCCCAACGTGGCCTGCTCGTAGACGGCCGCAATGGGCAGCGCCACCTGGTTCCCAGGATCCAACAGCCCCAAAGATTGCGGCGCGGCGTCGCCACCGGCGACCAGCCACAGCTCCAGGGAATTGTCGGCCACCTGGACATCCGCCACGGGTCTGATGGTCAGCTGCTGCGCCGCCGTATCCACGGTCACCACCCAGGCCGGGCTTGCCGGCGTTTCGCTCAGCACCGCAACGAAGCGCGTTTCCGGGGGCGCGACGTCGATTGTTGTGATGTGGAATGCCAGCGCGGCGGCGGCCGCCGTCGCCCCGACGGCCCAGAGCCTCCAGATCCCCGCTGCAAAGCGTGCTGCCGCCGGCCGGGGCGCACGGGTCGCCGTAGGTGCGGCTTCCGGCGGCGCTTCCAGGTTCAACGCCTTTTCGATCCCCTGCCAGACTTCCGGCGGCGGCTCCGCAGCCGGAACCGCATCGGCCAGCGGTGAGAGGCGCTGTGTCCAATAGTCGATCCGCTGGTCGAACTCCGGATCCCGCACCCGGCGGTCCTCGGCCCGCTGCCTTTCGGCATGGTCCAGGGTCCCGAGCACGTACTCGGCCGCCAGGGAGTCCAGATCGTCCAACTCGTCACTCATCCTTCAAGACAGTCCCTGAGCCGCAACAGCCCGCGGCGGATCCATGACTTCACCGTGCCGACCGGCCGGCTCAGCCGCCGGGCCAGCTCGTCATGGGTGTATCCTTCGGTGTACGCAAGAACGATGCAGTTCCGATGCTCCCTCTCAAGTTCGTCAAGGCAGTGCTTGAGAGCGCGGGCGTCTTCCGCAGCCGCCGTCCAATCCAGAACGGTGGGCTGATCGCCTTCCTGGCCGTCCTGATCGTCATATTCCTGCACCCAGGGTGCGTCGGCATTGCGGCGGCGCCAGTCGATCGCGCCGTTGCGGGCGACCGTCGCAAGCCATGCCATCGGTTCCCCCTTCTCCGGCCGATAACGTTCGGCATGGCGCCAGATGCGCACATAGACCTCTTGCAGCACATCTTCGGCCCAGTCCGCACGCCGCACGATGCGCAGGATGATGCCGAACAGCCGGCGGCTGGTCGTGTCGTACAGCGCCTTGAAGGCCTGACGATCCCCGCCGGCGGTCGCCAGGATCAGGTGCTGCGGATCGGATCCGGACACTGGGTCTCTCAAGACGCGCAATCCGACAAGTGGCGACAGCGCCATCGGCACGTCTGCCGGGGGCTGGAGCCTCAATGGTAGTTTAATTTCTAACACAGCACCGGAGAGACTGCAGCAGCCGGGGGGGAACGCAGGGTTGGTTCGGTTCGGGTGCGGGCCGCAGCCGATCACGCGGGCGGCGTCCGGGAACATTGCGGCTATAGCTGGTCCAAAGGACTGAGGGCAGGGCTGGTTTGGATCGCCCCCGCGCGGCTACGCCGGCACTGGGCTCGCCAGCGCGTCCTGTTCGCCGATCGTGCGGCCGGTGTCGGCGCAGGTTTCGCGCAGGCGCACGCGATAGCCCCATAGCGTGGCCAGCATTTCCAGAACGCGCTGGGCGGTCTCCGGCTCCAGCCGGCGCCCGTGGCGGACCTTGTGCTCCACCACCAGGCGGCGGTTGCCCTTCAGGTTCGCCTCGATCACCTCGATCTGCGGGTCCTGCAGGCTGACGTCGTACTGCCGGGCCAGCGCGCGGCGGACGCTGCGGTACCCCTCCTCGTCATGGATGGCGGAGACCTCGACGGCGGAGTCCGTCGCCTCGTCGAAGCAGGAGAACAGGCGCAGTTCGCGGATCACCTGTGGGCTCAGATACTGCTGGATGAAGCTTTCGTCGCGATAGTCGGCCCAGGCGTCCCGCAGCACGGCCATTGCGTCGCCGGACCCAGCCCAGTCGGGGAACCAGGTGCGGTCTTCCTCGGTCGGGTCTTCGGCGATGCGCTTGATGTCGCGCATCATCGCATAGCCCAAGGCGTAGGGGTTGACGCCGCGATAGCGCCGGTCGTCGAAACCCGGCTGGAACAGGACCGAGCTGTGGCTGTGCAGGAATTCCATCATGGCCCCGTCGGTCAACAGGCCGCGGGCGTGCAGACGGTGCATGATCTCATAATGCACGAAGGTGGCGCAGCCTTCGTTCATCACCTTGGTCTGGCGCTGCGGATGGAAGTACTGCGCCAGATGGCGGACGATGCGCACCAGTTCGCGCTGCCAGTCCTCCAGCTTCGGGGCGGTCTTTTCCAGGAAGTACAGCAGGTTCTCTTCCGGCAGGCCGAGATCGGTCGACTCGCGCGACGCCTCGGGGTCGCGCTGCGCGCGGTCCGGCGGCCGGGGCAGGGTGCGCCACAGGTCGCTGTAGCTCGCCTCTTCATGCGCGCGGCGCGCCAGATCGCGGGCCTTGCGCTTTTCCGGCGTGGCCACGCGCCTTTTCTTCGGGTGGCGGTCGACGCCGTGGTTCATCAGGGCGTGGGCGGCATCGATCGTCATTTCCACCGCGTCGACGCCGTACCGTTCCTCGCACGCCGCCACATAGCGCTTCGCGAAATCCAGATAGTCCAGCACCGCGTCGGCCTGGGTCCACTGGCGGAACAGATAGTTGTTCTTGAAGAAGTGGTTGTGGCCGAAGGCGGCGTGCGCCAGCACCAGCGTCTGCATGGTCATGGAATTGTCTTCCATGACGTAGCAGATGCAGGGGTCGGAATTGATGACCAGCTCATAGGCCAGCGCCTGCGCGCCGCGGCGGTACAGCATCTCTTCATGCGCGAAGCGCTTGCCGAACGACCAGTGGCGGTACAACAGCGGCATGCCGATCGAAGCATAGGCGTCGAGCATCTGCTCAGACGTGATCACCTCGATCTGGGTCGGGTAGATGTCGAGCCCGAGCTCGCCGACCGCGATCTCTTCGATCGCTTCGTTCACGCGCTGCAGGCCGTCGAAAGTCCAATCGGCCCCCGTGAACAGCGGCCGGGAGAGCGTCGCTACCGTCATCGCGCGGTCCTGCCTCAGGCTGCGGCGCGCGAGCGCGCGAAGAGATCGTGGAACACGGCGAAGATCTCCTCCGGCGCGCCGACCCGGCGCATGGCGAAATTGGGATGCGCTTCGTCGATGTCGCCGTATCCGGCCCAGAGCGGGCTTGAGAACCGGTCGGCGAAACCGCTGTCGTCGCTGACCTCCACATAGGCGTAGTACTGGCAAAGCGGCACCAGCTGGCCCAGCATCTCCAGGCACGTCCCCATGTCGTCGGAGAAGTTGTGCCCGTCGGACGCCTGGGCAGCGTAGATGTTCCAGTCGTCGAGCGGGTAGCGTTCCTCCAGAACGCGAGTCATCTCCGCAAGCGCACTGGACACCACGGTGCCGCCGGTCTCGGTGCTGCGGAAGAACGTCTCTTCGTCGACCTCTGCCGCACGCGTGGTGTGGCGGATGAACACGACCTCGATCTCCGCATAGTGGCGCGAGAGAAAGACGTAGAGCAGCATGAAGAAGCGCTTGGCCAGATCCTTCAGGTCTTCCGTCATGGAGGCCGAGGCATCCATCAGGCAGAACATGACGGCCTGTGTCGTCGGCTTCGGGATGTGTTCGAACCGGCGGTAGCGCAGGTCCAGCGGGTCGAGGAACGGCACGATGCGGCGGCGGCGCTCCGTTGCCGTGATCTTTTCCTTCAGCCGTGCCGCGCCCGCTTCGTCGCCGGCTTCCTCTGCCGTGGCCAGTTCCGCCTCAAGCTCCGCGATTTCCTTCTCCGTCGGACGCCTCAGCGCGATGCGCCGCGCCAGGCTGTTGCGCATGGTCCGCGGATAGCTGAGCTTGGCCGGCGGCCCCTCGGTCATGAAGCCGGCGCGCACGGGCATGGGCGCGCGTTCGGCCTTCAGCTTGGTCTTCACCAGGTCCGGTAGGGCCAGGTCTTCGAAGAAGATGTCCAGGAATTCTTCGCGGGTCAGGGTGAAGACGAAATCGTCCTCCCCCGCGCCGTCGGGCGAGCCGTCGCGCCCGGAGCCGCCGCCGGATTTCGGCTTCGGAATGCGGTCCCCGGCCGTGAAGGTCTTGTTGCCCGGAAGCACGAAATCGCGCCGGCCGGTCGCCGTACCGAGCGAGAAGGACGGTTCTCGCACTGTCTTCGACGGCAGGCGGATCTCTTCCTTGCCATCGATTTCGGAGACTTTGCGGGTCTTGATCGCCTCGTTGACCGCCTCCCGGATTTCGGCCTTGGCGCGCCGGATGAAGCGCTGCCGGTTGCCGAGGCTCTTGGATTTCGGGTTCAGTCGGCGGTCGACGATATGCATCAGTCCCCTTATCCCGCCTTCTTCACGCGCATGTACCATTCCACCAGGCGACGGACCTGGCGCTGCGTGTATCCGCGGTCGCGCATGCGGTCGACGAATTCCGCATGCTTCTTCTCCGTGTCGCTTTCCTTCTTTGCCTCGAAGCTGATCACCGGCAGCAGATCCTCCACCTGGCTGAACATGCGCTTCTCGATGACGTCGCGGATCTTCTCATACGACGTCCAGTCCGGGTTGCGCCCTTCGTTGCGAGCCCGGGCGCGCAGGCAGAACTTCACCACCTCGAACCGGAAGTCCTTCGGGTTGGCGATGCCCGCGGGCTTCTCGATCTTCGTCAGCTCCGTGTTCAGGATCTCACGATCCATCAGCTGGCCGGTATCGGGATCCTTGAAATCCTGATCCTCGACCCAGTGGTCGGCGAAGGCCACATACCGGTCGAACAGATTCTGCCCGTAATCGTGATAGGATTCCAGATAGGCCTTCTGGATCTCGTTGCCGATGAAGTCGGCATAGCGTGGTGCCAGCTCCTCCTTCACGAATTCCATGTAACGCGCCTCGGTTTCGTCCGGCAGCTGCTCACGCCGCACCGACTGTTCCAGCACGTACATCAGGTGAACCGGATCGGCGGCAACCTCGACGCTGTCGAAGTTGAAGGTCTCCGAGAGGATCTTGTAGGCGAATCGGGTGGACACGCCGTCCATGCCCTCATCGACGCCGGCGGCATCGCGGTATTCCTGGACGGAACGCACGGACGGGTCAGTCTCTTTCAGGCTCTCGCCGTCATAGACCCGCATCTTGGAGAAGAGATTGGAATTCTCATGCTCCTTGAGGCGCGTCAGCACGGAGAACCGGGCCAGCATCTCCAGCGTGCCTGGCGCGCGCGGCGCCTCGGAAAGGTCGCTGACCCCGATCAGCTTCTCATAGATCCGCCGTTCGTCGGAGACGCGCAGGCAGTACGGCACCTTGATCACGCAGATGCGGTCCAGGAACGCCTCGTTGTTCTTGTTGGCCTTGAAGCTGCGCCACTCAGATTCGTTGGAGTGGGCCAGGATGATGCCCTGGTAGGGCAGCGCACCGACGCTTTCCGTGCCTACATAGGCGCCGTCCTGGGTCGCCGTCAGCAGCGGGTGCAGCATCTTGATCGGCGCCTTGAACATCTCCACGAATTCCAGGATGCCCTGGGTCGTACGGTTCAGCCCGCCGCTGTAGGAATAGGCATCCGGGTCATTCTGGCCGAAATGCTCCAGCTGGCGGATGTCGATCTTGCCGACCAGGGCAGAGACATCCTGGTTGTTCTCGTCGCCGGGCTCGGTCTTGGCGATGCCGACCTGCCTCAGCTTCGACGGGTGCATGCGCACGACCGAAAACTTCTCAAGATCGCCGTCGAATTCGTCCAGCCGCTTCACGGCCCAGGGCGACAGATGCCCCGTCAGATGCCTGCGCGGAATTCCGAATTGCTGCTCCAGTCGTCCGCCCACGGCATCCGGGTCGAACAGGGCCAGCGGGCTCTCGAACACAGGGCTGACTTCGTCGCCGGCCGCCAGCACATAGATGGGGTGCGCCTCCATCAACTGCTTCAGCTTGTCGGCGAGCGAAGATTTGCCGCCGCCGACCGGCCCCAGCAGGTAGAGGATCTGTTTCCGTTCCTCCAGCCCCTGCGCGGCATGCCTGAAATAACCTACGATCCGCTCGATCGTGTCTTCCATGCCGAAGAAATCGGCGAACGCCGGGTAGCGTTTGATGGTGCGGTTCATGAAGATCCGCCCGAGCCGTGGATCCGATGCGGTGTCCACGATTTCTGGCTCGCCAATGGCGGCCAGCATGCGCTGGGACGCCGACGCGTAGCGCATCGAATCGTCCCGGCACCCTTCGAGAAATTCCCTCAGCGAAAGCCGCTCGACGCGCCGTTGTGCGAGCCGCGAGCGTTCCGTCTCCAAGACATCCGTCAGCTCAGTCATCGCAGTCGACCTTTGCAGGTTGGCCCGGCATACCCATCAGCGTCACCTCCATGAAGCCAGTCCGGCGTTTCGGTGTCGGGCTCTGGTGAGCGATCGAGTTGCTGTGTTCTTCGCGACGGCTGGTGGGTCTCCCAAGTTTGCTCATTAAGATGGGGTCGGACCGAAGCCGGGTCAAAAGGTCCGATGGTCGCGTAGCACTCTAAACGCATGCGGGCCCCAACAATTCTGCAGTTATATCAACACCATCCGCCAATTGTGGAAACTTCGCGGCCTTACGGTGCTCTTCACGCGACATGAAGGAAGAACGCCGCTGCCGTCTGCCTATTCCCTTCGGCTCTGCGAGCCGGAAGCCTGGCCGAATTCCGGACACAGCCGAGCTGATTCGGAATCTAAACCGAGGTTGCAATGAATTTGTCAAAAAACTGTGAAGTCAAAGTATACTGCCGGTTAACCGGTTCCGACTATTCGGCCGCCTTCGGTCGAGCCTTGCCCCGATAGGGTCCGAGTCGGAATCGGTCATGCTCGACCGCGAAGACGTTGCCATAGAGATTGGCAATCCACTGCCGCCCCTCCTGGGTGACCTGCAGGTAGTCCAGCGCATCGCCGATATAGGGTTCCACCGCATTCCAGAAGAAGCTTGGATAGCCGTCTGCCAGATCGGCCGGGTCCCGGAAGCCCAGTTCTTGCGCCTTGCCGATCTCCATGAACTCGTGAAACAGGTTGGTGTGCTTGCGCAGGTAAGCCGGATCGGCCATCTGGCCGATCAGGTCGGCCGCCCGCACCAGGCCGGGCTCGCCGCGCGTGTCGCGGTGGTCGTCGTCCAGCGGCACTGGGAAGCGCGTCAGCTCAATGGCGCGGGCGATGCGCTCCGAATCGAGGAACTCCATATTCGCCGTGCGCTCGCGGATGAAGATCTTGCCGCGGTCGACATGGTACGGCGTGAGGAACGCATCCGACGAGCCGCGCGGCGGTTCCAGCCGGTCGCCGGCTTCGTTGACGACGAAAGCCGTGGGCGAGTCACCCCGGCAAACGCCGCGGACATAGCCGATATCGTGGAACAGCAGCGCCACGGTCATGTGCAGCCAGTCTTCGGCCGACACGTCTTCCAGCAGGGCCCTGCCGCGCAGGATCTCCGTGCCCACCAGGGTGACCATCATGGTGTGTTCGACGTCGTGATAGAGGGCGTCGCTGTTGGCGATGCGCTCGACCGCAAGGCGTGCAGCCCCGTCTATCAGGCGTCCGTAATGCGGGTGCGTGTCGCCGAAAGCGCGCCGATAGACGGCTCCGAGATGGCCGCTCAGCGCGTCGATCATGAGCGTTGTCGGGTTCAGCATCTCTGCACGTACCGTCCACCGTCCGGATCGATTGGACCCTCTCCTCGAATTAGTGCGCCTTAATCTGGATCGATCCCTGCCGTGGCGTCTGGTCGCATCTGCGCGGGCCGGGCCGCTAGAAATGGTCCGCGCGGATCACGTCGACATCGCAGACCGTCAAGATGCCGATCTGTCGGGCGACCAGCGGATAGACTTGCTCCAGCACGGCGTCGACGCGCGAGGGATCGAGCACGGTCATGACCACGACCATCCTGCCTGCTTCGGTCACAAGGCCTTCCCGGCGCCAGGTCCCTTCGCGCCCGCGCCCGGACAGGGCGGGGGTGACGGTGTAGCCGGTGACGCCCGCGCGATCGAGCAGCGAGAGCAGACGATCCAACACCGGCGCCTCGATCACGATTTCCAGCCGCTTCTTGCGATGGGTCTCCATGGGCGATCCTCCTTACCTGTTCTTAGCCGGCGATCCAGCCGGCGATGGCCGCATAGAGCGGAATCCCGATCGTGAGGTTGAACGGGAATGTAACGCCCAGCGACAACGTCAGATAGATGGCGGGCCGCGCTTCCGGCAGCGCCAGGCGCATCGCCGCAGGCACGGCGATGTACGACGCACTGGCCGCCAATGTGATCAACAGTGCCAGGCCACCGACCGAAAGCCCCAGCGTCGACCCAAGCGCTGCCGCGAGCGATGCCGAAAGAAGCGGCATGTAGAGACCGAAAGCGATCACCGGCGGCCGCAGCGACCGGCCCGCCTGCATCAGGCCGCGGCCGGCGAGCAGCCCCATGTCCAAGAGGAAGATGCAGAGGACGCCCTGGAACGGGTCGATGATGAACGGCGCCACCATTTCCAGCCCGTTCTGGCCGACGATCCAGCCGATGACGAAGGCGCCCACCAGCATGACGATCGATCCATTCAGCGCGACCTCGCGCCAGAGCCCGCCATGCTCGCCGTTGACGCCGTTGCTGGTTCCGCCGTTGCGCCGCGCCAACCACAGGGCAGACAGAATGGCTGGCGTTTCCATCACCGCGGCCACGGCGACCAGGTAACCTTCATAGTCGATGCCCAGGGAGACGAGGCTCTGGGTCGCCGCGACGAAGGTGACGATGCTGATCGATCCGTAGTGGGCGGCAACCGCGGCGGCATCCACCCGGTCGAGCCCGGAGGTTGCGCGCAACAGCATGAAGCCGATCAGCGGTATGGCGAAGCTCAACACCGCGCCGACAAAGAGGGTTCCAATGACCCGGGCATCGAACCCGTGCGAGGCCAGCCCTGCACCGCCCTTGAAGCCGATGGCCAGCATCAGATAGAGGGCGAGAGCCTTGGCCACGGCTTCTGGGACTGAGAGGTCGGAGCGTGCAAGCGCTGCGACGAGACCGAGTGCAAAGAACAGCACCATCGGCGACAGCAAGTTTGCCGACGCCAGCGCGAGCGCATTCTCCATGACGTAATTTCCGGGTTGCGTGCGGGTCGGGCCGTTCCGGCCTCTTGGGTTTGCGTCCTTAGTGCGTCATGAAGACCGGCCGTTCGGAGGCCTTCAGGGTCGCCACGATCGTAGAGCCGAATTTCTTGCCGAGCATGGCCTTACGGTAGTGGGTGCCCAGCACCAGCAGGTCGGCGCCGATCCTGTTGGCTTCGGCGGGGATGCCCTCCAGAACCGGGGCGTCGACCACGGCCGTCGTCGCCTCCGCACCATAGGTCCGGACATAGTCGGCGGCGCTATCCACCGCGCGGTGGTTCTCTGCACTTGCGTTGCCGAAGAAAACGATATGCAGCCGGCAGTCGGGCCAGAGGTTGAGCTGCATGAAGCGCTTCATGGCCTTGGCCGATTCCGCCGTACCGTCATAGCCGATCATGGTGACGCCGATCGGGCGATGGCCCTCGGTGATCGCCAGGATCGGCCGCACGCCGCGATCGACCAGCCGCAGCAGGGCATTTTCCGGCTCCGCCACGACGCCGTTGTGGAACCAGCCGCGCAGACCCAGCACGCACAGATCGTGATACCGCCAGGCGTCGGCCAGTGCGTCGAAGGGATCCTTCTCTGCTCGGATGATGGAAAACGGCACGCTCGCATCTGCGCAGGCCGCCTCAAACCGCTCCAGCGCCGCTTGCGCCGTCTGTCTGATCTTGGCCACCCGGTCGTCGCGCATCTGCTTGGCGTAGTGCGCGCCGCCGATGGGAACCGGGCCGACCTTGGCCAGCCTCTCCACATCCACAACCGACATGGCGCTCACCGCCGCGCTGTGGCGGGCCGCAAGCTCGACCGTATAGGCAATCTTCGCTTCGGTCGCCGGCGTGCCTGCCACGCCGACCAGGATACGCCTGAACATGGCCGCAACCTCTCGCAATCGCTCCTAATCTCTCATGAACGTTCATATATAGATACAAACCAACAAATTAAAGCTCACATGCATTGAAAATCCGATAATCCGCTACAAAATGGGCTATCTGTTTAGAAACACCATCGAACGAGCATGCTCAGCAAGCCGCTCATGACCGTGCATGAGGTGGCAGAGGCGTTGAAGGTGACGGAGGCGACGGTCCGCACATGGATTCGCGAGCGCAAGCTGCGGGCCATGAAGGTGGGCAAGGACTGGCGCGTGACCGTGAACGACGTCGAAGCCTTTCTCGACGAGCACGCCAACAAATAGGTACCCGCTGCGGCTGCCGGCTCGTTGCCGGTATGGCCGCGGCGGTCAGGGTCTTTTGGCAACCATCAGCCAGGGGGAAGTGAAGCGAGATGACCGGTCCTGCAGCAAGCGAGGCGCCGGCCGGCCATGGGTCGGGCACGACCGCACTGCGGTGGCTGGCCCCCGTATTGCCGTTGGCGCTGTTCCTCGCGCTGCTCACGCTGCTGCCGGCCATTACCGGTGGGCAGACCGTGCGGGTCGCCTGGTCATGGGTGCCGAGCCTTGATGTCCAACTCAGCTTCTATGTTGACGGGCTGTCGCTGCTGTTCGCCCTGCTGATCACGGGGATCGGCACGTTCATCTTCCTCTACGCCGGCACCTATCTGCACGGGCATCCCCGCCTTGCCCGCTTCTACCTCTACCTGACGCTGTTCATGGCCTCGATGCTGGGTCTCGTCCTGGCCGACAATCTGATCACGTTGTTCGTGTTCTGGGAGCTGACGACCGTCTCCTCCTACCTTCTGATCGGTTTCGATTGCGAAAAGGCGGAAGCTAGGCGCAACGCCCTGCAGGCGCTGCTGGTCACCGGGATCGGCGGCCTGGCGATGCTGGCCGGCTTCATTCTGTTGGGCACAGCGGCCGGCAGCTTCGAGCTCAGCGAGATCAACGCCGATGGGGCCGCCATCCGTGAGCATGCGCTCTATCTGCCGATCCTGGCACTGGTGCTGGCGGGCGCGTTCACCAAATCAGCCCAGTTTCCGTTCCATTTCTGGCTGCCCAACGCAATGGCGGCGCCGACGCCCGTCAGCGCCTATCTGCACTCGGCCACCATGGTGAAGGCCGGCATCTATCTGATGGCGCGGGTCCATCCGACCCTGGGCGGAACCGACTGGTGGATGTGGACGCTGCTGCTGTTCGGCGCCGTGACCGCCGTCTGGGCGTCGCTGATGGCGGTGCGGCAGACCGACCTGAAGCTGATGCTGGCTCACACGACGGTGATGGCGCTGGGCACGCTGACAATGTTCCTGGGCGCGGAGGTGAAGATCGGCATCGCGGCTGCCGTTACCTTCATCCTGGTGCATTCGCTCTACAAGGCGTCGATGTTCCTTGTGGTCGGCATCATCGACCATGAGACGGGCACGCGGGAAGTCGACCGCCTGGGCGGCCTGCGCAAGGCAATGCCGATAACGTTCCTGGCCGCGGCGGCGGCTGGATTTTCCATGGCTGGGTTCCCGCCCTTCCTCGGCTTCATCGGCAAAGAGCTGAAATACGAAGGCGCGCTGGCCATCACGCATGCACCGGTCTTCATGACCGCGGCCGCGCTGGCCGCCAATGCCCTGATGGTGGCGGTGGCGGCGACCGTCGTGTTCCGGCCGTTCCTGGGGCAGCGCACCGAAACACCGCGCGCGGCCCATGAGGCGCCGTGGTCCATGTGGATCGGTCCCGCGGTGCTGGCGACGCTGGGCCTGGTGTTCGGCATGGCGCCGGGCATCGTCGGCGTCCGCCTGGTGGAGCCGACGGTGGAGGCGATTCTCTACCGGCCGGAAGACGTCTCGCTGAAGCTTTGGCACGGCATCAACCTGCCGCTGATGCTGAGCGTGCTGACCGTGCTGCTTGGCCTTGCGGCCTTCCGCTGGCGCAAGCCCTTGGCGGGCGGGCTCAATTGGCTGGTGCGGGTGCTGCCGACGACCGGCGACCGGGCCTATGACGCGACGCTGGCCGGCATGATGGCGTTCGCCACCTGGCAGTCGGGCGTGCTGCAGAACGGACGGCAGCGGCGCTATCTGCTGGTCGTGGTGGCCACGTTTGTCCTGGCCGTTGGCGGTACATTGGTTGTCTTCGACGGAGTCGCGTGGCCCACCAACTGGTCGGTACCGCTCTACGCCTGGGGGGTCCTGGCCCTGATCCTCGCGGGCACGGCAGGCACCATCCTGACACGTTCGCGTCTCGGGGCCGTCACGGCGCTGGGCGCCGTCGGCACCGGGTCGGCCGTGCTGTTTCTCATGTACGGGGCACCCGACGTGGCCATGACCCAGCTGATGGTGGAGACGCTGGTGGTCGTTATCGTCGCCCTGGTGCTGCCGCATCTGCCCGGGCTGGCAAGCCGCGGCCATTCCGGGCGCTTCGGCAGATGGCGCGACTGCGTCGTGGCCATCGGCGCGGGCACCGTGGTGGCCCTGCTGGTGCTGGCGGTCACGACGGTACCGCTGGACCGCGATCTGACGACGTTCTTCGAACAGGCGAGCGTTCCTGAGGCCTTCGGCCGCAACATCGTGAACGTCATTCTGGTGGACTTCCGGGCGATCGACACCTTCGGCGAGGTCGCGGTCGTCGCGATCGCCGGCCTCGCCAGCTATGCCCTGGTGAAGAGCGCACGCCGGCGGCGGGGGGCGAAATAGATGGACTCGCTGATCCTGCGCACGGCCACGCGGCTGATCGTGGCGCTAATGCTGATCTTCTCGCTCTTCCTGCTTTGGCGTGGGCACAACCTGCCAGGCGGCGGGTTCATCGGCAGCCTGGTCGCCGCCACGGCCTTCGCCCTATATGCCATGGCCTGCGGGCCGGCTGCCGTGCGGGCTGCGCTCAGGGTGGATCCGAGGCTCATCGCCAGCGTAGGCCTGCTGATAGCCATGGTAGCTGGTGTGTTGGCGGTGTTTGCCGGTGACCCCTTCCTGACCGGGCTTTGGAGCAAGCCTGAGATCGGTGGCGCCGTGCTGCCGCTGGGGACGCCGCTGCTGTTCGATATCGGCGTCTACCTGACCGTGCTGGGTGCCGTGCTCTCCATCATGCTGGCCCTGGAAGAGCGGGAGGACTGACGGCCCATGGACGCACTTCTCGCTCTGACGGTCGGCGTGCTGGTGTCCGGCGCGGTCTATCTGATGCTCAGCCGGCATTTGGTCAGGTTCCTGTTCGGTCTCATCCTGTTGAGCAACGCAGCCAACCTGGTGATCTTCGCCAGCGGTCGGACGACCCTGGCGCTGCCGCCGCTGGTGCCCGACGGACTTGAGGCACCGGCCGTCACGGTCGCAAACGCCCTGCCGCAGGCGCTGATCCTGACGGCCATCGTCATCGGTTTCGGCCTGCTGGCCTTCGCGATGGTGCTGGCCTATCGGGCCTACCAGTCGCTGGGCACCGTTGACACGGATGCCATGCGCGTCGCGGAGCCGGACGTGAACGGTGCGGGCGAGGCTGCGGAAGAGCCGGCGCCGGCGCGGAGCGAAGCGGCATGAGCTGGCTGACCGTTCTTCCCATCCTGATCCCGCTGACCACGGCGGTCTTCGCCGCACTCGCCTGGCAGAACCTGCCGGCCCAGCGGGTTATCGGACTGATCGGGGCCACCGCGCTGTTTGTCCTGTCCGTCGTGCTGATGGTGGTGGTCTGGCAGGACGGCGTGCTGGCCGCCCAGATGGGCGCATGGCCGGCCCCCTTCGGTATCACGCTGGTGGTCGACAATCTGAGTGCCGCCATGGTGGTGATCACAGGGATCACCGGTCTCGCAGTGGCGGTCTATTCCATTGCGGACATCGGCCGGGTGGAGGCGAATGCCGGCTTCCACCCCATGCTGCATTTCCTGCTGGCCGGCGTTTCGGGGGCTTTCGTCACCGGCGACATCTTCAACCTCTATGTCTGGTTCGAGGTGATGCTGATCGCCTCGTTCGCCCTTCTGGTCGTCGGCGGCGGTCGGGCGCAGTTCGACGGCGCCGTGAAATACGTGGCGCTGAACCTGTTCTCCACCGTGATGTTCCTGAGCGCCGTCGGCCTGCTCTACGGCATGACCGGGACTTTGAACCTGGCCGATCTGCACATGAAGGTGCGGGAGGTGGAGAATACGGGCCTGCTGGCCGCCGTCGCGGTGATGTTCCTGGTCGCGTTCGGCATCAAATCCGCGGTGTTTCCGCTGTTCTTCTGGCTGCCGGCCTCGTACCACACACCGCCGGTGGCCGTGTCGGCCATCTTCTCCGCGCTGCTGACGAAGGTCGGCGTCTATGCGCTGATCCGCGTGTTCACGCTGGTCTTCAGCCCCGAGGCGCTGGGCGAGGCCTTTGACTGGATCCAGACGCTGCTGCTGTGGATTGCGGCGCTCACCATGATCACCGGCGTGCTGGGGGCTGCCGCGCAGACTGAGATACGGCGCATCCTCTCATTCCACATCATCAGCCAGATCGGCTACATGATCATGGGGCTGGCGCTCTATACGGCGCTAGGCATCGTCGGCGCGGTCTTCTACATCCTGCACCACATCATCGTGAAGGCGAACCTGTTCCTGGTCAGCGGGGTCGCCAACCGGCTGACGGGATCGTACGACCTGAAGAAGATCGGCGGCCTCTACAAATCCAAGCCGTTCCTGGCGGTCCTGTTCCTGATCCCCGCCTTCTCCCTGGCAGGCTTTCCGCCCCTGTCCGGCTTCTGGGCGAAA
Source organism: Alphaproteobacteria bacterium (assembly GCA_028281925.1). Lineage (GTDB taxonomy): Bacteria > Pseudomonadota > Alphaproteobacteria > DSM-16000 > Inquilinaceae > JACKIG01. The sequence goes on from JANQIX010000054.1 coordinate 14,662, forward strand.
TACGTGCTGATCAAGGCCGGGCTGGAAGTCGACGCCTATTGGATCGTGGCTGCCGCCCTGGTGGTCGGTCTGCTGACCATCTTCTCCATGACGAAGATCTGGGCGGAAGCGTTCTGGAAACCGCATCCGGGCGGTGACGGCGCCATCGCCGTCACGGTCGACCGCGGCGCCATGCTGGCACTCACCCTGCCGATCGCCGCTCTGGCGCTGATCACGGTGGCCATCGGCCTCTATGCCGAGCCGTTGCTGAGCCTGGCGGAACGGGCGGCCGGCGAACTGATGGATCCCGCGGCCTATGTCCGCGCCGTACTGGGAGCAGGCGCATGAGTTCGCTTCTGCTGCTGAACCTGTTCCTGGCCTTTGCCTGGTGCGCGGCCTTCGGCACGTTCACGCTTCTGAGCCTGCTGATCGGCTTTGTCGTCGGCAGCGCGGCGCTCTGGTTCACGAGGCCGCTGTATGGCGATACCGGCTACTTCCTGCACGGCGGCCGCATGGTGCGGCTCGGCGTCTTCTTCGTCTACGAATTGGTCGTGTCCAGCCTGCGCGTGGTCTGGGACGTGCTGACGCCGGAGGTCCGCAGCCGCCCCGGCATCCTGGCTGTGCCGATCGAGGCGGAGACGGATATGGAAATCATGCTGCTGGCCAACCTGATCTCGCTGACGCCCGGCACGTTAAGCCTCGACGTGTCGACGGACCGGAAGGTCCTTTATGTGCACGCAATGTTCATCGACGACCCGGCAACATCGGTCGCCGAGGTCAAAGAGGGCATGGAGCGGCGCCTCTTGGAGGTGATGCGATGACGACGGAGGCCCTTCTGGACTATGCCATTCTTGTCGGCTTCGGGTTTCTGTTCGCAGGCATGGCGCTGGCCTTCACGCGGCTGATGCGTGGGCCCAGCATGGCGGACCGTGTCGTTGCCCTGGACCTGATCGCGATTCTGGCCGTCGCCGTCATGGGGCTGCTGGCGATCGAAGACGCTGCGCCTGTCTTCGTCGATGTCGCCATCACGCTGGCTCTGGTCGCCTTTCTCGGCACCGTGGCCTTCGCCCGCTATGTCGAGACGCGGCGCGGGCGCGAAGACTCCGATACGGCATGAACGGGAACCGTAAGCCATGATCGATGTGCTGGTGGCCCTGTTGATCGTCGGTGGTGCTTTCTTTGCGTTCGTTGCCGGCCTCGGTGTGCTGCGCATGCCGGACATCATGATCCGCATGCATGCGTCGACGAAGGCCGGGACGCTGGGCTGCGGCATGATCCTGCTGGCTGTGGCGCTGCACTTCCAGGATACGGCGACGGCTTCGCGTGCGATCGCCGCGATCCTGTTCATCCTGATCACAGCGCCGGTCGCAGCCCACATGATCGGCCGTGCGGCCTATCGCACGGGCGTGCCGCTGTGGCACGGCAATGTGATCGATGAGATGGCGTCCGATTCAAGCTGCCCCGCGAGGGACGGCACCGAGGTCAGGGAGACTACCGCCGATACGCCCGATGTACGCTGATGAAAAGTCATCTAAACAGCGATAAACTGGGTAATGTCGTGATCAACATCGTTGGGCGATGATCTGCAATGCTGTCGAGGCCGATGCTGACGGTGCACGAGGTCGCCGATCTTCTTAAGGTAAAGGAGAGCACGGTCCGGGCGTGGATAAATGACCGGACGCTGCGGGCGATCAAGTTCGGCCGCGAATGGCGGGTGCCGTTCAAGGACCTCGAGGCGTTCGTCAATGCCAACGCCAACCGGCCGCCGGACAGCGGAACGGCCTGATGCCTCAAGTATTCGATGGGTCAGGACGCGGTTGCCCGGTTCAACCGGAAGAACACGCGCTCACCACGATCTCGCAGGTCTGACCCTCGCCATCGTTGCAGTTCGACAGGGCATCGGCTTCGGCCTCTGCCAGTGAACTGCGCGTGGCCCAGCCGTGGGCGCCATACTTCTCCGACGTTGCGACTGCCAGGCACCGGCCACGCGAGAACGTGACTTCCAGGGCGCAGGTGCTGTCCCCGCACTGCTCGATCGCATTCTTGTGGGCGGCAGATGCGGTCGTCTGGTCGACGGCCAAGCCCCAGGCATCGCCGCAATACGAGGTTGCGCAGGCCAGAGCGCCGTAGAGATAACCGTCGGCCACATTCAGTTGAGAGCAGTCTGCCGTATCGGTTCCGGCCTCGCAGACCGACGTGCCGATACCCGGCTCGTCGCACTCGCCGTCGTTGGCGAATTCGCACATCTGCGCCGACGCCGATGTCGCCCACAACAACAGGCAGGCGACACCGAATAGAAACTGCAGCGGGCGCCTTCCCATGGCAATCCTCCCTAGTCGGGCTATCGACGCCCTTACGATACCGCGGACGCCTGCCCGCGGTCAGCCAGAGTCGGGGCGGGTCTTGGTCACACGGCGATTGCCGGCATCTGCCCACCTCGCACCGGCGTGTTAGAACCCGCGGCGACCGTGACCCACCTGATCCTGGAGATACGGGCCGGTGTCGCTGTCGCTCAGACCGCTGTTCCAGCGGCCGCCGCCGGGCATGTCCGCCCATTGGCCGGCGTCGGAATCCGAACGCCCTGTCCGCACGCCGGAGCGCCCCTGGCCGACGGGATCGGCATAGGCACCGGCATCCCCATCCGTAAAGCTCCCGCTGGCTACACCCCGGCCGTTGCCGACCGGATCGGCATAAGTGCCGGCATCGCTGTCGGTGATGCCCGAGCCGGCGCCATACCCCACGGCGTCGGCAAACTGACCGACGTCGCTGTCGGTGAGGCCGGTGTACACCGGTCCCGGCCGCGGCGCGGGGGCTGGCTGCGCGGGCACGCAGCCCGACGCCAGCGCCGCCACGCCCGCCAACCGCACGCCGGTCAGCCGGAGGAACGATCTACGGGGGATGTCAGCACTGGTCTCGATATCCTGGTCGGACAAAGATTGGCCGGTTTTCTTCTTGTCTTCGTTGTTGTCCTGCATCTCCAAGCACTCCCGGTTCGCTGTTGTTATTTCCTCGGGTGTCGGCCCCACTGCCGCCCCGGGTGCGAGATCATGATGGACAGGAGGGGCCGTGGCGTCCCTGTCGTCTCACGCCTCGGCTGCGTTCGTTGCTTTCTGACAGCAAACCGGAACCCTGCGTCGATCGCAAGGATGTTTGATGACTAAACGGTGAAACCCGCGTGTTCGTCTGTGGGCAGGCAGGGCGCCGCATTCCCGACATGCGGCGCCCATCCGGCCTCAGACGTTCATATAGCCGCCGTCGACGACCAGATCTGTGGCCGTGACGTATGAGGACTCGTCGCTGCCCAGATAGACGGCCGCTTGCGCGATGTCGTCGGTGCGTCCTTCCCGGCCCAGTGGTGCTGCGGCGACCACCATGTCGACGAAGCCGTCCATCGCCTCTTTCGGAACATCGACCTTGTCCTGGAACGGCGTGCGGACGATCCCGGGGCTCAGCGCGTTGACCCGGATGCCCCGCGGCCCCAATTCGGCTGCCAGCGACCGCGCGAACGACCGCACCGCAGCCTTCGAGGCGAAGTAGATGCTGCCGGTCGCGACACCCTTTTCGTTCACCGCAGACGCCGTCAGGATGATGCTGGATCCGGACTTCAACAGCGGCAGCAGCTTCTGCACGGTGAAGAATACGCCCTTCACGTTGATGTCCAGCTGCGTGTCATAGAGGCTCTCGTCGATCTGTTCGATCGGCGCAAAGATACCCATCCCGGCATTCGCGACGACGATGTCGACCGTGCCAAACGCCTCTTGCGCCTTCGCCGCCAGCGCGTCGAGATCGGCGGTGGAGCGTACGTCGGCGCGCACGCCGCCCGCCTCGGGCCCCAGGTCGGCGGCCGCCTTGGCGACCCGCTCGGCGTTCTGGCCCGTGATGATCACCCGCGCGCCCTGGGCGATGTAGTGCCGTGCCGTCTCCAGCCCGATGCCGGTGGTGCCGCCGGTGATCACCGCCGTCTTGCCGGCCAGGCGGCCTGCGGTCGTGTTCTCAGCCATGATGATGTCTCCTTCTGTCTCGCGGACCTGGGGTGAGGGCTCGGGTTCCGTCCGCTGGCCCATCCGCGCCCCATGCCACGGAGATGGAATCATGAACCGATTGGTACAATATGGTTCGCGCGCACTGACTGTTGAGCGAAAGTGAAAGATGGATGGCGCGATCCCTGCAAGGGCCCGGCCGGGTCAGCCGAGATCCAGGCGCTTCACCTCGTCCGCTCTGAGCGGCAGGTCCTGATCCAGAAAGAACTCGTCAAGCTGGGGCGGTGCCATGTCGGTGCCTGACAGCATGGCATGCGCCCGGCCGCGATGATGGATCTGGTGGATGAACAGATGGGCCAGCACCGCATCCGTCCGCTCTGGCAGCCGGCCGCGCTCGCCGCGGTCGGTATGAACGATGCGGGCGAGGCCGGTGTCGTCCATCCGGTCGCAGAACGCGATCAGCCGGCGGTCGGTTTCGCGCTGGGCCGTGGCCAGCGCTTCGCATTCGGGAAAGGGGATCTCGGGCTCAAACACGGCATAGCCAAGGCTGCCGCCTTCCAGGACATCCAGGTAGTACCAGTCGACAGTCAGGATGTGGTTCAAGGTGTGCATCAGGGAGGGGAAGAAGCTGACCCGCTCTGCGGCGAAGGCTTCGGGCGTCAGCCACCTGCAGGCCGCATAAAGGCGTTCGTTCGACCACGCGTTGTTGCGCGCCATCGTCCGGAAGTGGACGGGAAGGGACGATACCGTCATGCCCGAACTCCCTTGGCGATGATCGGCGTCGCCAGAGACTGTTGCAGGGATCCTATGGGAATTCAGAGGCAATAATCGACGCAACAAGAAAGATTGCGGACCTGGCGGGGATGCTATGGAGTCCGAGCGTGGCCCTAGGGCCACGGCGGAGGCAAAGAGGGGAGAGCGAAGATGGCCGAGGCATTGCCGCGGGGTGCGAAATACGTAGTGGTCGGGGCCGGCGTGCACGGGCTGTCGACGTCCTGGCACTTGGCCATGGAGCTTGAGGCGACGGGCCGCGGCTCCGGCGCCGATGTCGTGCTACTGGATAAGTCCGGCCCCGGCGCCGGGGCTACCGGGATCGCCTGCGGCTGCGTGCGCAATCTCTACATGACCGAGGCCCTGCATCCGATCCTGCGTCATTCCGTCGATGTGTGGATGCACGATCCGGTCGCCTTCGGGTTCCAGCAGGTGGGCTACATCTCCTGCGGCGAGGCCAACCAGGCGGAGGATTACGAGCGCATGGTGGCGAGCCAGGCGCGTGCCGGCTATCCGTCCGACCTCTATGTCGGCAAAGAGGGCAAGGACTTCCTGAAAGCGATCTGGCCCGATTTCAACACCGACTCTATCGACGTGGTCCTGCACGAGAAGGTTTCCGGCTATGCCGGAACTCTGCAAGCTGTCGCCGGATTGGCCGAGAAATGCCGCCAGCATGGCGTGCGGATCTTCTCCGGCGTGAGCGTAACCGGATACCGCCGGGCGAACGGCACGGTTAGCCATGTGGAAACCGACCACGGCGCCATCGCCTGCGACGTGGTCGTGCTGGGGCTGGGCGCGTGGACGCCGCAGCATTGGCAGTGGCTCGATCTGCCGATGAACCTGGATGTCGGCTACCGGGACGGCACGTCCGTGGCAGGCAAGGACATGTGGACCTATTGGCGGCTCTTGGAAGGCGAGGTCTATACCGATCAGCCTTATGTCACGAGCAACGGCATCAACCCGCCGATCGTCCATGTGGAGCTGATGAACACGCCGGTGCACGACGAACGGACCGGCCGCGAGATCCAGGACAATACGTACGTCTATTGGAAGAACGGCAACGAGCGGATGGACCGCCCGGGCATCCAGGGGGGCACCATGCCCATCCGCATCGGCCCGGACGCCAAGGTTGAGCCCTATGGCCACGCCAACGACCTCTACCAGGCCGACGACTGGTTCGCCGACTACATCACTGCGGCGATGGGCATGCTGATGGACCGCTTCAAGGGCCATCGCGGCAACTTCCGCGAGCGGCGCAACGGTGGCATCGGCGCCTTCACGCCGGACAATGTGCCAATCGCCGACTTCATCCGCGACAATGTCTACATGATCGCCGACAGCAACCATGGCTTCAAGATGACGGGGCTGGGCAAACTGGTGGCGCAGTTCCTGGTGCGCGGGGAGAAGTCCGTGGACCTGGCGCCGTTCACCCTGGACCGCTATGCCCGCGGCGAGGCCTTCGGCAGCGGTACGACGAACTGCCCCTGGATCTGAGGGGCGGCCTGATACGGTCGCCGACTGCGCTGGCAGGTATCGCGACGGGGCGCGCGGAGAGCGACGCGCGCCCCAAGCGGCGGATCCGCCTCAGTTGCCGGTGGGGAGATACTCGCCAACGTCTTCCTTCTTGGCCGCGCGTGTCTGCCCTTTCATGGTATCCCTGACCGTCGGGAACCCGTTGATCAGCGAGCCGGTAACGAGCTTGGAACCCGTAACCGTCAGGCTGCGATAGCCGCGGGAGTAGCATTCCTTGGCCAGGGCCGGGCAGAAGCCCTTCTCGCTGGCGGACCAGCAAGACCAGACGACGATGGTGCCCGAATGCGTGGATTTCAGGCCAAGCCAGATCAGCGCCTCGAGCGTCTGAGCCGGCGTTTTGACTTCATCTCCGGCGCCGATCTTGTCCATGAAGATGTTGCCGTGCGCCCAGATGTAAATGTTGCTGTCCGGTAAGGTGCTGCCGGTTTTGTATTCAGGCCCTAATGCGTCCTTTTTGTCGAGCATATATTCATCGCCAATTCCACTCATTTGTGCCATTTGCAGAACTTCTTGAGTGATATCGTTCTTCCCATGAAATGGCGTCGTCAAGAAATCTGTGGACTTCTTGAAGACCAGGCGACCTTCGCTATCCCAGTGCATATCGTTCCTTCCCGCGCCTCGGCCCAATGTCCGCCGTGCCAGCGCTCGGTTCTGTTGCCGGCCATCAGGCCTGGTCCAGGTCTTCCAGTGAGGTGTAGCGCAGGACGGTTTGCTCGGTGACGATCGCCTCATCTTCATGGGCGCGCGGGCCGTAGAGGGTGGCCCCGATAAGCAGGTTGACGGTTCCGTCGTCGTTCGCCAGCGGGAAGGCGATGCGCTCGCCATCGGCGTGGTAGGACTGGGTGGAGAACAAGCCGCTGGCGTGCATGATCACGCATTTCTGCACGACCATGCGGTAACGTTCGCTCAGCTCGCCCAACACCGATTTCGGCATGTATTCGTCGAGAAAGTGGCCGCCGATGTAGTGGCCGCCAATGTTGTTGCAGACGAAGGCGTTGACGTTCTCGCCGGCGAGCCGGCAGAGAAACCGGTCGCTGTCCGCCTGATACTCCATCAGCCAGATCCACTTCAGGATCCATGGGATGTCGGGGGGATCGATGTCTTTGCGGGTGGGGACGGGGCGGCCCTTCCGCCGGCTGAGCCAATACTCGGTGAAACGGCGAAGCCTGGGATCGCCAATATGGTCTAGCGCCGGTGGCAACGACATCTATTGAGGGCAATCCTCAGGCATGGTTCCGTCACAATGATTGCCGTTTGTTGACGCCGCCGCAAGCTGATGACGACCCTGGTCGGCCGTAATCGTCTTTAAACCATCCTTCGTCCGGGCTGACGACCCGGCCGCCGGCGCGCCGCCAGGCAGAATGGCAGTGGCTATGCCGTCCTTACGGCAGGCCGGCCGACAGGGGGCCCGACAGGAGAACGAACGACCCGACCAGCACCGTCAGCAGCACGACCATCACGGTCTTGGCCCATCGCCTGCGGCGCCGAGCGACGATCGCCCGATCGAACTCGCCCAGGAAATCCCGGACAATGCGCAGACGTGTGCCAGGAACCTGGCTTTCTACGGCGCTACGGAACCGCCGCCCGGCTGAATACCGGGCGAAAACCTGTACCGGGCGCCATTCGCCGTCCGTGTTGACTTCCAACCAGAATGCCATCTTCGCGCCCCGCGCCCCTTCGTCGTCCGCCGGCCTATTCGCCCCACCCGGCTGGACAATGTCCCAACGCGTCACGGATGAGCGGTATATTAGCCAAATCTGTCAGAATTGTCACAAGGCCAGACCACATTCCCTGGTTGGCGGGCCGTCCCATGAGCGGCCCCCAGCCACCAAAACAGTGGCGAGATATGGCAGAATGCAGTGCAGCATGGCAAGCATTTTGGTGGTTAACGACCGGTTTTCCCGTGAAATGCCCGCTATCGGTCAATGACATGAACGGAAGAGTAAGTCGATTCGTCGCAAGTTTCGTGCACTGAAACGGCATGCCTCAGAAAAGATGTGTTCTTAATGTGGCCGGCGAAGCAGTTTGTGTTCACGCGGGATGCGTTGTCGTGTCGACCGCTAGGGACTACTTAAGGAAACTGCCGAGTGCGATGACCGTCGACTGTCGCTGGTAACGCTACGACTCAAGGCGGCTCCAGTCCGCTCGCGCATGCTGAGGCGCGCTCATGGCGCCGTCCCCGTCCTCAGGAACACGAAGTCGACATCAAGCTGCCGGCCCAGCCGCTTGCTGTAGTGCCCTGGGGCCGTCAGAGCGGGCAGAAAGCCAAGCGCTTCCGTGTGCTGCAGAACCGACTGAAAGGCAGGCTGTCCCTTGTAGAGTGTGGTGATCGGCATCTCGATCTGAATTGCTTTGATGCGGTCGACGCAACCCTTTGCGCCGTCGAGAATCGCCAACTCGGACCCCTGAGTGTCGATCTTGAGCAACACGCCTTCGTCTGCCGGGACCAGTTGGTCGAAGAGACCGTCAAGCCGGCGCAGCGGCACTGTCTCCGCCCGTCCGCCGTCCAGTCGCGGAAACGCCGCTGTTATCGTTTCATCGGGCGCGAGCAGGCTGCTCATGTCGGTCCGCTCGAAGACACGGATTTCGGTATCTCCGTCGGCACTGCCAAGAGCCACGCGCGGGTGCACGATCCAGTGACGATGACCGGACGCAACCGCAGACAACTGTGCATGCGCCTGCGAGCCGGGCTCGAAGCTGATGACTCGGTCGCCAAATCCTGCCCGCAGCACGCCCGACGCAAACTGCCCCTCGTTGGCGCCCACATCCAAAATGGTGGTTATGCCGTGATGGCGAAGCAGATGCACCAGACGTTCGGTGAACTGGTCTGGCTGGCCGATGGCGGCTGCCGCACGGCTCGACCGCCTAAGCAGCAGGTCAAGCATGTGAGCTTGATGCCCCAGGTTTGGTTACGACGCACGCCACTCTAGCTCTCGGTGCGAGAAGGTGACAAGGGCCGCCGCTACGGCTTATGCAGCGCCGTAGGTTCGGTCGAGATAGTCGACGATCCTGGCGGAATCCGTGATCACGGCCCCGGCGTTGGGATCGACGAGTGTTGGAATGGAGATGCCGCCGGTACGCTCCCGCATCGCCAGGCGACTCTGTCCGCGGACGGGCAGATTCAGTCTCAACCTGTCGCGAACGTTTGGCGGGATAACGTCGGTCGCCGTCGTCCGCCCGACCGTTCGCAAGAGATACGGCAGTTCCAGCTCACACAGCCGCTCGCGCACAAGGCGGGCAAACGGGCTCGCCTCGAAGCTGTAGAGCTCAAGCGGCTGTGCTGGCGCTTGCGATGGTGCTGCGGTGCGCCCCGCCCGAGCGCGCCCCGCAGCGGCTACGAACGACCCGAAGCGGTTGATGGGTTCCAGTCGCCAGCTGATCGGCAGCGGGCGCCCACCATAGGTCTCGAAGAGGTAGGCCACGATGTCCCGCGACTCATAGAGCGAACGGTCCGTATTGGGGTCCACCAGGAACGGGAACTGCAGCTTACCGCCCTTTTCCGCAACCTCCGGCCGGAAGCGCTGCCCCCCTTTTGGACAGGGTCGGATCATCGCGTCCAGGTCCAACTCGGTCAGGGCCTCGCGCACTAGCCGGCAATAGGGGCAGGCCTCGAACTCATAGAGCACCAGGGAAATTTCCGGCCGGCGCGCCGGGGCGTGTGCCCACATCCCGCGGCCGGCGCGCGCGAAGGTGGCGAAGGTTGACCCTGTCAGATCCAGGGTGCGGCGGTTCAACATGAACGCTGGCTCCGTGCCCGAGGGGCCGCTTCGGCGACCCGCTTCGCATGGCGCAACTTAGGCGCTCGGCCGGCCTTGCCAAGCGGCAAGGTGTCCCGAGGCGTTGCTGACGTCCCCCTCAACCGCTTGTGAACCCTTGACAGCGGTCGTGATCCGCCCTGGCGCGATGCCGACCCCAGATTAGCGCAATGCCGGATTACCGCCCCCCTCCGTCCCCCATGACCCCCTCGGAAGTCTCGGCCTATCCCGTCGAGACGCCGCATGCCGGGCGGGACGACCCGATGGCGATGACGCGCCGGCGCATGGCGGCCAACGGTCAGTGGCAGCCGGGCCAGGTTGCCGGCCGGCGCTGGCCGATCGGCTGCGTGGCGCTGGAAATCACGCAGCGCTGCAATCTGGACTGCACGATCTGCTATCTCTCCGAAATCTCAGAAGCGGTGCCCGATCTGCCGATCGCCGAGGTGGAGCGGCGGATCGACATGATCCACGCCCTTTACGGCCCCGGCACCAACCTGCAGATCACGGGCGGCGAACCGACCCTGCGCGACCGCGCAGAGCTGTTGCGGATCGTGCGCTACGCCGCTGACCGCGGCCTGCGGCCTGCGCTCTTCACCAACGGCATCCGGGCCCGCCGGCCGCTGTTGTCGGCGCTGGTCGACAACGGTCTGGTGGATGTGGCGTTCCACATCGATCTGACGGAGCAGTTGAAGGGGTATGACAGCGAGCGAGCGCTCCACGCCGTGCGCAGCCGCTGTATCGAAGCGGTCCGCGGCCTGCCGCTTGCGGTCTATTTCAACACCACGGTGTTCGCCGGCAACCTGACGGAGGTGCCGGACATCGCGCGTTTCTTCGTGGCGCATGCCGACGTGATCAACCTCGCCTCGTTCCAGATCCAGGCGGATACGGGCCGCGGCATCGACCGGTTCCGGCACGATGCGGTGACTCTGCCGCGGGTGGAGGCGGCGATCAACGAGGGGGCGGACGGCGCCTTGGTCTTCGGCCAGCTCCAGCCGGGGCATGGCGAGTGCAACCGCTACGCCATAGCCCTTGTCTGCAACGGCCGCACCCATGCGCTGGCGCCGGACGGCGCTTTCGCCGCCCGGATGATGGATGCCACGCAGGACCTGACGTTGGACCGGCGCAGCCCGGTACGGTCTATCGCACGCGCCGCCCGGTGGCTGGCGGCGCACCCGCGCCATATCGGCCCGACCATGGGCTGGGCAGCGGGGCGGGGCTGGGCGATGCGCCGCGATCTGTGGGCCGCGCGGGGCCGTGTGCACAAGCTCTCATTCATGATCCACAACTTCATGGACGCAAGCGCGCTGCAATGCGAGCGCCTGGACGCTTGCATCTTCCACACCGCCACGGAGGACGGGACGGTGCCGATGTGTCTGCACAACGCCCGACGCGACGAGTTCATCTTGAGCCGGCTGCGCACCCCTGGCGGTGGACCGGATGGGGAACCGCCACTCCGGCTCACACCAAAGACCCGAAAGGGCCGCGCGAAACACCCCTCGGGCGGCTCAGACGGAGTGGGTCGATGAGGGGCGTCCTGCTCGGCCTCCTGGCCGTCGTGCTTGCCGGCTGTTACGGCGTTCCGACGCCGCGGCAAGCGGTGGATGCGGACCGGACGCCCGAACAGGCAGCTGAGGACTGGGCGACCGTTCTGCAGACCCATGTCGATGAACGGGGGCGGACGGATTTCGTCGGCCTGTCGCGTGCGCCCGCGGCGCTGGAGCGCTATGTCGTCTACATTGCCGCGGTCAGCCCGGAGAACCGGCCTGAGCTGTTCCCGAGCGAGGCCGATGCTCTTGCCTATTACATCAACGCCTACAACGCGCTGGCCATGTACAACGTGATCCGCCAGGACTTTCCCTATTCCCTAGGCAGCGTGCAGCTGGTGAACTTCTTCGTCACCCCGCATTTCCAGGTGGGCGGCCGGTCGATCAATCTCCTGGACCTGGAACGCGAGGTGATCATCGGCGGATTCGGCGATCCGCGGATCCATTTCGCCGTCAACTGCATGGTCCGCGACTGCCCGATCCTGCCGCAAGAACCGTTCGAGGCTGCCACCCTGGATGCCGATCTCGATCGGGAAGCGCGGCGCTTCGCCACGGAAGACCGCTCGGTGCGCATCGACCCGGAGGCGCGGACCGTCGAGCTGAACGAGATCTATGCCTTCTACGAGGAAGAGTTCGTGGCCACAGCGGGCAGCGTCGCCGCCTATATCAACCGGTATCGCGACGATCCGCTGCCGGAAGACTATGACGTCGGCTATCGCAGCTATGACTGGCGCGTGAACTATCAGCCTGGCACTGCGCCCTGAGCGGGCCAGTCGCCCCCGATATGCGCCACGTGAGGTTGCCCGACCGGGCGCGAGGCCGTAGCGTGGCCCCATGAGCCTTGCATCGCCCCAGGCCGTCGAAGCGGCCGCCCATATCCTCTTGAACGCCCGCGCTGGCGTGCAGGCTATTGACGGCCTGCCGGAGCATCTAAGGCCCGAGACGGCGATGGACGGCTATGCCATCCAGGCTGCCTTTGCCCGCATTTCCGGCTGGCCCGTCCCGGGGTGGAAGATCGGCTGCACGGCGGAAGACCAGCGGCAGTATCTGAATGTGGACGAGCCGTTCTTCGGCCGCGTCTATGCGCCGATGCTGGTGGACAGCCCGGCGGAACTGCCGGCAGACCGGTTCCATCTCTTGAAGGTGGAAGGGGAATTCGCGTTCCGCATGGCACGCGATCTGCCGGCCCGGTCCGAGCCGTGGCTGCCGGAGGAGGTAGCGGACCACGTCGCCAGCCTGCACGGGTCGATCGAGGTCGTGTCGCCGCGCTACACGGACTGGCTGACGGTCGGCGCGCCGTCGATCATCGCCGACAATTCGGCCAACGGCGCCCTGGTGCTGGGGGCCGGCCGCACGGACTGGCGGTCGATCGACTTGGTCGATGCCGATATCCGGATGCTGGTGGATGGTGTGGAAACCGGGGCGGGCAGGGGCGGCCTTGCCTATGGCAGCCCGCTGGAGGCGCTGACCTGGCTCGCCAACCGCCTGTCCGACGCCGACTATCGCGGTTCGGAAGATGGCGTTGCGCTCAGGGCCGGGCAGGTCATCTCCACCGGCACCTGCACCGGCATCCGTACGCTCGTACCGGGCCAGACGGCGCGGACGGAATACGGCGACCTCTCAGCAGTGGAAGTGCGCTTCTCGCCCTAGGATTTGTTCTGCGCCGTGGCCGAGTGAGGCCGTGCCAAAGCAGCACGGCCTTACTTCGAGGGTCACAAAGGCGCTTAGCTGTTTCTTCTCATCGTAGCCTGTTGGCCCTGCATCGGGATCCAAAGGCCACGTCGGCGGCCGTCAGAACAAGCCGGAATCTGCCCCATCGAGACCGATGGTATGGACCGGCGGGCCCATGTCCTCCGAGACCTCGGTATATTCGGCCGATTGCTTCACTTCGCTATAGGTTCCACGCTTCCCGAAGTTCTCAAGGTAGCTGGTCTCGGCGTACAAGTCATGTACGTCAGTGCGATTGACCTTACCAAGAACGTCCCCGAGATCGTAAGAAACGATGGCGTCTTCCGGCATAGTTCTTCCTCCGACATGTGTGGTTCGACAATCCAGGTGGAGTTAGCGTATTTAGGTGCCGCCGCTCACGAGGTGTCTGATCTTCAGGAGTCTGTATCGCACAGTCGTGACGGGGAAGCAGTGATCGCGGTCACTTGCCGCATTTTGGATTTTCGCGGCTGAGTTTCTTTCGAAGCACTAGACCGGGAAGATCCAGAATGACGAGATCCGTGGGGGCGAATTCGGCCGGAATGGCCGGGACACACAGTCCATCGGGTGTCAGTCGCCAGGCACCAGGCCGCTAAAACTGCCACCCCGCCGGAACCGCGTTGCCGAAACGCTGACGACAGAACTCGTACTGTGGCGCCAGCACCGCCCCAAAAGCGACACGCGCGTCGTCCGGTAGCCCGCTCTTCAGCTCCGTCTGGTTCTTCGCTTCGCCGATGTCGCCTGGGCGAAAGCCGACGTCGGCAAAGCCGCAGAGTCGGGAAAGAGCCTCATCCGCAAAGAGGTCTTCATAGAATAGGTAGAGGATGTCCTCTGACGGAAAGGCGCTGTCCAGATCGCAGACGGTCCGCTGATAATCCGTTCGGGCAAGAACCCGGGGCGACCGGATCGCTTCGGGCCAATTCGCCAGGATATCGCTCTTCCGGTTGAGTTGCTGCAGGTGGTGCAGCTGCGACCACAGGCGGTCGACCGGATCGCGCATGACAAAGAGGATCTTGAGCGCAATAGCCTGCGAGGCGCAGAAATCCCTCACATATGCAAAACCGCTCTGGCCGATGACCGCGTAGGCCGGCGTGATGTCGCAGAATGTCCGGGTGCCGGGCGCGCAGATTCGGGCGAAATGGCCGAAATAGGCGTCGTCATCGTAGATCATCTGAACCCGGTCGACACTGGCTCGGAAGGTTGGCCGACACTCCAGATTGTCGACGCCGTCGCCAGCCTGGCCCAAGTGAAAGCCGAGCCGTTTCAAGGCGAACGCGTCCATGTCGTTCAGCGCATTCTCAGGAAACTTCGTGTTGAAGAAATTGAGTTCCTTGAGGGCAGACACGGTGACGTCGGGCAGAGACCCCAGATAGTGATGGAGCCAGCTTGTCCCGCACCGCATCGCACCGACACAGATCAGAAAGGTCTTGCCGTCTAGGGCGCTGTACCTCTGCAGTGACGGGATTGGCGGCGACAATGTTTGTCAGTTGTCCCCATGAGGTGCGTCGCCGCCATCCTATCCCAATGCTGCCCGCGGGCAAGCGCGTCGCGCGCCGGTCAGCGGGGCAGCGTGATGCGGAAGGTGGTGCCCGACGCGTCGGACTCCACGAGCGAGAGCTGGCCGCGATGGGCGCTGACGATCTCCCGTGCGATCGCCAGGCCCAGGCCCGTGCCGCCCGGACGTGCCGATCCGGCGAAGGGCTGGAACAGGTGTTCGCGTGCCCGCGGCGGCAACCCGGGCCCGTCATCGGCAATGTCGATCTGCGTCGCGCTGTCGACGACCGATGCGCGCACGGCGACCGTCATGGCACCCGCCTGGAAGGCGTTGCGGGCGAGATTGACCAGCACCCGCAGAAACTCCTCCTGATCGGCCTTGACCATCAGTCCCTTCGGCACCTCGTTCAGCCACCGCGTCTCTGTGGTGCGCGCGGTCGCCAGGAAAGGCTCCGCTTCGTCGACCAACCGGCCAAGCTCCAGCGACACGCGTTTCAGCGGCGGCGCGCCCTCGCGCGTATAGACCAGCGTCTTGCTGCAGAGATCCACGGCCCGG
This sequence comes from Alphaproteobacteria bacterium, assembly GCA_028281925.1. Classification (GTDB taxonomy): domain Bacteria; phylum Pseudomonadota; class Alphaproteobacteria; order DSM-16000; family Inquilinaceae; genus JACKIG01. Next base: position 29,981 of record JANQIX010000054.1, read on the forward strand.
TCGATCGAATCGAACAGGCGCGGGATCGCTTGGCGCACCTTCGGATCTTCACTCTGGGCCAGCCGTTCCGACACCAGGGATGCGCTGGACAGGATGTTGCGCAGGTCGTGGTTCACCTTGGTGACCGCCGTGCCCATGGCGGCCAGCCGCTCGCGCTGCTTCAGCGCGGCGCGGAGCGCATCCTGCATATCATGCAGCGCTCGTTGGGCTCGGCCGATCTCGTCGCGCCGCTGGCTGGTGGGCAGAATGCTGGCGACGTCGTCCGGATCGTCGCGGAAAGCCACCACCTTGTCGGTGATGTTTTTCATCGGCCGCACCAAGAGCCAGTGCAGGCTGACATAGACCAGAACAGCCGTGATCAGCGAGATGAAGATCGACAGCGCGAGAATGCGCCAAGAAAACGCCTCCAGGTCTTCCGCCAGGGGCGTTTCGTCGATGATCATCATCACCTTGGTGGTCGCGTCATGCGGGGAGTACCCGTCGACCCGGATGGCACGGTCATGGCCGTTGATCATGCTGTCGAAGGCGTCGCGAATCAGGGTGAACGCGTTGCCTTCGTCGAGAAAGAAGATCCTCTCCGGCACAGGCGGCATGTCGAACCGCAACAGACGCGTCGGCTCGTCCGTCTGCCTGAGGTCGACCACAAAGGCACCGAGGCTGGTCAGAAGCTCGTTCTCCAGCTCTTCCGTGACCATGTCTTGTGCCGCAGCCACGACGGCCAAAGCCGCCAGATGGCCGTCGCCCAGCTTGTCCTCCAGCCAGTTCAGCCGAAATCGTGCCACAGATGGCGTGTAGATCAGCACCTCGGCCAGCATGACGAAGAAGATCGTCAGCAGCAGCAGCCGCGCGGATAGGCTATGGGACAGGCTTCGCAGTCGCATCATCACAAGCGTCGCACTGGTCGATAAGACTTGTCATCGGCCTGACCGATCGAACCGGCCGGCACGGATGATCTGATGCTTCAGCACTGCCGAAGGATACGGGCGTTGTGAACAGGGATCGGAATACGCATGGTCGACACGTACGGTAACGGAGAAGCGGCACGATGACCATCCAGGCTCAGACTGTCGAGCGGAGCTCGCCCGGTCGCACGGCATTGGCCGTCTTCGTCGGCGTCGTCATCGTGCTCGCCTGCTTCGCGCCGCTCTATGTCATCATCTTCACGCTGAACGAGAGGCGTGCACCGGTCCTTGGCACGCCGACGGCCGAGCAGAACATCCCAGCCGAACAGCTGCCCGGCGTCGCGCGGGCCGTCCCCGCCCCGGCGCCGCCAGCGGCGATCGCGCCCCAACCGGCGCCAAGGGCGAGCGTGCCGGCACCGACGCCGCCAGCGGATCCGGCCCCGCCTGCCGTGGAGCCGGCGCCGGCTCCACCGATGGCGGCCGAGCCGTCCCCCCGGTCGCCGGCTGTCGTGGACGAGCCGGCCCGAACGACGCCGGACGATCCGCCGGAGGCGCCGCCATCGGAGTCCGAGCAGGCGGCCCTGCCAGAGGAACCGGCGGCCGAAGAGGCACCATCGCAGCCCGCAGCGCAGGATCCCGATGAAAGCGGCCCGGAGGAAGACGGCTCAGAGGAAAGCGGCCCGGAGGAAAGCGGCATGGTGTTTGTGGAATCCATGCTGCCGTGGCTGTTTGGCTGGTGAAGCCGCGACCGCTGGTCTATGCCGTTGCGGCCATGGATGCCGCCAGGGGATCCGGCACGGGGGTGGTCAGCGTCCGGTCGTCGGGGTAAACGGCGTCCGCGTTCAGGAAGGCCGCTTCCGCCCGGTGCGCGGCGGCGAGAATCCGACCGCCACGGACACCCCAGAGATAGAGCCGCGCCCCTTTGAACGAGCGCGCAAACGCGTCGATCAGAGTGCACGCCTCGGCTTCCGGCCGGCCGCCCAGCGCCCAGCCTATGGCGCCCGGTCGCGCCGCCAGCAGTGTATCCAGTGGTACCCGGCCATTTGCCCGCAGCAGGACGTCGCGGCACAGTCCCTGTAGCCGGGCCACCGCCGCGCCCAGTGTTTCGCGGTTCAGACCGTCGGGCAGGTCGACGAGCTCGATCATCAGATGGCGCGCCCGTGCCGGGTCGGGGAAATATCGCAGCACTTGGTCAAGCTGTATCCCGATCGGCGGCTGCGTGCTGGCGAACCGGACGGGCACCAGCACATGAAGCGGCCGGCGCAACTCGATCCCACGCTCGACAAGCTCCAGAGCCGCAAACGCCAATGCCAGATCCAGGTTGGCGCGGGCGCCTTCGCTGGCGTCGCCCGCCAGCACGCGGGCCGACCCGGTCTTGCCGCATCGTATCGGCAAGGCGCGGTAAGTGCCTTCCATGCCGCGGCCCCGACTCCATACCGCACGGTAGCCGATCTCGATGTCGTCAGGCAGCGCGTCTTCCGGATCGATCGGGGGGATGGTCAACGCTTCCGGCCGCATCAAGCCTAAAGGCGGCCAACGCAAAGGCTGCCACTGGGGCTCTGAGTCTTTCGGCTGGGCGCGCCGCTGTTCGGTGATCGTGCGCACGGCGCCGTCCCGCTGCTGCGGCTCGATGGGTTTGAGGAACCCGTCCAGCGGATCGTCGGCCAAGGCGACCAGATTGCCGTCGGCGTCCAGGCGCATGGCGCGCGTCTCGGAGATCGCACGGTCCAGCGCCCGCCCATCCACGGTGCCGTCGCCCCGTACAACCTGATCGCGCGGAATATCGCCGACGCCGATGGGCGCGTCGGAGAACCGCTCACCGATCAGGTGCTTCATAAAATCCGTCGCGATCTCCGCGGCGAGGCGCGCCCCGTCTTCCTTCGACAGAGAGGCAAAGGACAGGATGAACGTGTCGTCGCCCTCACGCCCGGTTGCACATTTGCGGCCGACATGGCGCCGGACAACGGACTCCGCGATCAGCTGCACCTTCTCGGCATAGCGCGACCATTCATCCCCCAGCGATTCACGGAACTGGCGCAAGGTGATGATATAGAGACGTTCGCCAAGCAGCGACGGCTCTACCTTGAGGATCTCCTCCAGCGTGAGGAAGGAGAAATCCATCGAATCAATCTTCCAGGAGCCGGATTTACGTTTTGATAATAAATCTTCCTCGTCGTCATCGCGGAAGATCCGACGCAACGAAGAAATTCGATTCATTAATCCGCGGTTTACCATTTGTTGCGGTCGTCAAGCGCTGAATGAATTCTGAAACTCTACTCCAAATCTGCTTGTGTATCAACCGTACCGAATCCTGGATCGATTATTGCGCGATGCCGTCGTGCGGTCGCTGCAGCCAATCGCGAACCGCGGCCGCCGTCTGGTCGATCGCCCGCACCAGCGATGTCGCAGACATGACTGCGCGCTGGCGATCGCGGCGCTGGCAGGCGCGCTCCAGGGCCAAGCAGACTTGCCGTAACCTCGGCGCGCCATAGGTTCCGGCACTGGATTTGAGCGCATGCGCCTCGCGGGAGAGGGTCGATAGGTCTCGGCGGCCGATCGCCGCGCAGATCAGCGACCGCCTTTCGTCCAGCTCTTCAAGGAAAAGCGTGACGAGAGACGCAACGGTCGCCGGCATCACCGTTTCCGCGATCTTGTCGATCGCAGCCACGTCGAACGGCACACCGTCTTCCGCCACCCGCCTCACACCAACGTCCCCATCACACTTCGGCATCCCAACGACTTCGACATAGACAGATGAACATACGCTTACCGGTCGATTCCGGATTTCATAAGGTATCGCATGGTTGCGGCCACGGGTCGACACGCTCGTGCCGGGTCGACTAGGGTCGAGCCCAGTCGCCCGATGCGATGACAGCGCCGATGATCTTTCTCTTCACCGATTTCGGGTATGCCGGCCCCTATGTCGGTCAGATGAAGGCGGTATTGGCGGCCCGCGCGCCCGGCGTGTCCGTGATCGACCTGATGCACGATGCGCCAAAGTTCCGGCCTGAGCCTTCGGGCCATCTGTTGGCGGCGCTCGGTGGCCATGTCCCGGCGGGGTCGGTGGTCCTCGCCGTCGTGGATCCGGGCGTCGGCTCCGCGCGCCGGCCGTTGGCCTTGCACCTGGACGGCGTCTGGCTGGTGGGGCCGGACAACGGACTGTTCCAGCCCTGGCTGGCCTGCGCCGCCAGCATCGACGTCTGGGAGATCACATGGCGGCCCGAGCGGCTCTCCTCCAGCTTTCACGGCCGAGACCTGTTCGCCCCGGTTGCGGCAATGATCGCCTCGGGCCAGCCGGTGCCCGGAGACCCGATCGCTGCGCCGGCGGCACGCGCGAACAGCGGCCTGGGCGTGATCTATATCGACGGATTCGGCAATGCCATGACGGCCATCCAAGGCCGGGCGTTGGCGACGGAGGCAGTGCTGGAAGTCGGGTCGCGGCGGCTGTCCCGCGCCGACACCTTCAGCGCCGTCCCGCCGGGAACGGCCTTCTGGTACGTCAACAGCCTGGGGCTGGTGGAGCTTGCGGTCAACCACGGCAGCGCGGCCGCAGCACTGGACCTTGGGGTGGGAAGCCCTGTCGCGGTGGTCTGAGCCGCTGTGCGGCCCGTTCGGGCTGCGATGTGGTCAGCGCTGCGGTGATGGCCAAGCCGGCGACCGGAAACACTGGATTTCCACCAGATAGCCGGCCGGATCGCGCAGAAAGCAGTGGCGGATGCCGAAGGTCTCGTTGTCGGCGGGCGCCTTCTCGAAGGCGACACCCTGCCGACGGAGTTCCTCGTACCAGGCATCCACGTCCGGCGTGACCAGCGTGACGATGACCGATCCGGTCTCTGAGGGCGCGCCCTTGTGGCTGCAGACGCCTATGAAGGCGTCGCCTGCCGCGCGATAAATGCGGCAGGCGCCCTGGTCCAGCACCAGCGGGAGACCCAAGAGAGTGCCGTAGAAGCGGTCGGCCGCAGTCAGGTCGTCGGTATGAAGGAACGTGATCTGCTGATCGAAACCCGGCATCGGCTGGCCCTCCCCGATCGGCCTTTTCGGGCGAAAGGCGAACTCTAGGGTCGATCTTTGAAACCGTTAAGCTGTAGAATTCTAAGAAATCGCCGCATGCGAAAAAGCGGCGACATCCCATAGATGTCACGGAGGATACGCAGTCATGCCCCGAGTCAGGCCGGCTCCGTCGATCAAGAATCCCGTCTTGCAGCGACTTTATGACTATTGGGAGGGTAAGCGCGGCCAGCGGGCCATGCCGCGGCGGGACGAAATCGTGCCGGAGGACATCCGCGATCTGCTGCCCCACGCCTTCCTGATCGACGTATCGGATGCCGCTCCGCGCTTTCGCTTCTCACTGTGCGGTCCGGACGTCGCCGATCTGTTCGGCATGGATCTGACGGGCAGCGCCCTGGAAGACATCGATCTGGCTGACGAGTATCGCGAGATCGTGCACGACTATGCCTTGGCGGCCGACAATCGGCGGCCGATCTGCACGCGGCATCACTTCGTGAACCGTACCGGTCGCTCACTGGATTATGAGCGGGTGTTGCTGCCGCTGCAGGACGCCGCCGGCGAAGTGCGCTGGCTGATGGGCGGGTTGGTCGGCAGTGCCAAACTATCGGCGGCTGCGGCGGAATAGCGCAGCGAGGGCGGCCCGGCAGGATCAATCCGCCGCCACGGTGGCCTGCCGCCGCTCACGATAGACGAAATAGAGATTGCGCAGATAGACGGCCAAGCCGCTGACCTGGCCGAGGATGATGGGGTATGCCTCAAGCCAGATGGCATAGGTCAGCATGACTATGCCCCCGCCGATGCTCAGGAACCAGAAGGCCAGGGGAATGACGCTGCGCCGCTCGCGCTCCGACACGGCCCACTGCACCAGGAACCGGGCACCGAAGAGCGCTTGGCCGAGAAAGCCGATGGCGGTCCAGATCGTCTCGTTGTCGAACACGGGTGTATGACCTTGCCAATTGGGAACGGGGATCGGCGCCTGATACGCCGGGACTGCCACCCCCTGCAACCGCTGTCGGCCGGCGTTAACGCCTTGGTCAGTCGCCTGCGTTAGGCTGGTGGCTGCCATTGGACGCGAGAGTCTCGCTGGCGTCCGATCGAAAGCCGCCCGATGACCCTGATCCGCGCGTCGATCCTCATAGTGCTGCTTGCCCTTGGCGCTTGCGGCACGCGCATCGAGTACCGTGATCCCACGATCGCGGAATTCGTCGCGGGTGCGGCTTCCGGCGCGCTTGAGTCGACCCTGATGGGATCCCCCATTCCCTTCGGCGCCGTCACCGGTGCGGCGAAGACGATGGTCGAGATCCGCGGGCCCGTCTATTCCCAGTTTCCCGGACGCCCCAACTACCGGGGCAGCTGCGTCCAGCTGAGCGGATGCGTTTTTTCCGGGGAGTGATGGCCGTCACAGCCAAGCGGGGTGAAGGCGGGCATTCTCCCGCTCGTGCCTTCCTCGTGCACATCTCCCTGCCTGGGTGACTTGGTCCCGGCGGCTTGCCGCCGGGACCCTTTTTTTGGGCTGTGCTACGCTTCACGTACCCAAAACAAGATCTTGAGCGCGGCGTCGTCTGACGGTCGCGCTTATCTCTTGGACACCTCGAAGAACCGACCTGATCGGTGGAAAGAAGGCGGCAAGAGGCGGTCATGGCCCTCTTGGCGAGAGATTGGGGGCGGTGACTTGGTGCGGTCCGGCACGCGCCCGTCCAGTCCGAGGCCAAGAAAGCGCGTGACGCTGAGCCGGTCGCGGACCTGATACTCCGCCTGTTCATCCGACATGCCGCAGAGCGCCAGCAGCACCCGGATTTTGAACATCAGCACCGGGTCAACCGGCGGCCGGCCGCCCTTGGGCCGGTCCGACCGCTGCAGCGCATGATCCAGGTCCGGCCGAAACAGCTCGAAATCGACCCCCGCCAGCAATCGCTCCAACGGAGCGTCAGCTTCAGATAGCTGATCCAGGCGCTCGTCGCCGTCAAAGCAACCTGGCTGGTCCGCCATCCGTCCCTTACTGCCGACATCGACAGGAAATCACGGATCACCACCCAAGGCGACCAGCTCTTCGAGGTGTCCCATCGCCGTCGGCCGCCGGCACTGGCAAGGCTGCCGGTCCGGCCTGTTCGCCGGGGTGTTGCTGAGATCTCGTCGCCACGGGGGGCATGGGTAGCCAAGCTGCCAATGGTCCCCTCGACCGAGAGCGCTGCGGACGGCCGCCGCAGCACCTCATAAACCGCCGACGAGTGTCTTCAGCCGCTGGATTGTCGCCGGGTTGACGCAATAGCCGGGCTTGGGGCCGTCGACATCGCCGCGGATGAAGCCCTCTTGCTTCAGCACCTTGAGATGCTGCGACACCGTTGATTGCGCCAACGGAAGCTCATCGACGATCTCGCCGCAGACCGTCCAATCACGGGACAACAGGATACGCAGAATCTTGATGCGCGTTGGATTGGCGATGGCTTTGGCCAGAGCCGCCAGCTCCGGGTCCGTGCTCACGTCGATCTCAGCATGGCCGGAGGCCGCAAAACGCCGATCATCCGCGATCCCGGCGTCCATTGCATCCAGCACATGAGTGTCTTGCGCCATGGGGCGACAGACTATCAGCGCCCGGGGCGCTCGGGAAGATGGCCGCCCCGCGACCCGGCCCCCACTTTTGCCGCAGGAGGCCGTCTCTGCCCATCAGGCCCCAACAGCCCTCATGCAAGAAGCTTGGCTGCGGGATGACACGACAGCGCCCGGTCGCAGTGCAGGGTACGCAAGCAATGTCACGGGGCACTGCCTCATGCGGTGTAATCACTGCACAGATCGTTCCGCCATGTACGCCATCGACACAAGCCTGTGCCAAGATACCAGCGACGCCGCGAACTGGAATGACTGAGCTATATTCTTTTGTAGTCGCCATCTCATGATCCCCATTGTCTTGGCAGTATCAACCTGTCTTGTAGAGTGTGATCGCGTTCGGCGACGATGACTATCTACGTGCTTGCGGCGTCGAGCATCCGCACTCAAATCGCAGATCTACGCCAAACGATGAGGTCGACATTTTGCAGGGAGATATCGGCGATCGCCCCTACCCATTCCGGCATTTCGCCAAGGCGTCGGTGCATCGACGCAGCAATCCTCCGCCACGAACAGAATCTGGAGAAAAAAAGCACCCCCAGTGATGGTCGTCACAGCAAAACTCACAAATCTCAATAATAATCCGAATTGTGCCTTCCTCGTGCACATCTCCCTGCCTGGAAACTTGGTCCCAGCGGCTCGCCGCCGGGACCTTTTTTCTATGCGTATGGAAGAAAGCTCCATATAGCTTCAGATTTATTTTAAGAGTTTTTTCTCGATAGTGACGGCCATCACTGTGAGGCGCCCGCGTTTACTGCACTTTCCCGCTCGTGCCTTCCTCGGGCACAGCTCCCTGCCTGGGTGAACTCGACCCCGGTGACTTCGGTCACCGGGGTTACTTTTTGCGAAGCGGGAGAAAGAGCCGCGGCGGCCAGAAAGGTCGTGATGGGAGCGCAGAGGTGTGCGCGACGCCTATTCGGCGGCGGGCGCGTCTGCCTTAGCGACCTCAGCGGCCGTCTGCGCCCCGGAGGCGGGCTTCAGTAGCCAAGCGAAAACAGCCGTCGCGACGATGGCCCCGACGCACTGGGCGGCGATGAATGCCGGCGCATGCGCTGGCGCAATTCCGCTGAACGTATCGGTGAACGATCGCGCCACCGTGACGGCCGGATTGGCGAAAGAGGTCGAGGCCGTGAACCAATAGCCGGCGGTGATGAACAGGCCGACCGCAAAGGGGACCGCTTCCGGTCGCCATCTGAGCGTACCCAGGATCGTCGCCACCAGGCCGAAGGTCGCGACGGCCTCGGCGAACCACTGGTCGCCGCCGGTCCGGTTGTTGGTGCTGGTCTGAAATACCGCCTCCGCAAACATCACATGTGCCGCCCACACCCCGGCCAGCCCGCCTGCGACCTGAACCGCGACATAGGCAATGGCGGCAGTGCCTGCGATTTCCTTCCGCAACAGGAAGACAAGCGTCACTGCGGGGTTGAAATGCGCACCGGAGATCGGCCCGAACACAAGGATCAGGACCACCAGAATAGCGCCGGTGGCGATCGTGTTGCCCAAGAGGGCGATCGCGACATTACCGTCCGCCAGCCGCTCGCCCATGATGCCGGAGCCGACGACGGTGGCCAGAAGCAAAGCCGTTCCCAGCGCCTCTGCCGAGAGGCGCCGGGTCAGGTCGAATGACATCGTGGATCAGGCTCCCACGGTTTCGCTGGCAGACGTCTTGCCGATATCGTCCAGACTCTTCTGCAGCCCCAGCATGTCCAGCGATTCCAGTCGCAGGCTGGCGAAGATCTTGATGCGGTTCTCCAGCTCCAGATAGACGCGCTTGAAGAACTGATACGCCCGGTCGTCCGGGCCGATGAAGGCGGCCGGATCCTCCGCGCCCCAATGGGCCGACATGGGTTGTCCCGGCCATATCGGGCAGATTTCCGACGCAGCCTGGTCACACACCGTGAAGACGAAGTCGAGCGGAGGGCTGTCCGGCTGCGCGAACTCATCCCAGTTCTTGCTGCGGAGATCGTCCGTCTTGTAGTTGAGATCCTGCAGCAGCCGGAGCGTCATCGGGTGGATTTCGCCCTTGGGATGGCTGCCGGCGGAGAAGGAGTTGAAGCGGCCGGGGCCCCAGCGGCGGAGTGCGCATTCGGCCATCACGCTGCGGGCGGAATTGCCCGTGCACAAGAACAGGACGTTGTAGGTTCTGTCGGTCATGGGGCCTCACGCTCGGCTGAGTGTTGGGTCGACAGCGCGCATACTATAGGAATTGCAATGTAGGAATTGTGACAGCGGCATATTTGTGGGGCTCGGCTTCGGCAGGATCGGTGTGCACGAGGCCATCCCTTTGTCACCGTCAGTCGCCGCAGGCCGGAAACACGGCGTCAAGCAACGGCGCGCAAATCTCAGGCTGTCCCCGGCAGCAGTCTTGCATCAGGAACCCGAAGAGCCGGCGCGTGCCCGCCAGATCGATCGCGTAGATGATCGAGCGTCCGTCCCGCCGGGACTGAATCAGGCCGGCCTGCACCAGCAGGCTCAGATGGCTCGAAAGCGTGTTGTGGGGAATGCTGAGCGCACGCGCGATCTCCCCAGCGGCGATGCCGTCCTGCCCGCATTCGACCAGCAGTCGGAAGACCTTGAGGCGGCTTTCCTGCGCCAATGCAGAGAGTGAAGCGACCGCCGTTGAAATGTCCATATGTCGAGAATTGATGAAATGAAAATGCGTGTCAAGTGCTCCAGCCCCGTTCCCTCAGCGATGATCGGCTAGAGCGCGAACACCGGATAGTTGCAGGCGATGACCTGGAGACCGTCGCCGCGTCGAACCGGGCAAATGATGCGATGCCACCACAGAACATACTGAGCGTGTTCGGACAGGTTGGCGGTGTAGACGATGCGCTTGCGCGTTACTGCATCCAGATAGGTGCGACGGAAGAAGGCGCCGGTATCGCTCTTGAAGTTGCCGACCTGTTTGCCCGTCATGTCAAAGCCGGAGTTCGCGGCGATCTCCGACCCGTACAGCCGATAACGGAAGTCATCTTCCTCCGGCAGATAGTCGAGGATCATCAGGTAGCCGTACCAGGGCCGCAGCATGAACATGTCGAACTTCTCACGAAGCGCGACCTCGCCGACCGTCTTGACAGCCTGACAATAGGCCAGGAATGAGGCTGCCCCGTCGGGAAGGGAAAGGGGGACCGGGCCCTCCTCCGGATAATGGACACGGAAGCGCTCGGCATCGCTGGCGAGGTGGTCGATCAAACTCGGCGGCAGCCTTTCGTTACGCGTCTCCATCGAAACACGTCTGGAACGCAGCCAAGTCGGGATTCGCAACGCTCGACCTCCCACAAGTTTCCGCGTCCGGCGTCCGGCCGGCATTGCGCACGCTGCCGCCGGCCGATCGACACCCCCCAAAGATGGAATACGAAGACCCTGCAACAGACTGTGATGGCCATCACAGCGTCGTCGGCTGCCGATGGCTAGTATAATTACCGCGCGTATCTATTGCGTTACTCCTGACTTGGACTTGAGGCCCCGCGGCGTAGGCCGGGGGCCACTTTTTTGCGAAGTTGAACTGATTGTTGCGGGGAGTCAATATTAAGAGACTGACATAGAATCGGTCTGAATTAGGGAGAGCTCCGATGGTCGGCGATCCTCAGCCGCAGGATAACGGGCAGCAAGACGGCCGACCGGGCCGGATCCGCAGGTTTCTGAAGGCTGTCTGGGCGCTCGGCTCCACCGACGGCCCGCGTCCCGATCTCTCCGCTGAAATCAAGGCGCTTGGCGATCACGCGTCAAAGAAGCTGGAAGAGGAAGTCCAGCGCCAGATTTCCGAGCTGATCCCACTGGCCTATCGGATCTGCGAACTGCGCACCACCTACAGCGACCAGCTGGTCGCCATGTTCCGGTCGATCGTCCCCATGATCACGGCTGAGCAGCCCAACCTGACCGTCTGCCGCCGGATGTATGTCGAGACTGCGCTGCTGGCCAACTGGCAGCGGTCCTGGGGAATGCGGCTCATCTACATGGTAGGGCGCGGCAGACCGGGCAGTGCCGCGCTGGCAGGAATGATCTGGGCGCTCTTGCTGGCCATGGTTGCCGCCTGGATGATCCTGTCCCAGTTCGAGCCGGACAATGCATCCCCCCCGATCGATCCCCCGGACCCGGTCACGGAATCGGAAGAGGCGGAAGAAGGACCCACCGGACCCGACGACGAGCCTGCGCGGGCGGACTACTCATTCTCGGTCCAGGAGCATGCGGATCCGGGCGAAGTGGTCGGGCCGCTCGAAAGCAAGGCCACGGACGCAGAGCCCGTCTACACCATCATCGAAGGCAACGAAGATGGAGCGTTTGACGTCAACCATTCGGACGGAATGCTGATTGTGACGGATGGCTCACTGCTGGACCACGAGACGGAGCCGGTCCGGAGGCTGACGCTGGAGGTGGCGGGCTCAGGGCTGCCGGTGACCGAGACGGTCAATGTGTTCGTCACCGATGCGAACGATCCGCCAACGATGGTGCATCAGATCTTCGTCGTCAGCGAACATGCAGCCCCCTCAACTGAAGTGGGGACGTTGACGGCCGAGGATCAGGACGAGGGCGAGGTTCTTTCATACGCCATCACCGCAGGGAACGAGGGCGGCGCGTTCGACGTCAATCTCGAGACGGGCCGTCTGAGGGTGGTGCAGCCCTCCTCCCTCAACTACGACCGCGTTCCGACGCTGACGCTGAAGATCGAAGTGTCGGACGACGACGGCGCCATAGGTGTCGGCACGGTCTCGGTCCACGTGACCCCGGGCAAGGAAGATCCCCTGACGCCTTACGACCGTAAGGACGTCTTCGCGCTCTTGATGTCGGCGTTCCTCGGCAGTCTGGCCAGCATCGTCGTGTCGTTGACCGTCACGCCGGAAACGTCAAACCTGCAGCCCTACGATCCGGCGACCGTCTTCATCCGGGCTTTTTTCAAGCCGCTGGTGGCCATGATCTTCTCGCTGGCCGTGTTCTCGGTGCTGAAGACGGAACTGGTGACGATCAGCGGGCTTAGCGTGTCGCAAGGTGGCGAGATCCAGTTCCACATGCTTTGGGTGATCGGCTTTCTGTCCGGATTCAGCGAACGGTTCGCACCGCGCATCTTCGGCCAGGTGTCCGGAGACGGGCAGCGTTCGGGGGCATGACGCCGATCGGGCGCTGATTTCCCGCCGATGATGCACTATGGTGCTCGCTTCGGGCGACGGCCCGCGGGTGGGATGCCGAGAGGAAGCATCGACGGTGAGCGTTGTCGAGGATATCGGCCGTGAGACGGTCGACGACATTATGGGCAGGCTGGGTGCGGCGGCGCGCGAGGCCGCTGCTGCACTGGCAGTGGCGTCGAGTGACACGAAGAACCGCGCCCTTGTGACGGCGGCCGAGGCCTTGAGGGTGCGCAGTGCGCAGGTGCTCGAGGCCAATGGACAGGACGTGGCGGACGCGGAGCGCGAGGGCATATCGTCTGCCTTCGTCGACCGCCTGCGCCTGACGGCCGACCGCGTCGAAGCCATGGCGGCGGGGCTGGAGGATGTGGCCCGCCTGCCCGATCCCGTAGGCACGGAGATTGCGCGGTGGCAGCGCCCCAACGGCCTGGACATTGCCAGGGTCCGGGTGCCCATCGGCGTCATCGGCATCATCTACGAGAGCCGGCCGAACGTGACGGCGGATGCCGGGTCTTTATGCCTGAAGGCCGGCAATGCCGCCATTTTGCGCGGCGGCCGTGAGAGCTTCCATTCCGCGCGTGAGATTACCGGCTGCCTGGCCGAAGGTCTGGCCGCCGCCGGGCTGCCGCCGGCGGCCGTGCAGCAGGTGCCGACGACCGACCGGGCGGCCGTGGGCGCGCTGTTGCGCATGAGCGACACTGTCGATCTGATCGTGCCGCGCGGCGGCAAATCGCTGATTGCCCGTGTGGCGGCGGAAAGCCGGATCCCGGTGCTGAAGCACCTTGACGGCATCTGCCACGTCTATGTGCATGCCGGCGCCGACCCGGACAAGGCCCGGGCCATCGCTGTCAACGCCAAGATGCGCCGTACCAGCATCTGCGGTGCGGCGGAGACGCTGCTGGTGGACCGGTCCGTATCGGGCACCATGCTTCCGCCGATCCTCGACGCACTGATCGCGGCCGGTTGCGAGGTGCGCGGCGACGGCGAGACGCTGGCGCTGGACGGCCGTGTCGTGCCCGCCACCGAAGCTGACTGGGGTACGGAATACCTCGACGCCGTGCTCTCCGTCCGCGTTGTCGCCGGTTTGGAACAGGCGCTGGACCATATCGCGCGCTACGGCTCGCGCCACACCGACGCCATCGTGACCGAAGACGCAGCCGCGGCCGAGGCCTTCCTGACCTTTGTCGACAGCGCTATCGTCCTTCACAACGCCTCCACCCAGTTCGCCGATGGGGGAGAGTTCGGCATGGGCGCGGAGATCGGGATCTCGACCGACCGGCTGCACGCACGTGGACCTGTTGGGGCGGAACAGTTGACCATCTTCAAATACATGGTCCGCGGCACCGGCCAGGTTCGCCCCTGACCACCGATCCCCATCTTCGCACTGGCCGGCTTTGGGCGGGGCTTGCCGTCGGGCTTCTGGGCGGGTCGTTCAACCCTGCCCATGCGGGCCACCGTCATATCAGCCTGGCTGCTCTCAGGCGTCTCGGCCTGGATCAGGTCTGGTGGCTGGTCACACCGCAGAATCCGTTGAAGGGCTCGGCGGAAACGGCACCTCTGGCTGTTCGGCTTGAGCGCGCGCGCGCGACGGCGAACCATCCGCGGATCCGCGTAACCGCGCTTGAGCAGGATCTGGGAACCCGGTTCACGGCGGACACGCTGGTGCATCTCCGGCGGCGGTTCCCCCGGACACGCTTCGTCTGGCTGATGGGGGCCGATCTGCTGACGGAGCTGCCGCGCTGGCAGCGGTGGTCACTGATCTTTCACACCGTTCCCATTGCGATCTTCGATCGTGCTCCCTATGGTCTTAAAGGAACCTTTGGCCATGTGGGGCAAAGGTTCGCGCGGGCGCGCAAGCGCTCATGGCAGTCGCGCCGGCTGGCAACGGCCGCACCGCCTGCCTGGGTGCTCTGCCGTGTTCGCCGGCACCCTGCCTCGGCTACGGCTTTGCGCCGTGCCGCGGCGGAAGACCGACGGACCACGTGAGGCTGGCGGCCGTCTCAGGCCACCGCCGACGACAACGGACGAGGGGAGAGCCATACTCGACACCAGCCCGGCCCTGACCACTGATGGGCCAAATCCTGCAGGGTTCGCCGACCGGTTGCCTTTGCAGGTTATCGATACCGTGCTGGCTTCGTTGGATGACGACAAGGCCGAAGACACGGTAGTGATTGACTTGGCGGGAAAGACCACGATCGCTGATCATATGGTCGTCACGTCCGGCCGCTCTGCGCGCCAAGTCGCCTCGATCGCCCAGCATCTTGTCGAACGTCTCGGCCGAGCCGGCGTCAAGTCGCTCAGCTGCGAAGGCATGACGACTGCCGACTGGGTATTGATCGATGCCGGCGATGTGATTGTCCATGTCTTTCGGCCCGAGGTTCGGTCCTTCTACAATCTTGAGCAGATGTGGGGGGGCGATGCGCCTGTGGGCGGCGTTGAGGCTACTCCGTCGAGCTCCGTGCGCGAGCCCTGGGTGAGCTGACGGGCGGAGCGGCCGTCCGGCAGTGCGCGTTCGTGTCGTAGCAGTGGGGCGATTGCGTGACCGCGCTTTGCGCTCACTGATCGACACGTACTATGCACGCCTGCCCTGGACGGTGGAGGAGCGGGAAGTCGAGGTGCGCCAGCGCGTGTCCGAGCCGGAGCGGTTGGCGCGCGAAGGCGCGTTGCTTCTGGGGGCCGTCGCAAAGGGAGCGGAGATCGTTGCCCTCGATCCTCTCGGAGCCGATCTCACCAGCGACGCATTTGCCGAGCGGATTGGCCGGTGGCGCGACGGCGGCACGCCGGAACTCGCCTTTCTGATCGGCGGTGCGGATGGCCACGCAGCGGAGATCAGAACACAGGCCGCCGAGGTGCTGGCGTTCGGCCGACTGACCTGGCCGCACATGCTGGTCCGGCTCATGCTGGCCGAGCAGCTTTATCGTGCCTCCACCATCCTTGCCGGACATCCCTATCATCGAGCCTGAACCGCGAAGACTTCAAGCCACGTTGATTTGAAGTGCTGCCACTAGTTTGGGTCTTATTTGTAAATTGGTTAATAGATCGTGACATTTGTCGATGTAGAATTTTGCGTCGTGCGGTGGTATATTTTGCAATCTGGTTCGTATGTCAGGGGCTAGAGTCTTTGGCGTTTTGATCGGAGGCGCAGGTTCTCAAGATTCCGTTGGCCATGCCGGCGGATCTTTGGGGTATGTGAGTATTCGGTGGCTCGAACAACCGAGAAATCGCGGCCCAGAGCGGATGATCCGATCGTTGGATCGATCGCGGGGAAGGCTGATGCATCGTCGTCGCAGCTTCGGCTCCGGCAGCTGCGGCAGCGATGGCGTCAAGTGGCCGACTTGGCCGCCGCAGCGGCGGGCATGGCCGGGGCCGTCGTCGGCCGCGGCCATGGCAGTCGGGTCTATCTTATGGCAGCTTCGGCCAGCCTGACCGCGGCTGAGATCGATGGTCTTCTGCCGCTGGCTGGGCGCCTGGCCGGCGAGGCTGCGCATTGCATACCGGACGTGTCGAAGGGTGGCGTGGCCATGGGGCCGCAGCTTTCCGCATGCGGCTTTCGCGGTTACGCCGCGGCGCCGGTCGTGCGGCAGGACGGGCAGCCCTTCGGGGCCATCGTAGCCGTCGACCGTGACGGCCGGGCGAATGCGATACGCGCCGTTTCCGCCATGCAGGGTGCCGCCCGCATCCTGCAGGAGGAACTCGCGATGGTGAACGCGCTGGACTACAGCGAAAGCACGATCCGGCGCTTGGGCAAAGAGTTGGCCGATCTGGACATTGCACGCGTGCTGGCCGACCGCGAGAGCGCAGCAAAGTCCAGCTTTCTTGCGGCCATGAGCCACGAGTTGCGCACGCCGCTCAATGCCATCATCGGCTTTTCCGAAGTCTTGAAGGACCAGATCTTCGGTCCGATGGGCCGCGTCGACTACGTCGAATACGCAGCCGACATCCATGAAAGCGGCCGGCATCTTCTCAGCCTCATCAACGACGTGCTGGACATGTCCAAGATCGAGGCCAACCGGATGCAGATCGAGCCCGAATGGCTGGATCTTGAAGGCGTGCTGCGCACCGCTGTGAAGCTGGTGACGCTGCAGGCACGCAAGCGGGGAGTATCGATTGCATTTGCCGTTGAAGAGCCGAAGATCAGGGTCTATGCAGACGAAAGGGCGTTGAAGCAAATCCTCTTCAATCTTCTCTCCAACGCAGTGAAGTACACGGAGGAGAATGGCAGCGTGACCGTGGGCGGCAATCGAAGCTCTGACGGCGGTACATCGGTCGTCGTGGCCGACACGGGCGTCGGCATCGCGACTGACGATCTGAGCCGGCTGCTGCGCCCATTCGAGCGCGCGAACAACCGGATCGATTTGACGCATCAGGGCTTCGGCCTGGGATTGGCTCTGGTCAACAATCTGACGCAGCTGCACGGCGGTTGCCTGGATATCGACAGCACCGTCGGCGTCGGCACGACGGTAACGGTCACGTTCCCCAAGCCGTCCGCCGATTGACCGGGGGCCTCCCCCAGGGCCCATTAATGGACTGCGCAGGATTGCCTTGCGCGTGGAAAATGGTCTCCGCAGACGCGGGCACCTATGTTGTCTTCAACCGAATTCCCCTATAGTCCGCGCAAGAGCGATGGAGCGGATTATGACCGAGAGCAGCAAGACGGATCGCCCACGTCCCGTGGTCCTGTGCGTCATGGACGGGTGGGGCTGGCGGGAAGCGTCTGAGTACAACGCCGTGCGGCTGGGCGACACCCCGACCTTCGATCGTCTGTGGCAGGAGTGTCCTCATGCGTTCCTGCAGGCGTCAGAGGAAGCGGTGGGGTTGCCTGGGGGCCAGATCGGCAATTCCGAGGTCGGTCACATGAATCTCGGGGCCGGCCGTGTCGTGCTGCAAGACCTGCTGATGATCGACCGGGCCTGCGAGGACGGAAGCCTCGCCGAAGCCGAGGCGCTTCGGGCCCATATCGCCAAACTGCGTGAGACCGGCGGTACCAGTCACGTCATGGGCCTGTGTTCGCCAGGCGGTGTCCATTCGCAGGACTATCACATGGCGGCTGTGGCACGGGCTGTGGCCGAGGCCGGTGTGCCGGTGGCGATTCATGCCTTCACCGATGGCCGTGATGTCCCGCCGCGGGATGCGCTGCGGTCCGTCGGTCTGTTCCTCGAGAGTCTGAAGGATCTGCCCAACTGCCGTGTTGCCACCGTCGACGGCCGCTACTACGCCATGGACCGTGACAAGCGGTGGGAGCGGGTGGAAGTCGCCTATCGCGCGCTGACCCGGGCCGAAGGGCTCTCGGCGCCGGACGCACTGAGCGCCATCCAGACCTCCTACGATGCCGATGCCGGCGACGAGTTCATCAAGCCGACGATCATCGGCGACTACGCTGGAATGCGGGACGGCGACGGGATCCTGTTCATCAATTTCCGCGCCGATCGGGCGCGTGAAATCCTCTCGGCACTTGTCGATCCCGCCTTCGACGGGTTCGAACGGACGTCGTTCGATTTCGCCGATGTCTGCGGGATGGTGGAGTACTCCGATCATCTGAACACGATGATGAGCGCGATCTTCCCGCCCAAGTCGTTGGAAAACGTCCTTGGCCAGGTGATCGCCGACCGCGGGATGACGCAGCTCAGAATCGCGGAGACGGAGAAGTATCCGCACGTCACCTTCTTCCTGAACGGCGGCGAAGAACGGCAGTTCCAGGGGGAAGACCGCATCCTGGTGCCGTCGCCCAAAGTGGCGACATACGACCTCCAGCCCGAAATGTCGGCGCCGGAGGTAACGGACAAGTTGGTCGAAGCCGTCGATAGCGGCCGATACGACCTTGTCGTGATCAACTTCGCCAATCCCGACATGGTGGGGCACACCGGTTTTCTGGATGCCGCGATCAAGGCGGTGCAGACCGTCGATGCCGGCGTCGGTCGGCTTGAGGAGGCCGTGCGGCGCCAGGGTGGAACCCTGCTGGTGACGGCCGATCACGGCAATTGTGAGCTGATGCGCGACTTCGCGAACGACCAGCCACATACCGCCCATACGACCAATCTGGTCCCGGCGATCCTGGTGAACGGCCCGGCCGGGGTCGAACTCGGCGATGGCAGGCTGGCGGACGTTGCGCCGACGCTGTTGGAGCTGATGGGCATCGCCCAGCCGGCCGAGATGACGGGTGAGTCTCTGTTGCGACCCCAGGGGGTCCAGCGGGCGGCGGAGTAGCGTCGGAACCGTGCCATCGCGGTGGGTGACCTCGGCCGCGATCCTCGCGACGCTGCCGGGGGCGATGGCCGCGGCAGCAGTTGCGTATGCGCAGGACGATGCGGGCGATAGCCGGCTTCCGGTAGCCACTGAGGAACTTCGGCGGGTCGAGCAGGATCTCGACGAGAGCCGGCTGCGCCAAACGACGCTTTCCGACCGGCTGAGCGAATACGATCAGGAGCTCATGCGCCTGCGTGGGCAGATGATCGACGCTGCCATGAGCATCATGATGCAGCAAGAGCAGCTGATCTCAGTGGAGGAGAGGCTCGACGAACTGGCTGCGGAAGAGGCGGCGGTCGCCTCGGCCCTGTCCGAGGAGCGCCAGCGTCTAGCCCGGCTGCTGGCGGCGTTGCAGCGGTTGTCCCGGATCCCGCCGGAGGCGCTGATCGTGCGCCCGCAGGCGCCGATCGACACGGTCCGTACGTCCCTGCTGCTGCGAGCCGCCGTTCCGGAACTGGAGCAGGAAGCGGCCGAGCTGCGCACGCAGCTCGCTGAGCTGGCTGTCGTACGGCGTCGCCTCACCATCGAGCGCACAGCAGCTGAGGCCTTGCGCAGCCGGTTGGACAGCCAGATCTCGCTGCTCACCAGCATGTCGGAACAGCGGGCGCGGCTGCAGCGGCGGACGGCCACGCAGCGGGATGCGTCGGTAGATCGCAGCCGCCTCTTGGCAGAACAGGCGGACGATCTGCGCGGCCTGATTGAGCAGCTTGAGATCGAGCGCCTGGAACGCGAAGCCGAGGAACGGCGGCAGGCGACGGCCGCCGCGATCGCTTCCGCCATGAACCGCGTCGCGTTGGTCCTGCGCGCCGTGGCCGAACCCTATATCGTGCCGCCGGACCTCGAACCGTTGGTCGAAGATCCGCCGGCCGAAGCCGTGGCGGAGGCCGAGCCGTCATCCGACGACATTTCGAGCGCCGGCGGATGGCAGGTGGTTTCGCTGGCCGCTCCGCGCGCCGTGGAGGGCACATTGTTGCCGGCCAGCGGCCAGGTTGTGGTCGAGTTCGGCGAGACGGATGAATTCGGCGAGGCCAGCGAAGGGGTGACGCTGTCGGTTTTTCCCAGTGCGCCGGTCGTTGCGCCGATTGACGGGACCATACGCTTTGCGGGACCTTTCCGTCGGTATGGCGACATCTTGATCCTGGAACATGGCGGCGGATATCATTCTCTAATCATCGGTCTTGGTCGTATTGATGCGTCCGTAGGCCAGCCGGTGTTGGCGGGGGAACCCCTTGGCGTCACGGCTTTGCCGCAAACCGGCGATAGGGACAGATCCACGCTTTATTTTGAACTGCGGCTGAACGGCAGCCCGGTGGACCCGATCCCCGGCCTGGTAACGGCGCAAAGCAGAGGGCACGGATGAAGCACTTGAGGGTGGCCGCGATCATCGGTCTCTTGTTCGCAGGCGTTCTACCCATCGCCGCCATCGCCCAGAGCGACGGCCGCAGCGAGACCTATCGTCAACTCGATCTCTTCGGCGAGGTCTTCGAGCGCGTGCGCGCCGAATATGTGGAGGAGGTGAGCGACCAGGAGCTCATCGAGGCCGCAATCACCGGCATGCTGACGTCTCTCGATCCGCACTCCAGCTATCTCTCGCCCCAACATTTCGAGGATATGCAGGTCCAGACCCGCGGCTCGTTCGGCGGGCTGGGCATCGAGGTGACGATGGAAAACGGGCTGGTCAAAGTGGTGTCGCCGATTGATGACACACCGGCCTACCGGGCCGGTCTGGAGGCGGGCGACTTGATCAGCCATCTGGATGGCGAACAGGTGCTGGGCCTGACCCTGAACGAGGCCGTCGAGCGGATGCGCGGCGAGGTGGGAACGGATATCGTCCTGACCGTGTTGCGGGGCGACGAAGACCCATTCGAAGTGGTCATTACCCGTGACGTCATCCGGATCCGGTCGGTGCGCCACCGCGTCGAAGAGGACTCTGTGGCCTATGTCCGCATCACCAGCTTCACCGAGCAGACTGAGGCGGGTTTGGTGGATGCGATCGAAGAGATGCAGGCCGAGCTTGGCGACAATCTGATTGGGGTCGTGCTGGATCTGCGCAACAATCCCGGCGGTCTGTTGGAACAGGCGATCGCCGTGTCCGACGCGTTCCTGGAACAGGGCGAGATTGTCTCGACCCGAAGCCGCCACGAAGAGAATGCGCAACGCTATGACGCCACGCCGGGCGACGTCATCCACGGCCTGCCGATGGTGGTGCTGATCAATCGCGGATCGGCGTCCGCGTCGGAGATCGTGGCCGGTGCTTTGCAGGACCATCGGCGCGCGGTGCTGCTGGGAACCGAGAGCTTCGGCAAGGGCTCAGTGCAGACGATCGTGCCGCTGCCCGGGCGTGGTGCCATGCGGCTGACCACGTCGCGGTACTATACGCCAGCGGGCAATTCCATTCAGGCGCTCGGGATCACACCGGACATCCACGTGGAGCAGGCGCTGGTGGAAGAGCTTTCGCCCCAGCGACGGCGCGAGGCCGACCTCAGGGGGGCCTTGGAGAACGAGCAGCTGGGCGAAGAGGGTGAGCCCATGGCCTCGGGCACCGATGGGGAGCCAGGGTCGGAAGACGCGGCCTCTGAGGACGAGCAACCCTTCGACTACCAGCTGTCGCGCGCGATCGACATCCTGCGGGGTGTGGCTTTGTTCAGCCAGCGCGTTACCAACTGACCCGCGGCCAACGCCCGCGAGGGAGCGTAAGCATAGGTGCGGGGATTTCGATGGCGCGGTGACCGGCCGGCATCCGGCCCGGGACAGGGACGCGGCTCCGCCGGTGCCGGCCGCCGCCTATTGGGTGCTACGGCGATCTGCGTGATCGCTCTGGTCGCCGGCACCATAGTCTGGCTTGCGGTGACGGCAGGGCCAACGGTGGCGCGGTTGCAGGACGAGGCACGCTATCGCGCCATGACGGTTGCCGTATCGCTGCCCGTTTGGCCGAGAATGGACGATGCCGGCGACGTTGCTGCCGAACAGTCAGCGGCGGAACCGGAGGTGCCGCCCGAATTGGGCGGAGATGACGAAACCGGCGAAACGCTCAGATCGCTCCTGCAGACACAATTGGAGACGCCGCCACCGCCACCCCCGCCAGAAGGCGATGACGTGGGCGGCACCGCCGATGCCAACGGCGATGGCGGTACGCCGCCGGCCGGCAGCCAGGATCTGCCGACGGCCATGATGGCGGAACCGCTGCCGCCGGCACCGGTGGCGGATCTTGTCGAAGAGACACTGTTCGGACCGCTGCCTCGGATCGCCGAAGACGGCCGTATGCCGTGGCAGGGCTATGCCCGACCCTTCGACGAGGCTCGCGATCGTCCGCGTGTGTCGATCATCATCACCGGGCTGGGGCGGCAGCAGGAACGCACGCAGCGGGCGATCGACACCATGCCGGCGCCGATCACGCTCGCGTTCTCGCCATATGCAGAGGATGTGTCCGATTGGCTGGGCGTGGCGCGGGCCGACGGGCATGAAACGCTGCTGATGCTTCCGATGGAGCCGGTCGGTTTTCCGCAGAACGATCCCGGTCCGCAGGCTTTGCTCGTCTCCATGGGGCCGGATGAAAATCGCGAGCGACTGCAGCGCATCCTCGGGCGAGGCACGGGTTATGTCGGGCTGATCGGGTACATGGGCTCTCGCTTTGCGGCCTCTCAAGAATCGCTGACGCCGATGCTGCAGATGATGGCGGACCGCGGAATCCTCTATGTCGACAATCGCCCGGTGGCCGGTACGGTCGCAGCTCAGGTGGCGGGTGAGGTTGGGGCCGCGCATGCGATCGTCGACCGGGTTGTTGACGAGACGGCAACGGGGGACACCATCGATCTGCGTCTGCGCGAGCTGGAAGATCTGGCACGCGCGGAAGGTGCCGCAATCGGCTTGGCGCGCGACTATCCGGTGACGCTTGAGCGCCTGGCGGTCTGGGCCGCCACGTTGGAGGCAAAGGCGATCGATCTCGCCCCCATCGCCGCCGTGACCAACCTGCCGTCAGGCAGCTGAACGGCGACCATGGCTGCTTCCAGGTCGCCCGCGGATCTGCCCTATCGCCGTTGCGTGGGCATGATGCTGACGGATGGAACCGGGCGCATCTTCGTTGCCCAGCGAATTGACACGCCTGGAGCGTGGCAGATGCCGCAGGGCGGGATCGATAAAGGGGAAGATCCAGCCGCGGCGGCCGTGCGGGAACTTCGCGAAGAGATCGGTACGGACAAGGTCGCGCTGCTGGCCGAAACCGACGGCTGGTTGTCTTACGATCTTCCGGCGGACATCGTCGGCAAGGCGTGGCGCGGGCGCTTTCGCGGGCAGACGCAGCGGTGGTTTGCCTTCCGGTTCACGGGCACCGACGCCGATATCGATCTAACCGCCCATGATCAGGAATTCGACGCCTGGAAATGGGCTGAGCCGGCTGACGTCGTCGGCCAGATCGTTTCGTTCAAGCGTTCGGTCTATGAGGCCGTGGTGGCGGAATTCGAGCCGATCCTTACGGCGCAGCGTGCAAGCCGCAACGATCTGGGCGGCTAGTTGCCAGCAGTCGGCCATTCAATCGCCGTTATTTGGGGGCCATCCTACGCCAGTTTAGTCGATATCGTGGCACACCCTATATCTCGCGTGGCGGCATATGGGCAGATCGACCTCTTGCATTCGGCCGGTGCGGTTCCTGGTGTCCGGCTTCGCCTTGCTGGCCTTGGCGAGTTGTGGCGGCGACGACCCTCCGGTCGGGCGCTCTACGCCGGTGGACGTTGCCGGCGGCGAGGCGTGCCTGTTCGAGCTGGCATCCTTCGGTGCGCAGTTCGAGCGGGATGAGGATTTCCGGACCGACCGCGGTTGCGGCATCGACACCGCGATCACCCTTCATCAGTCCACGGTGGCGTTGAGCCAGCCGATGCGCACCGGCTGCCCGCTGGCGGTCACGCTGGCCCGGTTCGAACGCCAGGTCGCGGCTCCGGCCGCACGTCGGCACTTCGATCAGGACCTGGTGCGCCTTCACCATTTCGGCTCATACGCCTGCCGCGGCCGGTCGAGCAATCGTGGCCGGTTGTCCGAACATGCGTTTGCGCGCGCCGTCGATCTCTGGGGGTTCGAACTCGCGGACGGACGCATCATCACGGTGGAGGACGACTGGGATGCCGGCGGCTCGGAGGAGCGCTTCCTGCACCAAGTCGCCGAGGGCGCGTGCCAGGTCTTCAGCCTTGTCCTAGGCCCCAATTCCGACAGCGCCCACTACAACCACTTCCATTTCGACATCGGCCCCTGGCCGCTGTGCCAGCCCTGATCTGCTCCGGCCTCAGATCAGCACCGTCCGCGCCTCGGTCAACCCTCCAGGACGATGTCGAAGGTTCCTGAGAATGTGTCGATCCCGGCCGCGAGATCGGACACCAGCGGGACGATCACGCTGGCGCGCTGGGCAGGATCGCGGATGCTGTTGAGGATCCCGTCGGTCTCATTGCGCGGCTCGCCGTCCACATACATCTGTGTGACCAGAGGCTCGGCAGCCGGCGGGCGCACCAGCACGTGGATGTGGGGCGTGCGTCCGCCATAGGCCACCGGGCGGATGGTGCGGAAGGAATAGGCGCCGCCCTCATCGACAGTGGTTCTGCCGAAGCCCTGGAAACCATCATCGCGACCGCCAGGCCGGTCGGTTGAATGGTGGTAGCGGCCGTTGGCGTCGCACTGCCAGATCTCCACGATCGACTGCCGGATCGCGCGGCCGGCGGTATCCAGCACGCGCCCGGTCAGGCGCAGCTCAGCGCCGGCGGACTCGCCGGTTCGGCCTGCGATCGCCATCAGATCGTTGTCGATATCGGCCGGGAACTGGTTTGGGTAGAACGGTCCCGCGGTCTGCCGCGGCGTCGGGGTCAGCGGGCTGGCGACAGCCGCCGGCAGACGCGGCAGAGCGGCCACCAGTGCAGCACCGGCAATCAGCCGTCCGACTGTGCGGCGGGGCAGCGGCATCGATCGGTCCATGGCGAGCCTTCCTCTTGTGGGCTCCAAAGTGCGAGCCGAACGATCTTTGACGCCAAATCCGGCGGCAACTAGGCAGGCGCGATCACGTCGCCGTGCGGAAATCGATGCTGCGCAAGCTCCCGATCCGCCGATAGCCCACGCGCGGATAGATCTTGTTGGTGATCGGGCTGCGATCATCCGTGATGATCAGGCAATAGCGCCAGCCCAGCGCGAGCTGCCGCCGGCTGAGGGCGGCGACGGTGGCCGTGCCATAGCCGCGCCCGCGCGCCTCGGGCCGCGTCCGTACCAGGTTGATGCGCCCGGCATCGCCGTTGGGCCCTGTCGGCCTGATCCCGGCGATCGTCTCCGCGACGCCGTTATCTTCCCAAACAAAGACGCGGCCCTCGGCGATTGAGTGCGCAATCCGCTCGCGGGCTCCTTGAGCCTCCGCCGGTGACAGTTCGACTTCCTCCACAAAGCGCAGGAACCAGTCGGCGATCCACTCCGCCTCGTCCGCTCGCGCCGGCCGCAATGCGCCGGGCACCGGCGGCAGATCGGCCACTTCCGTCAGTTTGTGAAGGTGCATGGTCATGGTGGTTTCGGCGTCCATCGCCCTGCCGGCCGTCCAGGCATCTGCGAAGGCCTGTGCCAGCGAAGGCTCACCGATGACGCCCTGGAGTTCCGCGCCCTCGTCCCTGAGAGCCGAGATCAGAGCCGGCAGGCCCCCGATATCGCCCATCGACAGGCAGAGCGGAAAGGGTGGCGTGAGGCTGGCGGCGAACAGGAAATGGACGTCATCGCGCACCGCATAGAATGCAGCCCCGCGGGGCGTCCGCAGGCGCAAGGCCGCGGCGGCGCCCAAGAGGATCGTATTCTCCGCCTCATGCGCCAAAAGGAAGCCGCCGGCAGCGTCCAGGAACGAGGCAGCGTTGCTGAAGCGATGGCATTGAAGTGTCATGTGGTCTTCCACGTCCGATCAGACGGCGGTTGTCAGCATAGACCTTTGTCGGTCGGCTGCGATCCCCGTATGCTCGGTCTACGGGAGAAACACTGAGATCGGGCGCTGGAATGCGAAGGGTGATCGGGCGAAGGGGATGGTTGGCCGCGCTGACCAGCGTGACGCTGGCCGCCTGTTCCACACCGCCTGCTGGGGTTTATCCCGATCTAGGTTTCGCCCATCGCGAGCCGATCCGCCTGGCGGTCGCCCGCATCGAGGTGGTGGAACAGTACCGGCCACCGGGCGTGGCACCGAATATCGACCACCGCGTGCCGCAACCGCCCTTGACCGTGATGCGGCGCTGGGCGAACCAGCGGCTGATGGCGGCCGGAACGGACGGCGTCGCCCGCGTGGTCATCACCGACGCCAGCATCGTGGCGGAACCCGTGCAGCAATCCGGCGGCGTGATCGGCCTGGTCAGTGTTGAGCAGAGCGAACGCTATGCCGCACGGTTGGCGATGGCGGTTGAGGTGGAGGCGGCGGCCGGCCGTGGCCGTGCCGATGCGGTCGCCGAACGGTCGGTGACGGTTCTGGAAGACGCCACGCTGGCGGAAGTGGAAGACGCTTGGTTCCTGATGGTGGAACGTGCGGCTAACGATCTCGATCGCGAGCTTGAGGCCAATATCCGGCTCTACCTGGAACCGTTTCTGGCACGGTAGCGGCGGGCGTCTCTCGGACGCCCGCCTTTGGAACCGTCGGTCAGTCGCGGACGTACTCCTTCGACTTGAAGCTCACATGGCTCACCGAACCCGGCGCTGCGGATAGCCGGCGGATATCCGCCCAGGTCTGCTTGTAGTTGGGGATGATCAACTCGTTCGTGCCGGGATTGATCACATTGCCCTGAACGCCGGTGGGATAGGCGAACAGCATGAAGGTCTCGCCACGCCTGGCCGTCGGCGTCGGATAGGCCATGGCCTGGGTTGACCCGGCATCATTGTAGATCTCGACCAGGTCGCCCTCGCTGACGCCCAGATCCGCCATGTCGTCCGGATGCATCTCGATATACGGGAACGGCCAGCGGTCCATGACATAGTCGTTCTGTACATCGAGATAGGCCGACTGCCACACATGGTTCGCCCGGCCGTTGTTGATCAGGAAGGCGTAGGCGTCGCGCTGCTCCGCCTTGCCGGGGGCCTGCAGCCCGCGCCACGGTGCATCCATGAACCGAGCCTTGCCGTCTGCGGTGGAGAAGACGCCGTCGGTGTAGAGCCGCGTGGTGCCGACGATGCGGTCGCCGTCCAGGCCCACCGCCGGTTCCTGGAAGCCGTTGGTGCCCATGGCGCTCAGCCGCTCATAGGTCACGAACTCGCCGCCGCCCGCGTTGGCGTGATAGCCGTCCGTGAAGGCGTCTTCTTCCGTCTGCCAGTCGAAGCCCTGGAACTGGTCGGCGTAATCGTCCCGGCCCATGTCGCGCAGCACACGCTCCATGTGGTTGGCCAGGCGGGCCGCGATCAGGCAGTCCGGCATCGCTTGGCCGGGCGGGTCCATGTACCGCTCGGTCAGGCGCATGCGCCGCTCGCCGTTCATCGAGGTCAGGTTCATCTCGCCCGAGGTCGCGGCCGGCAGGATGACGTGGCAGGCCTCGCCGATCCGGGTGGGCACGATGTCGACATCGACGGCGAACAGCCCGCCGAGACGGATGGCGGCGACGATGGCCTCGACCATGCCGTCGCGGTCGCCATAGGGCACCGAGTTCATGGCGTCCTTCACCATGTCGGTGCGGCGTTTGTAGACGGATTTGAACCGGTGTGCGTTCAACGTGGTCTTGTAGTGGTCACACGCCCAGATGTGATGGACACCGCCCTGGCCTGAGATCAACAGCTGATCGACATAGGCCGAGGGTCGGCCCACATGGCCTTCGTTGGGGCGCACATAGCCTTCCTGGTGTCCGCCGAGGCGAACCACACCGCCGCCCAGCCGGCCGATATTGCCGGTCGCCAGCGCGATGTTCACCAGCGCGCCGTTGGTGCGGTAGTTGTCGTTACCCCAGATCAGGCCCTTCTCATACCCGATCATGGTGCGGCGTCGGGTGCCGTCTTCCTTCGGCATGGCGATCCATTCGGCCGCCTTGACGATGTCGGCGGGATCGAGCCCAGTGATCTCCGCTGCCTCGTCGACCGACATACGGCAGCCTTCGATCGCCGCCTCGAAGCCGGTGAGATGGCCGGGATTGGCGTCCGCCACGCCGCGTGCCGGGTAGAGCGGGGGCCTGTCCGGGCTTTCCTGCAAGGTCGATTGGTCGATGAAGTCGCGGTCGATCCAGCCCTGATCGGCGATGTGGGTGAACAGTGCATTGAACAGGGCGAGGTCCGTGCCCGACTTGATTGCCAGATGCAGCACGTTCTCCGGCCCGGCTTCCATCTCGGCTGCGTTCACCGTCACAGTGCGCCGCGGGTCGACGATGATGATGCGGGCGGGCGCGTGCGCCTCGTCCGGCATCATCTCGCGCTTCTTGCCCAGTGACGACCCGCGCAGGTTCGGCACCCAGTGATTGAGGAAATAGTTGGTCTGGGTTTCCAGCGCGTTGGTGCCGACGGCCATGATGGTGTCGGCAAGCTCCGCATCCTCATAGGCGTTGTTGAGCTCACCCACGCCCATATCGCGGGTACCGTGGACCTCGGAGTTGTAGGCGGGCCGGTTGTGGATACGGATGTTGCGCACTTTCATGGCGCCGAAATAGAGCTTGCCGGTGCCCCAGGTGTTCTCATACCCGCCGCCGGCACCGCCGTGATCGAAGGCCGAGACGATCAGGCTGTCTTCACCGTCATCGGTGATAATCCGGGTGGTGACGCGGGCCACCAGATCCAGCGCGTCGTCCCATGAAGTCGGCTGCAACTGTCCATACCGCCAGACCTGCGGATCGGTCAGGCGCTGCTGCTGGGTGGAGCGGACTTCGGAATAGCTGAGCTCCGCCAAGCGCGCGCCGCGGATGGATCCCAGCCCGGAATTCACCACGCAGTTTGGGTCGGGTTTGATCACCAGGTGGTGGTCCTGCCCGTTCTGCTTGACGATGTTGTACATCGAGGGCGAATACCAGGCCTCGGTCTCGGCGAATTGCTGTTCCGCCAGGTCGACGCCGAACACGTTGTCCGACGGGGCAGTCCCGCCCTGCCGGTTGGCGGGCCAGGAATAGGCGTGGTAGCCGCAGCCGACGATGCAGAAATGGCAGGTGACGTTGTGGCGCTGGGCATCCGACGGGATGATCGGCAGCCGGTCGATGTGGCGTTTGTAGGCCATCGGTGTCTTTCCCCCGTTCAGAGCACGTTGGACAGGCGGCCATAGAGCAGCTCATCCACGCCCTCGGCGTAGATGTCGCCATTGGCCTCGACCCGCAGCATGTACTGCGGCAGGTTCTGGGTCGCCTGACCCCACACCTGCTGGCCGCCCTTCTCGGCGTCGAACACCGAATAGTGGCCCGGACAGTTGAACGTGCGCCGTTCGGACGAGTAGGACATCGGAAAGCCCTTGTGCGGGCAGACCGTGGTGAAGCCGACCACGTCGCCGTCGGGTCCGGCCCCGCCTTCCACCGGCGTACCCAGCTTCAAGAGCACGCCCGGCGCATCGCCGTCGGGATAGGCGACGTCGAACGGAACGTTGACCTCAAGATCGGCGATGTTGGCGAGTTTGGTGGACGGATAGTCGACCCTGGCGGCCGCGGGCACCGCCTTGGCGGGCCGGGCCATGGTTGCCGCCGCGACACCGGCGGCGGAGACGGACGTTCCCCGCAGGAATTGCCGCCGGCCGATGTCAACCTGTGCGTTGCATCTTTTCATGCAATCCTCCCTTGATTGTTGTCGGCTGTTTTTCTTGTTTGCCGACTTGTTGACCGAGGTACCTCATGTCGAGAGTCCTCGAAATGTTGATATTGCATTCGAATGATTAGATAGGCAACGGACTCGCCGCGGGCGCTGGTCTTCGGGCATAGTCGTCGGCGTCAGCCTCAATCGGCGGACGCACGGCCGCGATCGTCCAACAGTCAACTACCGACCCGGAAGAGCCGAAGACCACCGAGATCGAACGTGTCTGGTTCCTGATTGCGGATCGCTACGCCCACGATCTCAACGGTGCGCTGGACGCGAGCCCTCAACTCGATCTCGGGCCGTTCTTGGTCCGGCAGCGGTCAGATCCGGATAGAAGCTGACCAGCCCTGTCAGGCTTCGCTCACGTGCAACGAGACACTTATGGCTGAGACGTCATTCAGAGTCGGTAGGTTGATTTGTTGCGGGTTTGGGACGCTCCGAGCCAGTTGTACGTCGCATCGAGTTGGCGCTCGTGCCACCCAGTACCAAGATCCACAGCGCCGGCCATCGTGTCGGCGTGATTAGAGATCATCCCGGCGTCGAAACCACAACCGAGTCGCAATGAAATTCCCAAAGAGGCTGCCAGAGAGCATGATCCCGAGCAATATGAGAATGAGTTCTCTTTTAAATACATCAACTATAAGGAAGATATACTCATTGTTTATGGGCAGAATTATTGCTCCTGTTAGGATCATGAACAGCGCAGCTACTGTGACGATGCCCGGTACGCACGCAACCGTTTTGAGGCCGCTCTTACGCATCGGCCAGGCAGAGATTGTGCCCATAACAAATCCTAATGAGGCAGTAACTGATATCAAAAGCGTTGGCGATGGGTCTTGAGGTCCGATCAAGCTTTCAAGAAAAATAAGAAAGCCGGTTGCAACGACAAATGCAAAGAGGGTGCCGACCAATAAGGACCCAAATAAGGAAACGGGACTGGGATCGACCGGTCCGCCACCCGAAGGCAGTGCGATTGGCGGTGCGGGTGATGATGTTGAGGATCCGTTAGTGCCTCGCGCGGGCGGGCGATCGTTGCCCGACTGGCGGAGCAGTACCGGGGTTGCCTTGAGCGCCGCTTCCAGCTCGGCGATCCGGGCGCTTTGCGAAGCAAGGATCTCGGCAATTGCGCTACTGTCCTCACTGTGTCCGCCTTGCGCGCGGTCGGGGCGTTCCTGCCGCCGTACCAGTTTTTCGGCCGCATCGCTGTTAGCGAGTTCAGCCGCCGGTGCGCCACCGCGTTCCGCGAGTTGGCGCTGCAAGAGCTCTATTTTTGCGGATTGCCGGTCGAGCTGGCTGGCCGGCGCACCATGCCGGTCGTTTGGCGGAGTGTCTTCGGACGCCATTGCGGCGTCTGGGCCGGCGTCAGCATCCGACATTGGCGGCTGCCAGGCGCGGTTATGGGCGAAGTTGATATCGCTGGCCGACCCTTTCGCCGCCTGGCGCGGCTTCGGTAACGCCGGGTTGCTCGCGAGCACCAGCCGCAGCGCACGGAAGATCTCTCTCAACTTCAGCGATCCCGGCGCATCGGCGACCCCTTCGTAAAGCACGCGCAGCAGCGCGCCGGTGAAGGCGGTATAGCGTTCGCCCGGCGGTGCCGCGGACGCCTCGGTGGCGCCGGAAGACGCCAGCACATAGCTCCCTTCAAGCTCCTCGATACCAGCCTGAAGCATCGCGTCGGCGGTGCCCATTATGTCCAGCGCCCGCCCGCTGTAGCAGCAGTCGAGGATCACTATCTTCTTGCGGGCCGGCGAGGTCTGGATGGCGAGGCGCATCCGGTCGAAGGGAATGCCGTCGAACTCGATCGTCTTTTCGCTGGAATCTGTGCCGGTCAGGAAGAGGCTGGCGTTACCGGGGACACCATGGCCGGCATAGTACACAATCAGTGTATCCTCGGCCTCGTCGGCCGCTTCAACCAGCCGCGAGAGCATTTCGCTAGATGGGCGATCGTCGACCACCGTGATATGGCGCGGATCAATGCCGAGAATTGTCGGATCGGCCAGCGCCCGGCCGAGGTCGCGAAGGTTGTTCTGCACAGTCGGCAACGCCGGAAGCCGGTCCGGATCGCGCGGGAAATAGCTTACTCCGAGAAGGACAGCCCGGCTTCGAGCCGGATCGACGTCGAGGCTCACGAGGCGGCATCCGACGACACCAGGGGCCGGACCTTGCGCAGAAGCGACTCAACCGTCTCACCGCCGTCGCTCTCGACGCGACATCTGCCTCCCGGGAGTTCAAGCTCCACGACTACACGCCGACGACGACCGTTCAACCAACCATGCAGCGCCTTGACTGCCTCCGCAAGGACCGCCGAACTCAACACGATACCTAGGATCGGCAGAAGCTCGCCGCCCATTTCGCCGGTCCGGATTGGTTGACGCTGCCGGTGTGCCCGCAAGCCGTCTATCCGCGATTGCCGCAGCCAGTCCTCCAGGGCGGAGGCTTCCTCTTCCGAATTGCGAGCTTCCTGGATCGTCACCTTCAGGTCGACCGACGACACATCAACCTCCGTGATCCGGCGTACTCAGTCGCTACGATACGACCTTTTAGCACAACTAATTGGGGATTGCCTATGTAGCGGCACTAGGTAACGGCGATGATGGCTCGGTCGCTGTCGGAAGGCAGCCGTTAGACATAGACGGCAAGTAATAGACGTGGCGGTACCAGCGCCTGTAAGGCGAGACGGCAGGTTCCTCATTGGAAAAGCACGTGCCAGTGCCGATTTCATCGGCCCCCAACCTGATGACACGGGTTGAATGCTGGTTCATGGTCGGTCTTGGCTCCAGTGGGAGCGTGGCCAGCGAATTTGGCCGGGATTGCACAGCCGATCGAGCGAATGGTCGGACTGGGTCATAACCCGCAGCTCAGCGTTGGACCGCAGCTGAAAGGTCAATAGCCGGTCTGCGGAGAACGTGCCCATACGGCCGCAACCGCCCCCACCGGGCCGCCAGCTGTCGAAGGTCAAGATAGTCGTCTTGGATCAGCGCCCGCGTTGAGCGCTTAATCGGCCCACGAGGTACCACCGGTTTTGGTCAACGTCCGCCGGCATTAAGATCTGGCCACGCAGCGCGAGGGGCGCCTCTGATCAATGGGGGGGCGCCGGGCGAGGGACCGGCGCCCCTGCACGCTTATGCAGCTTCCTGCACCATGTTGCGCAGCACGTACTGCAGGATGCCGCCGTTCTTGTAGTACTCCAGCTCATCCAGCGTATCGATGCGGCAGAGCAGGCTGACCTCGCGGGGGCCGCCCGCACCGTGGATCGTCATGGTCAGGTCGGTGCGCGGCTTCAGGCCGTCGGCGACGCCGGCGATGTCGAACGTCTCCGTGCCGTCCAGGTTCAGGTCGGCGCGGGTCATGCCGTCTTTGAACTGCAGCGGCAGGATGCCCATGCCGACCAGGTTCGAGCGGTGGATGCGCTCGAAGCTCTCGGCGATCACGGCCTTGATGCCCAACAGCCGCGTGCCCTTGGCGGCCCAGTCGCGGGACGAGCCCGTGCCGTATTCCTTGCCGGCGATCACCACCAGCGGCACGCCCTCGGCCTGATAGCGCATTGCGGCGTCATAGATGGGCATGACCTCGCCCGAGGGCTGGTGCTTGGTGATGCCGCCTTCGATGCCGGGCACCAGCTCGTTGCGGATGCGGATATTGGCGAAGGTGCCCCGCATCATCACCTCGTGATTGCCGCGGCGGGCGCCGTAGCTGTTGAACTCCCGCACCGCGACCTGGCGGTCGGTCAAGTAGGTGCCAGCGGGGCTGTCCTTCTTGATGCTGCCGGCGGGGGAGATGTGGTCCGTGGTCACGCTGTCGGCCAGCCGCGCCAGCAGGCGCGCGCCGACGACGTCCGTGATCGGGGCGGGTTCGTCGCCCATATCCTCGAAGAACGGCGGCTGTTTCACGTAAGTGGAGCCGACATCCCACTGATAGACCTCACCCTCTTCCGTTGCCACCTCGCGCCATTCCTTCGGACCCTCGAAGACATTGGCATAGCGGCTGCGGAACATCTCCGGCGTCAGGAACTGTTCCATCGTCCGCGCGATCTCATTGTTCGAAGGCCAGACATCGCGCAGGTAAACGGGGTTGCCCTCGGTATCTTCGCCCAGCGGTGCCGTCGTGATGTCCTCCCGCATCGTGCCGAGAAGGGCGTAAGCGACGACCAGCGGCGGCGACGCCAGATAGTTCGCCTTCACATGCGGATTGACGCGGCCTTCGAAATTGCGGTTGCCCGACAGCACCGAACAGACCGTGAGATCGCCGGCCTCCACCGCCTTGGCGATGGGCTCGGGCAGGGGGCCGGAATTACCGATGCAGGTGGTGCAGCCATAGCCCACCAGATGGAAGCCCATGGCGTCCAGATCGGTCTGCAGGCCCGCGGCTTCCAGATAGTCGCTGACCACCTGGCTGCCGGGCGCCAGCGACGTCTTCACCCAGGGCTTGACCCGCAAGCCCCGAAGCCGCGCCTTGCGCGCCACCAGCCCCGCGGCCATCAGCACCGACGGGTTCGACGTGTTGGTGCACGAGGTGATCGCCGCGATCACCACATCGCCGTGCTTCAGGTCGTAATTGGTGCCCTCCACCGGCACCTTGCGGTCGGCTTGGTCGGCCGGAACGCGCAGGCCTGTCGTCAGCTCGCCATTGAAGGCCGTGGCGGCGTTGGAGAGCGACACGCGATCCTGCGGGCGCTTCGGCCCGGCCAGCGACGGTTCGACATCCTCCAGCGCCAGTTCCAGCGTGTCGGTGAACACCGGGTCCGGCGTGGTGTCGTCGCGCCACATGCCTTGCGCCTTGGCATAGGCTTCCACCAGCTTCACGCGATGGGCATCGCGGCCGGTGAAGTCCAGATAGCGCAGCGTCTCCGCATCGATGGGGAAGAAGCCGCAGGTGGCCCCGTATTCCGGCGCCATGTTGGCAATCGTCGCGCGGTCGGCCAGGCGCAGGTTGGTGAGGCCCGGCCCGTAGAACTCCACAAACTTGCCCACCACGCCCTTGGCGCGCAGCATCTGGGTGACCGTCAGCACCAGATCGGTGGCGGTGGCACCCTCGGCCAGCTGCCCGGTCAGCTTGAAGCCCACGACCTCCGGGATCAGCATCGAAATCGGCTGGCCCAGCATGGCCGCCTCGGCCTCGATGCCGCCCACGCCCCAGCCCAGCACGGCCAGGCCGTTGACCATCGTGGTGTGGCTGTCGGTGCCCACCAGCGTGTCGGGATAGACCACGGTGCGGCCGGTCTGGTCGGTTTCCGTCCACGCAGTCTGCGCCAGATACTCAAGGTTCACCTGGTGGCAGATGCCCGTGCCCGGCGGCACCACGCGGAAATTGCTGAACGCCTTCTGACCCCAGCGCAGGAAGGCGTAGCGCTCGCGATTGCGCTCGAACTCAAGATCCACGTTCTGCTGGAAGGCCTGGGCGTTGCCGAAGCTGTCCACCATCACCGAATGGTCGATCACTAGGTCGCAGGCCGACAGCGGGTTGATGCGCTGCGGATCGCCGCCCATCGCCACCATGGCCTGGCGCATGGCCGCGAGATCGGCGACGGCGGGCACACCGGTGAAATCCTGCATCAAGACGCGCGCCGGCCGATAGGCGATCTCGCGGTCAGAGCGCCGCTCTGCCAGCCATCCGGCAAGGGCGCGGACATCGTCGACGCTGACCGTGCGACCGTCCTCATACCGCAGCAGGTTCTCCAACAGCACCTTCAGCGAGAACGGCAGGGTCGCCAGGCTGCCCAGAGGCGCCTCGGCTTCTGCCAGGCTGAAGTAGTCGTAATCCTTATCGTCGACCTGCAGCGTGCGGCGAGTCTTCAGGCTGTCTTGTCCGGTGACGGTCACGGGGATCCCCTCCTTGCCGCCGGCCGCCCCGCGCCCACGATCGTGGCACTGTCCCCCAACGGCGGAGACTTCGGGCGTTGCCGACGCTTTCCTTGAACTGCGGTGCACTCTAGCCCGCATTCCCCGCTTGGGCCATGGCCTCTTGTGCGGATGCGGCAGGTTGCTCCAAAGGCGCGAAGGCAAAGCCGCTGCCCTTGCGATGGTTGAGATATTAGAGACTTGGCAATCTGTACGTCATACTTTCTTCTAGAGATTGGGTGGGCGACGGATCAATCGGAGGCTGTGCGAATGCCGCCGGCGCTTCAAGCGTTGCGGTCGGAGCGAGATCGGTTCGCCGCCATGGCGTTCTGCTGGGCCGACCTTCTGGTGGAACTCGACCGCGCCGGGTCGGTTGCCTATGTCGCCGGTGCGACTGAGACGGTGACCGGCTACGCCCCGGAAGACCTGTTGGGCCGTCCCTTGCGGGACCTGATGATGCCGGCCGATGGGCCGCTGATCGCCCAGCTTCTGAAGATTGCCGCCAAGCGCGGCCGGATCGACAGCCAACCCGTCAATGTGAGGCGACGGGACGGTGTGACGGTGCTGATGCAGCTTTCCGGCTATGCGCTGGACGAGATCGCCGACCACATCTTCATCGGGCTGCGGCTGAGCCCGCCCGGCCGCCCGGCCGGCGACGGCAATCCGGCGCAAGACGAAGTCATGATGACGGATCTTGAGGCCTTCGCCGACATTGCCGGTCAGCAGATCAAGGCACTGGGGCCCGATGCGGCGAAGTCGGCCGAGATGACGCTGATTTCCTTCGGTGACTTCGAAGCCCTGCGTGACCGCCTGGATGCGGACACCCATGACACTCTGGTCCAATCATTGGGGCTCTACCTTAAGTCGAACGCTGTTACGGCCGATCTTGTCGCCCAGGTGGACGAAGGGCGATTCAGCCTGTTGCGGGCACGCGATGTCGGCGTTGACGATCTGCAATCGCATCTGGCCGCCATATCCCGCCAGATCGACCCCGCCGGGGCCGGTCTGCAGCCGGAAGTGGCCACCGTCAGCCTGGACGACAGTGAGAGTGTCGACGAGATCGACCTGGCCAAAGGGCTGCTCTATGTCATGAACCGTTTCCGGCATTCCGCCGGTGACGCGATCAGCCTCAGAAGCCTGTCCACCAATATCGGCGACTTCGTCGTCGAGGCGGCCAGCGAGGTGAACAGCTTCAAGTCGATCGTGGCGGAGCGGCGGTTCGATGTTGCCTTTCAGCCGATCATCAGCCTCAAGACCGGCCGCATCCACCACTACGAAGCGCTGTGCCGTTTCCACGACAGCGCGCCGGGCGAATCGCCCTACCGCTATATCCGGTTCGCCGAAGAAACCGGGCTGATCCACGAATTCGATCTGGCCATGGCCTCGAAGGTGATCGACTGGCTGCGCAGCAAGCCGGTCAACCGCAGCGGCTATGACGTGGCCGTCAATCTATCGGGACAGTCGCTGCAAGAGACGCGGTACGTGCAGCCGCTGTTGAAGCTCTTGGGCGACAACCCTTGGGCTCAGGGCAAGCTGATG
The DNA here is from genome assembly GCA_028281925.1 of Alphaproteobacteria bacterium. Lineage (GTDB taxonomy): Bacteria > Pseudomonadota > Alphaproteobacteria > DSM-16000 > Inquilinaceae > JACKIG01. The sequence continues at coordinate 66,962 of JANQIX010000054.1, forward strand.
TTCGAGATCACGGAATCGGCCCGGATCTCGGATCTGACGGCCGCCAACGCCGTGATCCAAAGCCTGCGGCGGCGCGGCTATCAGGTGTGCCTCGACGACTTCGGATCGGGCGCGGCCAGCTTTGAGTATCTCAGCTATCTGGACATCGACGTGATCAAGCTGGATGGCAAGGCGATCAAGAGTGCGCAGACCGCGGTCAAGGGCCACGCCTTCATGTCTGCGCTGGCGGAGCTGTGCGGCAAGCTGAAGATCCAGACGATTGCCGAGATGATCGACGACGACCGCGGCCTCGATTTCGTGGCGAGCTGCGGCTGCAACTATGTCCAGGGCTATCTGTTCGGCCGGCCGGCCGGCGACATCCGGCAGTTCGACCCGCTGCCCAACGCCAATCTGATCCGCCGGCTGCACTGGCGGGCCGCAGCCCGGTAGGGGCTCTGGATCCCGACTTAGGTCGGCGTCAATCGAAGCGCGACCCGACGGTTGGCCTCCGTACCGTCATCGCCATCTCGGGTTTCGGCGTCGCCTCAACCCCCGCCTACCCGGCGGGTGCGAGATAGGCCGTCAGGAACACCAGGGCCCGTTCGACCTCCTGCGCCCAGAGCGGCCAGACATGGCCGCCATCCGTTACCCGCAGCTCCGCCGGCAGCCCGGCATCGCGCAAGGCGACGAACAACGCGTGCGCACCACGATCGAGTTCGAAATAGTCGTCGTCGCCGACCGTCAGCAGCACCGGCGGTGCATTTCCAGCCGTGGCAAGGGGCTCGATCTGCCCGAAGACATTGGCGCGGTTGAACCGTTCGGTGTCCAGCGGCGTTCCGTAGACACCGCGGAACAGCCCGACCTGCGTCTCGGAGACGTCTTCGGGCGTGGCCATGTCGGGAAAGATGGCGCCGCTCAGGCTTGCCGCCGCAGCGAAAAGGTCAGGCCGGAAGAACGCCAGGCGCACCGCCCCGTATCCACCCATCGAGAGGCCGCCGGCGGCGCGGCCGTTACGCGCGGCCAGGGTGCGATAGGTGGCGTCCACATGGGCGATCAGGTCTTCGGTGATGGCGGTTTCATAGTCGCCGGGCCCACCGATATCGGCACTGTCGACGTACCAGCTGTTGCCGCCGTCCGGCATCACGATGATGACCGGCGGCAGCATGCCCTCGACGATCAGCCTGTCCGCCGTATCGGCGATAGCGGCCCCGCGCAGCCAATCCCGCTCGTTCCCGCCCAGTCCGTGCAACATGTAGATGACCGGATAGCGGGTCGCTTCCTCCGCATAGTAGTCCGGCGGCAGATAGAGCGAATAGGCCATGGGCCGGCCCAGAGTGGCACTCTCGAACGACAGGCTTTCGCCAACCCGCCGGTCTTCGGCGCTGGCGACGGTCGGGCCGGCAAGGACAACAAGCAGTGTGATCGCCAGTCGCAGCATGGTGTGCCTCAGTCGCCCGCAGCCGGGCTGGCAGCCGGCACAGGTCGGGAGGGTTGTGGGTTGGCGTCCGCCTTCGCGGCGGGGCGCTTCTTCCATGGTTCCGACTTCAGCCAGCCGAGCAGATAGGCGAACCCGATCATCATGCCGAAGCCGCCGGCATTGACCAGGATGACGATCCAGATCTCCCGGCCCAATACGTCCAGCACCATGCCGGCGACGCGGGCCAGGATCATGCCGAACATGAACACCGGCAGCGACTGCTGGCCGCATTTCATGATCGGCCGGCCCCAGGCGCTCAGCAGCACCTGCTCGCGGCCATAGAGCAGATAGACGGTGGCATAGGCGATGGCGAGGAAGTGAATGTAGCGGCCGATAGCGAAGTCGGTCTTCGCCCGAAGCGGCGCCACCCATTCGCGCAGCAGGGTCAGGAACTCGCTTTCGCCATAGAAGATGCGGTTACTGACCAGGGCGGAGAACACGATGATCGCGATGCTGATCCAGAACAGCAGCCGCGATCGGATCGGGATGCTGATCCACCCCATGGCGATGGCGAAGCCGGTGAAGAACACCAGCTGCCAGCCGAACGGGTTGAAGAACCAGGGCCGGTCGCTGCCCTCCCGCACCTCCGCCGGCAGCTCCAGACCAAAGGTCCACATGTACATGTAGATCAGCACGCAGAGCGCCGGCCCTCCCCATGCGTGCACGCGCGATGCGGCGACCACCACCGGCATCATCGCCAGGATAACGAGGTACATCGGCAGAATGTCGAAATAGTTCGGCACATACCGCAGGGTGAAAATGCCGATGATGGCCGTTGCGGTGTTATCGAAGAAGTACCAAAGATTGAGTTTGCCGATGTAATCTTCCCTCGTCCAGCGGTCTATTTCGCCCCCTTCGGCGAATCCGATGGCCGCCGCGGCCGAGAACGCGACCACGAAGAAGAACAGTGTCAGATGTGCGGTGTAGACCTGCCAGGTGCGGTAGGCGACACGGCCTACGCCCAACAGGAAGCCGCGGCGTGCGAACACGCCGCCGAAGGCGATCGCCGCGGCATAGCCGGACATGAAGACGAACATCTCGGTGGCGTCGGACCAGCCGAATTTGGCCGGAATCCAACGCCCGAGCCAGTTGCCCGGCACATGTGCGATGAAGATGATCAGGAAGCACAGCCCGCGGAAGAAATCGACGCGCGGGTCGCGCCCCCCGAACCGCTCTCCTGCTCTGGTCATCCAAGCCGACTCCGCAATCTCAGTGCGAGCTCTTAAGCCAGCGGCGTCATATCCGGTTGTCGTACGCCTTGCGACCGATCGCGCATGCGATCACGGTGAAGTGACTGCGCGTCATCGCCTCACCCAGCGCAGCCTCCAATTGCGCCTCACCCTCCACCAGCACGCCGTGGCCGCCCATGGCCGTGGCGACCGCGGCGAAGTCGGTGCCGGGAAAGTCGACGCCGAGATTGGGCAAACCGGATTTCCTCTGCTTCAGCTCGATCAGGGCGAGGCTCTCATCCACCAGAACCATGATGATAATGGGCAGCGCCAGGTCACGCGCGGTCGCCAATTCGCCCAGAACCATCTCCAGACAGGCGTCGCCGACGATAACCACACGCGGGGCTGGGCGGCTGGTGTCGTCTGCGAGTGCCGAGCCGACGGCCAATGGCAAGGCGCAGCCCATGGTGCAGAGCGCGCTCGACTGCAGCAGCGTGCGTGGCTGGTGACAGTCCCACATCTGGCTCAACAGAATGCGGTGGGCGCCGCTGTCGGTCGCCACGACGGTCTCAGGCGGCAGCATCCGCCGCGCGGTCGCAAAGACGGCGCCCGGTCCCCAATCCGGGCCGGGGGCGAAGGCGTCCTTCAGCATTGCTCGCGCGCGCGCCGGCTCACCGTCGGGCCAAGTCTGGTGCAGGTTGACGCCATCCAGCAAGGCATCCAGGCCGGCACCGACATCGCCGACGAAGCTGATGCCGGCCCGGTGCATGTAATGCGTATTTGGTACGGCGGTGAACTCCACCACGCGCTGGTCGGCGGCGAACGGGTTGCGCCAGCCGGTGCGCATCTCGATCGGGTCGTATCCGGCCAGAACCACCAGATCGGCCTGGCGCACCAGGGGCAGCAGATGGCTGTCCGCCTTGGGCGACAGGCCGGCACCGCCCAGCGCCAGCGGATCGTCCTCCGGCACCACGCCCTTGGCCTTATAGGTGGTGATCAGCGGTGCTGAAACGGTGCGCACGAAGCGCTCCACTACCTGTTCCGCGCCTTGAGTCAGCACGTCGACACCAGCGATGACCAGCGGTCGCTCCGCCTCCGCCAGCCAGCTGCGGGCCATCGCGAGATCGGGGGAGGGTGCAGGCGCGACGGGGCCGGGTCTGGGCCTTGGCGGGGCCATTGGCGCCTGCTGGGGGGCAGGCGCCAGCGCCACCGGCAGGTCGACATGCACCGGCCCAGGCTGGCCGTCGAGCGCAATGGCCAGCGCCTTGTCGATCACGGTGTCGACCGCGCCGTCGACCGCCATCAGCGTCGCCTTGGTGATTGGGCGTAGCAAAGCCTGATGGTCGAAGACCTGGTGCGTATAGGTCTGCTGTTCCGCGGCGTCGACACAGCCGCTCAGCACGATCATCGGCACGCGGTCCTGATGGGCGTTGGCGATGACATTGACGGCATTGGCGATGCCCGGGCCCACGGTGGCCACCAACACGCCGGGTGCACCGGTCTGATGCCAAGTGCCTTCCGCCATGAAGCCGGCCGCGTTTTCGTGTTTCGCCAACACGAAGCGGATGCCGGCCGCCGCCAGCGCGTCGATCAGCGTCAGCACCTCGCCGCCGGGAATGCCGAAGGCGAAGCGGCAGCCGGCCGCCGCCAGCCGCTCCGCGATGAGGGTTGCCGCCGTTGGCATGAACGTTCCTTCAGATCACCTGCTGCTGACGCAGCTGCGCGCGTTCGTCGCCCTTCAGATCCAGCAGCTCTTCGAGCACCGCATCGGTGTCCTGGCCCAGGACGGGCGGGGCGCGGCGGTAGGTAACAGGCGTGGCCGACAGCTTCAGCGGGTTGCCGGTCAGGGCCACCTCACCGGAGCCGGCCAGCGGGTGCGGCATGGTGATCCGCATCTCGCGGTGCCGGATCTGCGGGTCGTCGAACACCTGGCGCAGGTCGTTAACCGGGCCGCAGGGAACGTTGCGCTGCTCAAGCCCGTCCAGCCAATGGCTGATGGGGTGCGCCCGGGTCAGATCCTCCAGCAAGGGCAGCAAGGCCTCACGGTTGCGCACCCGGTCGGCGTTGCGCGCGAATCGCGGGTCGTCCGCCAGGTCCGCCCCACCGGCGAACTCGCAGAACCGGCGGAACTGCTGGTCATTGCCGACGGCCAGGATGAAGTAGCCGTTGCTGGCCGGCACCACCTGATAGGGCACAATGTTGGGATGCGCGTTGCCCAGCCGCGGCGGCGGTTCGCCCGACGTCAGGTAGTAAAGGCCGCCGTTGATCAGCCAGGCCACTTGGCTGTCCAACAGGCCGATGTCGATATACTGGCCTTCGCCGGACGCATCACGGTGCCTGAGGGCCGCCAGGATCGCGCTGGAGGCATACATGCCGCACATGACGTCGGCGATGCCGACGGCCACCTTCATGGGCTCGCCGTCCGGCTCGCCCGTCATGCTCATGATCCCGCCCATGCCTTGGATCAGGAAGTCGTAGCCGGGCCGGTTGCGATAGGGCCCGGTCTGCCCGAAGCCGCTGATGGAGCAGTAGACCAGCCGTGGCAGCTCAGGCGCCAGGTCGGCGTAGGCCAGGCCGTATTTCGCGAGCCCGCCGACCTTCAGATTCTCGATCAGCACGTCCGAGGTTGCGGCAAGGCGGCGCACCAGGGCCGCGCCCTCGGGCTGGGTGAAATCGATCGTCACGGAGCGCTTATTGCGGTTGCAGCAGAGATAATAGGCGCTCTCGGTCGTCTCCTGACCTTCGGCATCGCGCACATAGGGCGGGCCCCATTTGCGGGTATCGTCACCGGCCCCGGGGCGTTCGACCTTGATGATCTCGGCGCCGAGATCGCCCAACAGCTGCGTGCATGTGGGCCCTGCCAGAATGCGGCTCAGATCCAGTATCCGCAGGCCAGCCAGGGGCCCCGCTGCCTCGCTCATCTCCATGGCTCTCCCGTCGGCCCTGCCGGCCGCACCAACCGTCGCATCCGTGTTCACGCGACAGTGATATAGCGCGGAACACCGGGTCGGTCGCTCACGGATTGTGGCCACCGTCATAAACTTCTGCTGAACCAAATACGAAGTTGCCGTATTTCGGTCGCAGACCGAATGCGCCTGCAACGTCAGGCGACGAGGGATGTGCGGCCATGGCTCGGCCTGGCCGGAACGAACCGAACCTCTGGGACCCAGGCATGGTGCAAAGACGGACCCTTTTGCGTGCCGGCATGTCGGCTGCCCTGTTGCCGGCCGCAGCGCCGACTCTGTCGGGACCTGCGGCGGCGCAGCCGGCCTTCCGCGGCGACCGCGCCCTGTTCAGTCAGGCCTGGCTGGTGGAACAGGCGCGGCGTCTGGCGGAGGAGCCGTATGAAGACACACGGCCCGTTGCGCCGGAAGCGTGGCGCGAACTCGACTACGATGGCTACCGCCATATCCGCTATCGGCCCGATGCCGCGCTCTGGCGCGGGGAGCGGCTTTTTTCGCTGGAGTTCTTCCATCCGGGCTTCCAGTACGAACGGCCGGTGGCGATCAACATTCTGCGCGACGAGGAGGCGCTGCCGCTGGTCTTCTCGCCCGATCTCTATGACTACGGCATCGAGCTTGAGATGCCGGACGATCCGGCCGGCCTCGGATTCGCAGGCTTTCGCGTTCACTATCCCTTGAATGGCGCCAGTGCGCGGGACGAATTCGCCGTTTTTCTGGGGGCCAGCTATTTCCGCGTTATCGGCCGCGGCCAGATCTACGGGAAGTCCGCGCGGGGGCTGGCCATCGATACTGCCCTGCCGGGCGGCGAGGAATTCCCGGTGTTCGAGGAGTTCTGGATCGAGGAGCCGGCGCCGGACAGCAGCGACCTGATTGTTCATGCGCTGTTGAACAGCCCCAGTGCGACCGGTGCGTACCGATTTGTGCTGCAGCCGCGCACGACGACGCGGGTGGAAGTGCAGGCGACCGTCTTTCCGCGCGAGCCGGTGGAGAAGCTGGGGCTCGCCGCGGTCACCAGCATGTTTCTCTATGGAGAGAACGGGGCCCACGCCTTCGACGACTTCCGGCCGGAGGTGCATGACAGCGACGGCCTGCTGATCAGCTTTGCCACCGGCGAATGGTTGTGGCGGCCGCTGGTCAACCGCGGCAACCTCAATGTCAGCGCCTTCTATGCCACCAATCCACGGGGCTTCGGCCTTCTGCAGAGAGACCGCGACTTCGCCAACTATCAGGATCTGGAAGCGGAGTACCACCGCCGTCCCAGTGCCTGGGTGGAACCGATAGGCGATTGGGGCCCGGGCCGGGTCGAACTGGTGGAAATCCCCAGCGATTCGGAGATCCACGACAACATCGTCTGTTACTGGGTTCCGGACGCGGCCGCCGAAGTCGGCCAGCCGATGGAATTCGCCTATTTCCTGCAGGCGTTTGACGAGGCCCCGAACGTGCCGCCCGGTGGCTCTGCGGTCAGCACCCGCATCGGCACGGCCAGGCGGCCGGGTTCGCTGGAAGAGCCGCCGGCGGGGGCACGCCTGTTCGTCATCGAATTCAATGGCGGGGACCTCGCCTACTTGGATGCCGACCAACCGGTGGAGGCCGTGGTCAACGCCTCCAGCGGCCGCATCGAGACGCCGGTGACGCACAAGAACACCGAGACCGGCGGCTGGCGCGTGTTCTTCGACTTCGTGCCGGACGGACGAAGCCCGTCCGACTTGCGGTGCTTCCTCAGGCTGCGCCGCCACGCCCTGACCGAAACCTGGAGCTACCTATGGACGGAGTGACATGGCACACCGGCCGCCGGCCGTCGGCCTGGCCACGGCGCTGCCTCTATTTCGGACTGGTCGGCGTCACCACTGCCGCCGGGGTGCTCGAGATGGCGGACATCCTGGGCGCCAACGGCATGACCTGGGTGGAACTGGTCCTGCTCACGCTGTTCGGGCTGACCTTCTGGTGGATCACGCTGTCGTTCTGGAGTGCGGCGATCGGCTTCGTCCTGCAGCTGACATCGCGAAACCCGCTGCGCGTCGCCGCGGCCGTGTCGGATCTGGGTAACAGGAGAGCTCCGCTCACCACCCGCACGGCGATCGTCATGCCCATCTGCAACGAAGATCCCGAGCGTGTGATTGCCGGGCTGGATGCAACCTACCGCTCGCTGCAGCAAACGGGGCAGGCCGGGCATTTCGATGTCTTCGTGCTGAGCGACAGCCGCGACCCCGCCATTGCCGCGGCGGAGGAGCGCGCCTTTCGCCAATGGCAGAGATCGTGTCCCGAGCCGCACCGCATCCGCTACCGGCTGCGCAAGGAGAATTCGGGCCGCAAGGCCGGCAACATCGCCGATTTCTGCCGCCGCTGGGGTGCGCAGTACGACTTCATGATCGTGCTGGACGCCGACAGCGTGATGGGCGGCGAAACCCTGGTGCGGCTGGCTCGGATGATGGAGGCGTCGCCCGATGTCGGCATCATCCAGACACTGCCGGTGATCGCGCGCCAGGAAACGCTGTTCGGCCGCATCCTGCAGTTCGGCAGTCGTCTGGGCGCGCTTGCCGTCTCCACCGGCTTTGCCTTCTGGCAGCAGGGCGAGGGCAACTTCTTCGGCCACAACGCTATTCTGCGCATGGCCCCGTTTGCCGAGCATTGCCGGCTGCCGACACTGCGCGGCCGCGGGCCGCTGAGCGGCGACATTCTCAGCCACGACTTCGTGGAAGCGGCGTTCATGCGCCGCGCCGGGTACAAGGTCTGGATGCTGCCGGACGACCGCGGCAGCTTTGAGGAGATGCCGTCCAATCTGCTGGACTACATGCGCCGGGACCAACGTTGGTGCCGCGGCAATCTCCAGCACCTGCGCCTCTTGGGCGCCCGCGGGCTTCATGGTCTCAGCCGCCTTCACCTTGTGATGGGGGTGATGGCCTATCTGACCGCACCGCTCTGGCTGTTGTTGATGGTCTGTGGCATCGCCGATGCCGTGGACGAGGCCGTGGGCGGGATCGACTATTTCCAAGACGGGTACACGCTGTTCCCGGTCTGGCCGATCCTGAAGACGGGCGAAGCCTTGTCGCTGTTCGGCCTGACCATTGGCATGGTGGTCGCCCCGAAACTGTTCGGCATCGTGCTGGCTTTGGTGAAGCCTGAGCTGCGTGCCGGCTATGGCGGCGGCGGCCGCCTGACTGTCAGTGCGATGTTGGAGTTCGTAGCCTCAGCCTTGCTGGCGCCGGTCATGATGATGTTCCACACCAACTTCGTTCTGGCCACACTGTTGGGCCGGCGCGTGGGGTGGGAGGCGCAGGCGCGCGATGGCCGCGGCATCGGCTTCCGTGAGGCGATGCGCTATCACATCCCGCACATCCTGCTGGCGGGCATCCTGGCCGCGGCACTGATCCCGACCGTGCCGGACCTGTTGTGGTGGACGGCGCCGGTTCTTGCCGGTTTGGCACTCGGCGCGCCTCTGGCGGTGATGACCAGCCGCGCCGATCTGGGGGCGGCGGCGCGTCGTCTCGGCCTGTTCCTGACGCCGGAAGAACTGGCTGCGCCGCCGGAGCTTGCCGCGCTTGCCCGGCCGGCGGAGGCCGTGCGGCCGACCGCTCCTGCCGGGCTCACGAAAGGCTTATTGGCGTGTGAGCCGGGCTGAACCCACCTTGCTGGCGCAGAGGCCCAGACAAAGGAGGGATCCGATCATGCTGCGCCATTCGCTCAAAGCCGCTTTGTTCGCTGCGGCAGCCACCGTTGCCTTCGCGCCGTCGGCGTTCGCCGGCCCCCAGTATCTTGGCGCCAACGGCTACGCCCTCAGCGGTTTCGACGCCGTGTCCTACTTCACGGCCGATGCGCCGGTGGAAGGGTCCGACGCGTACACCCATGAATACAACGGTGCCACCTGGCTGTTCAGCAGCGCGGAGAACCGCGACCTGTTCGCCGCCGATCCGGAAGCCTATGCGCCGCAATATGATGGCCATTGCGCCTTCGGCGCAGCTCAGAACTACAAGGTTCCAGGTGAGCCTTTGCAGTGGCATGTCGAGGATGGGCGCCTTTACCTGAACGTCAGCGGTCGCGCGCAAGAGTTGTTCATGCAGGACGTGCCGGGACACATCGTGAACGCCGACAACAACTGGCCCGCGCTTGAGCCGGACCCCGCTGCCGACCCGCAGTAACCGGCTGATCCGTGCGTACGCCTGTCCCCAGGGGCGTACGCACGGTTCCGGATGACGGGATCAGAGGTTCTGGCGAGTGTTGTCCGGATCGTAGAAGGGCAGACGGACGACCTCCGCCTTCACAAAGGTGCCGCCGACCTTGATGTGGAACGGACTGCCCGTCACGGCATCCTCCGGCGCCACGTAGGCGAGGCCGATGATCCGGCCGAGAGTGGGCGAGCGCGTGACGGAGGTAACGCGGCCGGCAATCTCAGTGCCGCGAATCACGAGATGGCATTCCTCCGGCAGAGTGGCATCCGACGGCAGGGTGAAGCCCACAAGCTTGCGGGTGAGCGGCCGCTTGGCCAGGATCTCGATCGACCGGCCGCCGACGAAGAACGGCTTCTTGCGCGCGATCGCCCAGGCCATATCGGCTTCCTGTGGAAAGGTCAGCCCGTCGGTGTCCTGACCGACGATGATGTGGCCCTTCTCCAGCCGCAGAACGCGTTGGGCCTCGATGCCCACGGGGCGGATGCCGACCCTCTGTCCCGCTTCGAACAGTGCGTCCCATAGCGCTTCGCCGCAGCCGGCCGGCGCGTGCAGCTCGTACCCCAACTCGCCGACGAAGCCGACGCGCAAGATTCGACAGGGGATGCCGGCGACCGTCGCCTCGCGCACGCCCATATAGCCGAACGCATCGCCGCCGAGATCGAGCCCCTCCACCAGCGGCGCCAGCACGGCCCGGCTCTTCGGCCCGGCGATGTTGATGCCGCAATAGGCAGCGGTGACGTTGGCGATGTCCACCGCCAGGCGCCATTGCGCGTTCCACCACAGCATCTGGCGATAGACGGCGTCGGCCCCGGTCGTGGTCGCGGTGACGTAAAAGTGGCGCTCGCCGAACCGGCAGGCGACGCCGTCGTCGACGATCGCGCCGGTCTGGTCGCACATCAACACATAGCGCGAGCGCCCGACCGGCTGCTTGGCATAGGCGAAGGTATAGACGCGCTCCAGAAACTCCGCGGCGTCCGGCCCGCGCACCTCGATGCCGCCCAACGTTGAGACGTCGATCAGTCCGACGCCACGGCGGATCGCCAGGACCTCGTCGCGGATCGCCTCGTCGCGTCGATCGGCGGGGGCATAGAAAGCGGGCCGCCACCAGGCGCCGGCCGGCATCATCTGCGCCCCGGCTTCCAGATGCCTGTGGTGCAGCGCCGTCAGACGTTCCGGCTCGAAGCTGCGGCCTGCTAGCACGCCCATGGTCTCGGGCTCCGCCGGTGGCCGGGCCGTGGTCAGCCCAACCTCGCCCGATGGGCGCTCTGTGGCTTGGGCCACCAGCCTAAGCGTCGCGAGCTGTGAGTGCCGGCCCTGGCTCGGGCCCATGCCGATCGTGGTGTAGCGCTTCAACAGCTCGATATGGTCGAAGCCGTCTGCCAGCGCGTTCAGCACATCGGCCACCTGCTGGTCTTCGTCCAGATCGACGAAGTCTTGGCCCTTGGGGTGCGGGAAATAGGGATAGGGGTGGTTGATGCCCTCCGCGCCCCGCGTCTTTGGCTTGGCCGGCATGCGCCCCTTCTTGTGCCCAGCATGCGCCGCGGCCTGCCAACCGGCGCGCTTGCCGTCCGCCACGAGCGCGGCCGGCGCGAAGGTGTTGGCCACGCCACCGGCAGCAAACAGTCCGGGCGGCAGTTCGCCAAGCGTCAGCATTGCCAAGTCGTCGTCATAGCCCAGCCGCATACCGGAATGGCATAGAAGATGGGCCGCCGGCATGACGCCGACGGAAGTGACGATCAGATCGCATGGGATGGGTGCCAGGGGCGCGCCTGCCTTGCCCGGCGTGGTGACAGGGGCCAGCACGGCTGCGGCGATGCCGAGATTACCCTTGTTAGGCACCGCTTCGATCACCGTGTGGCCGGCATGGACCACGGTGCCCGCATGGCCCACGCGTGCGGACGGTCCCTCCCGCAGGTCGGCGATGGCCGCAATCTCCACGCCCGCGGCGGCCAGGTTGTCAGCCACTGCGTAGCCCTCGTCATTGCCGGTGACGACAACGGCCCGGTCGCCCGGCCGGACTCCGTAGAGATGGATCAGCCGCTGCGCAGCACTGCCCAGCAGCACGCCCGGCAGGTCGTTGTTGGCGAACACCATGGGCTGTTCGATGGCGCCGGTGGCGGCGACCGTCGCCTGGGCGCGGACCTTGTAGAGGCGCCGGCCGGAGACGACGGCCAGCCAGTGGTCGGCGAACCAGCCGGTGCAGCTCGACTGCGACAGCACGCGGATCTGCGGCCGGTTCGCGATCTCTTCTGCTAACTTGGCCGCTTCGTGCGGCCTGCCGGTGAAGTTCAGCGAACCGCCGAGAACCGGCTGGTCGTCGACCAGCAGCACTTCGGCCCCGCTGTCCGCCGCCGCCAAGGCCGCGGCCAGACCCGCCGGACCGCCGCCGATCACGGCGACATCGGCGAACAGGTACTGCTTGTCGTGATAGGCATGCGGCGTCTCGGGATCGACGCGGCCGAGCCCGGCGATGCGCCGGAAAGTCTTCTCCCAGAAATCCCAAGCCCCTTTGGGGCGGAAGAATGCCTTGTAATAGAAGCCCACAGGCATGAAGCGCCCGAAGCGGCCGAGCAGCGCCCGTCGATCGCGTTCCAGGCTGCCGTCGTAGTTCTGGCCCGTGACGTCCAGCCCCTCGCTCAGCGTCAGCCGGTCGGCGGGCACGTTCGGCGCGTGGGGAAGCTGGACCAGCGTGTCGGCCTCGTGCCCAGCGAAAGAGCGGGCGCCGCGCGGGCGGTGATACTTGAACGACCGCGCCAGAACGCGCACGCCATGGGCCCAAAGCGCCGACGCGACGGTGTCGCCGGCAAAGCCCTGATAGCGGCGCCCCTCGAACCGGAAGGCGATCGTCGCTTCGCGATCCAGATGGCGTCCATGGGGTGACGGCAGGCGGTATCGGCCGGTCATGGGCGGGCGAAGTCCCGCCGTTCGGGAAACAGCTCGGCCGCGGGATAGGTGCGCAGGATCTCGTCGGTGCGCGTGTCGCGCTCTGCGATGAACCAGAAGCTGGTGGCGGCATGGCACCACCATTCGCGCACGACGCCGGCCGGATTGTCCTGCAAGAACACATGCTCCGCCCAGTCTTCGTCCGACACAGTGGCCGGGTCCGGCATCACGGCCACTTCGCCGCCACAGACGAATTCCTGGATGTTGCGCAGTCCGTTCAAGGGGCAGGGCATCAGCTTCATGGGCGGTCCGTCTGCATTGGCGCTCGGGCGATGCGCACGGGGTCAGTGGCCGACACTGGCGGCCCCCTTCTCGCCCACCTGGTCGAAGGCGCGGAAGCGCTGGAGCGCGAAGGACCGGATCAGCGGATGTGCCTCGCCGGTCGCGAGCGTGTGCGCCATGGTCACGCCGCAGATGGGCGTGGCCTTGAAGCCCCAGGTGCCCCAGCCGGCGTCGATATACAGCCCCTCGACCGGGGTTGGTCCCATGATCGGGGAGAAGTCGGGCGTCATGTCGGCGATGCCGGCCCATTGGCGCAGGATGCGCACCTCGCTCAAGCCGGGGAACAGCTCCAGCATGTGGCCCATCAGCCCTTCCTTGAAGTCGAGCGTGGAGCGGGTGCCGTAGAGCGGATAGGGATCCGTCGCGCCGCCCATCACCAGCTCGCCGCGTGCCGATTGGCTGACGTAAGTGTGCAGCGAGCCGGAGACGATGATCGGGTCGAGAAACGGCTTCAGCGGCTGGCTGACGCAGGCCTGCAGCGGGATCGACCGGATCGGCAGCCGCAAGCCCGCCATCCCGGCGATGAGGGAGGAGGAGCCGGCAACGGCCTGCAGCACCCGGTTGGCCCGCACGGGCCCGCGCGACGTCTCCACGCCGGTCACCCGCGACCCGTCCGGTGTCGTGAGCAGCGCCGTGACCTCCGTCTCGGGATGCAGCTCGACGCCCTTGTCGGCAGCGCGGGCGGCATAGCCCCAGGCTACGGCGTCGTGCCGCGCGATCGCCCCCGGCGGGTGGTAGAGCGCGGCCAGCACCGGGTAACGGACGGTGCGGCTGAGGTCCATGGACGGGACCAGGCGGCCGATCTCCTCGGGCCAGATCAGCTCACTGTCCACGTCCAGATGCTTGTTGACCTCCGCCCGCCAGCGCATGGTGCGCACCGAGGCATCCGTATGGGCCAGCGTCAGGTGCCCGCGCTGGGCATAGAGGATGTTGAAGCCGAGGCGGACCGACAGATCCCGCCACAGCTTCATGCTCTCGGCATAGAAGGACACGCCCTCGGGCGTCAGATAGTTGGCGCGGACGATGGTGGTGTTGCGCGCCGTGTTGCCGCCGCCGAGATACCCCTTGTCCAAGACGGCGACGTCGGTGATCCCGTGGTCGTGCGCCAGATGATAGGCCGCCGCCAGCCCGTGCCCACCGCCGCCTATGATGACGACGTCGTACCCCTCCTTCAGGGGCGGGCGGACGGGAAACAGGCGCTTGGCAGGATAGCTTCGGGCGAACCCGTACTTCAGAAGACCGAACGGCATGACGCGGGGGACTGTAACCGGCTGGAACCGCGCTGACGATAGGGCACACGTGCACAAGCGGTCGCAGGAAAGGGCGACGGGAAGTGGCCCCCCAGCGCCACCTGGCCCGATCCCGCGAGGGATGGGCCAGGGTTCGGAAGGCGCTCTTGCGTCAGGCGGCCATCGACCGGTCCGGATCGGCGCCTGATTGTGCGGGGTCCGACAGGTCCCTCAGCGCCTCGGGTTTGGGGCCGCCGGTGGCCCAGTCCAGCAAGGCCGCAGTGTGGACGATCGGGATGCCCGTACCGCTGCCGATCTGAGTCATGCAGCCGATATTGCCGGTGGCGATCAGATCCGGTTTCAGTTTTTCGATGTTGCCGACTTTGCGGTCGCGCAGTTCGGTCGCCAGTTCCGGCTGCAGCAAGTTGTAGGTGCCGGCGGAGCCGCAGCAGAGATGCCCTTCGGGCACGTAGCGGACCTGGAAGCCCACCGCCTGCAGCAGGCGCTTGGGTTCGGTGCGGATCTGCTGGCCGTGCTGCATGGAGCAGGCGGAGTGATAGGCGACCGTCTGGCCGGTGGCGATCACCGGCGGATTCAGCCCCAGCTCCACCATGAACTCGCTGATGTCGCGGGTGATGGCGGAAACCTTGGCGGCCCGATCCGCCCACTCCGGCTCGCCCCGCAGCATGAAGCCGTAGTCCTTCACCGTCGTGCCGCAGCCCGAGGTGTTGATGATGATAGCGTCCAGCCCCTCGCCGCCATGCTCCACCATCTCCGCCGACCAGGCGGCGATGTTCGCCTTGGCGGCGCGATGGGCCGGTTCCTCCTTGCCCATGTGATGGGTCACGGCGCCGCAGCAGCCGTTGCCGCGCGCCACCACGACCTCGACCCCATGGCGGGTCAGCAGCCGCACCGTCGCCTCGTTGATGCCAGGGTCCAGCACCTGCTGGGCGCAGCCGTTCAAGAGGGTCACGCGCCGCCGTCTCGGGCCTTCCGCCGGGATCACCTGCGGCCGGTCGATGGGGCTGGGGCCGGGCAGCCGCGCCGGGGCCATCGCCACCATGCCCTTCAGCCGGCCGGGAAGGTACCGGGCGATCGGTCGGGCGAGCCACGCCCCCAGCAGTGCCAGCCGGAAGAGCCGCGGATTGGGGATCAACCGGGCCAGCAGCTCCCGCAAAATACGGTCGGGCAGGGCGCGCTGATGCGTTTCTTCGATATGCACGCGGGCATGGTCGACCAGGTGCATGTAGTTCACGCCCGACGGACAGGTTGTCATGCACGAAAGGCAAGAGAGGCAGCGGTCGATATGCTTGACGACCGTCTCCGGCGCTGGCCGGTCGTTCTCGAACATCTCTTTGATCTGGTAGATCCGGCCCCGCGGACTGTCCAGTTCATCACCCAGGATCTGATAGGTCGGGCACGTGGCTAGGCAGAAGCCGCAATGCACGCAGGTGCGCAGGATCTTCTCGCTTTCCGCCATGGCCTGATCGGCCAGCTGGGCCAGGGTGAAGTTGGTTTGCATGGCGCGCCTCCACTAAACGCCGGCATACATGCGGCCGGGGTTGAGGATGCGGTCGGGGTCGAAGCTGCGCTTGATCCGATCGCCCAACATGGCGAGCACGGGCGGCGGCGGGTCGAACACTTCGCCCTCGCCGGGGCCGCCACCGGCCGGACGCACCAGCGTGGCATGGCCGCCGGACGGTCGGACGGCATCGCGCACGGCCGCCGCACCGTCGTCGTCACCCGCCTCTACGGCCAGCCAGACCAAGCCGCCGCCCCAGTCGAGCACGGCGTCGACGGGTGAGCGTTCGCGCAACCGCGCCAGCACCGCCGGGCCTTCCGACGGGGTCGTCGACACCCGCCACAGGCTGCCGCTGCTCGCGGCCAGCGGGCGGACATCGCGAATGCCGGCCCACACTGCGGCACCGTCGGCATCGTCCAGCACCGTCGTCGCAGCGCGCGGACCGTAGCTGCCCCGTAATGCATCGGTTCGATAAGCCACCGAGTCCGCGAAGCCTTCCAGCCGGATGACTGTGGCCGATGTTCCGGCGTCAGCCAGGGCCGATACCCCGAGAGTACTTGCCTGGGTCGCCGGCAAGTACGCAGCACCGGTGACGTCGAACGGGCTGCCCAGCGCCTCTGCCATGGCCGCCTGGCCGGCGACCTCATCGAGCCCGAACAGCACCAGGGTCGCGGCTCGCTCGGCCTTCGGCCGCACCTTCAACGTGACCTCGGTCAGGATGCCCAGCGTGCCGAAGGAGCCGGCGAACAGTTTGCACAGGTCATAGCCGGTGACGTTCTTGACCACGCGCCCGCCGTTCTTGATCACCTCGCCGCGGCCGTTCACCGCGCGCACCCCCAGCAGGTGGTCGCGCGCCGCCCCGGCATTGACTCGCCGGGGGCCCGAGAGGTTGCAGGCGATCACGCCGCCGATGGTGGGCTCGGCGCCCTCACCGCCATAGACGGTCCGGTGATCGATGGGCTCGAACGCCAGTTCCTGGCCCTGTTCACCGAGTGTCTGGGTGATCTCCGACAGCGGCGTGCCGCTGTTGGCCGAAATCACCAGCTCGGTCGGCCGGTAGAGTGTGATGCCGCGCAAGGCATCAGTCGACAGCGTCGCCGCCGCCTGCACCCGGCGTCCCAGCCGCCGCTTCGTGCCGCCACCGCTGATTTCCAGCGGCGTGCGTTCGGCTCGGGCCGCCAGCACCGTGTCGGCGATCTGGGTTTCGCTAGTGGGAAGCGTGTGCATCGACGCCTCCATGTGTCGGTAAGTTCAGGGGGGCCGGGTCGTCCCAGGCCGGCGGCGTGTCCGTCAGCGGGAAGACCTTGGCGGGGTTCAGCAGCCATTGGGGGTCGAAGGCACTCTTCAACCGGCGCTGCTGATCGAGATCGGTCGGGTTGAACTGCACGGGCATCAGGTCCCGCTTTTCCACGCCGACGCCGTGCTCGCCGGTCAGGCAGCCGCCGACATCGACGCAGAGCTTCAGGATCTCCGCACCCATCTCCTCCGCACGGGCCAGCTCGCCGGGCTTGTTGGCATCGTAGAGGATCAGCGGGTGCAGGTTGCCGTCACCCGCATGGAAGATGTTGGCCACCTGGAAGCCGTAGGCGGCGGACAGCGCGCCGATCCGGCCCAGCACCTCAGGCAGCGTGCCGGTGGGGATCGTGCCGTCCATGCAGTAATAGTCCGGCATGATCTGACCCACGGCGCCGAACGCGGCCTTGCGTCCCTTCCAGATCAAGGCGCTTTCGGCGTCTGACTGGCTGACGCGGATGGTCCTGGGGTCGTGCGCCTGGGCGATCGCCACGATGCGGTCCAGGAGCGCGGCGATCTCCGCCTCAGAGCCCTCGACCTCGACGATCAGCATGGCTTCGGCGTCCAGCGGATAGCCGGCCTTGGCGAAGGCCTCGGTGGCGTGGATCGCCGGCTTGTCCATGAACTCCAGCGCCACCGGAATGATGCCGGAGCCGATGATGGCGTCGACGCAGGCACCGGCAGCTTCGTTGCTGTCGAAGCTGATGAGCGCAGGCCGTGCGCCTTCGGCGGAGCGCAGGATGCGCACCGTCGCCTCCGTGACGATGCCGAGCCCGCCTTCAGAGCCGGTGATCAGGCCCAACAGGTCGTAACCCGCGGCGTCCAGATGCTTGCCGCCGAGCTCTACGACCTGGCCGTCCGGCAGCACCAGGGTGACGCCCATCAGGTTGTTCGTTGTTACGCCGTATTTCAGGCAGTGCGCCCCGCCGGAGTTCATGGCGATGTTGCCGGCGATGGTGCAGACGATCTGGCTCGACGGGTCAGGGGCGTAGAAGTACTGCTCGTGCTCCACCGCCCGCGTGATGCCCATGTTCGTCACACCGGCCTGAACCGTTGCGGTGCGATTGGCGAAGTCGATGTCCAGCACCCGGCTCAGGCGCGAGACGCCGATCACCACGCTGTCGGCCAGCGGCAGCGCGCCGCCGGCGAGCGACGTGCCGGCGCCGCGCGCCACCACGCGGATGCCGTTGTCGTGGCAATAGGCCATCACACGGCTCACCTCTTCGGTGGAGCCTGGCAGGACGACCAGCATGGGCATCTGGCGATAGGCGGTCAGCCCGTCGGTCTCATAGGCGCGCATCTCGTCTGCGGCATCGATCACCGCTTCGGGTTTGTCGATCAGGCCGCGCAGGTCGGCGGCGATCTGGGCGCGCCGGGCCAGCACGTCCTCTCTCGGCGGCGGCAGCTCGATCATGGTTGTCCTCCCTCCGCTGTGCGCCGCCGGTATCCGACGGCATCACTGCATTTCAGTGGATGGCGATCAGCCCGCAGGCGGTTGGCCGATCTCGTGGTCCGCCAGCACCTCCAGGGCGCGCACCATGGCGGAGTGGTCCCAGCCGTCGCCGCCATGGGCGGTGCAGGCGTTGAACAGCTCTTGGCACGTCGCCGTGTTGGGCAGGCTGACGCCGATCGACCGGGCGCCCTGCAGTGCCAGGTTCAGATCCTTCTGGTGCAGCGCGATCCGGAAGCCGGGGTCGAAGCTGCGGTCGATCATCCGCTGGCCGTGCACCTCAAGAATGCGGGACGAGGCGAAGCCGCCCATCAGCGCCTGGCGCACCCTGGCCGGATCGGCCCCGGCCTTGGCGGCGAACACCAATGCCTCGCCCACCGCCTCGATGGTCAGCGCCACGATGATCTGGTTGGCCACCTTGCAGGTTTGGCCGTCGCCATTGCCGCCGACCAGCGTGATGTTCTTGCCCATCAGCTCGAACAGCGGCCGCACCTGCTCGAACACCGCCTCGGGCCCGCCCACCATGATGGTGAGGCTCGCGGCCTTGGCGCCGACTTCGCCGCCCGAGACCGGCGCGTCCAGATAGCTGCAGCGGAGATCATTGATCCGGGCCGCGATGCGCTTGGTCTCGATCGGGGCGATGGAGCTCATGTCCACCACGGTCTTGGCGGGGCTCAGGCCCTCGGCCACACCGTCAGAACCGAACAGCACGGCCTCCACCTGCGGCGTGTCGGGCACCATGGTGATGATCACGTCGGCCCGCTCCGCCACCTCTCGGTTGCTGGCGCAGACCACCGCACCCTTATCCAGCAGATCCTGCGGCGGGGCGGAGCGGTGCTGGACGACGAACAGCTCGTGCCCGCCGTCGATCAGATGTCCGGCCATGGGGGCGCCCATGATGCCGAGACCGATGAATCCCACTTTGCTCATGTCTTCATTCCTCCCGTCTTCTCAGGATTCAGGCGGCCTGCTGGGCGGGCAGGTAGGGCACCAGCCATCCAAGGCCGTCCGTCGTGGCGCCCGCCGGCTTGTATTCGCAGCCCACCCAGCCGCGGTAGCCGACGCGGTCCAGATGCGCGAACAGGAAGGGGTAGTTGATCTCACCGCTACCGGGCTCATGCCGGCCGGGATTGTCGGCAACCTGCACATGCGCGATGCGGGTCAGGTTCGTCTCGATCGTTCTGGCCAGATCGCCTTCCATGATCTGCATGTGATAGGCGTCGTACTGGACATAGATGTTGCTCGTGCCCGCCTGGTCGATCAGGGCCGTGGCCTGGTCCGTGCCGGTCAGGAAGAAGCCGGGGATGTCGAGCGTGTTGATCGGCTCGATCAGCAGCTTGATGCCGGCATCGGCAAGCCGCCGGGCGGCGAAGCGGAGGTTGTCGACAAAGGTCTGGGCCAGCCGATCCGACGGCTCCCCGTCGGGCGCGATGCCGGCCAGGCAGTTCACCTGTGTGCAGCCGAGGGCCGTGGCATAGTCGATGGCTTTGCCGACGCCGTCCTGGAACTCACTGACACGGTCCGGCAGGCAGGCGATGCCCCGCTCGCCGGCCTCCCAATCGCCGGCCGGCAGGTTGTGCAGCACCTGGGTCAGGCCGTTGGCGCGCAGCCGCTCGACCAGATCCTCCGCCGCAAAGGCGTAGGGGAACAGGTACTCGACCCCAGTGAAACCGTCTGCCGCAGCGGCGGCGAAGCGGTCGAGGAACGCATGCTCGCCGTAGAGCATGCTGAGATTG
Organism: Alphaproteobacteria bacterium; assembly: GCA_028281925.1. Lineage (GTDB taxonomy): Bacteria > Pseudomonadota > Alphaproteobacteria > DSM-16000 > Inquilinaceae > JACKIG01. Next base: position 87,171 of record JANQIX010000054.1, read on the forward strand.
GCGCAGAATCGCGGCATCGGCCGACCCTCCCTTATCTGCTGTCTTGGACGGCGGCGACCGGCTCAGGCGCGCTCTGCGCTCCGGCGGTCGTGCCGTTGGCGAGAACCGATCCCGACACGTCGTCCAGCGACAGAGTCGGGTCGAGGCACAGGATCTCTTCGAACTCGTTCACGTTGTGGATCTCGGTGCCCATGGAGATGTTGGTCACCCGTTCCACGATGAATTCCAGCACCACGGGCACTTGGTGCTCTTCCATCAGCGCCCGCGCGTCGGCGAAGGCCGCCTTGAACTCGTTTGGGCTGCGCACCCGGATGGCCTTGCAGCCAAGGCCCTCCGCGACCGCCACATGGTCGACGCCATAACCCTGCATCTCGTCGCTATTGATGTTCTCGAACGCCAGGCTGACCTGGAAATCCATCTCGAAGCCGCGCTGCGCCTGGCGGATCAGGCCGAGGTACGAGTTGTTCACGACCACATGCAGGTAGGGCAGCTTGTGCTGGGCGCCGACCGCCAGTTCCTCGATCAGGAACTGGAAGTCATAGTCGCCGGACAGTGCCACGATCTCGCGCTCCGGATCGGCCGCGCGGACGCCCAGAGCCGCCGGCAAGGTCCAGCCCAGCGGGCCGGCCTGGCCGCAATTGATCCAGTTGCGCGGATTGTAGACGTTCAGAAACTGGGCGCCGGCGATCTGCGACAGCCCGATGGTGGTGACGTAGCAGGTGTCGCGATCGAAGGCCTCGTTCATCTCCTGATAGACGCGCTGCGGCTTCAGCGGCACTTGGTCGTAATGGCTGCGGCGCAGCATGTTGAGCTTGCGGTGCTCGCACGTCTGCGCCCATTCGCTGCGGTCTTTCAGCCTCCCGGCGGCCCGCCACTCGCGCGCCACGTCCACGAACTGGGCGAGCGCGGCCTTGGCGTCGGACACGATGCCGAGATCCGGATTGAAGACGCGGCCGATCTGCGTGGGCTCGATGTCCACATGCACGAAGGTGCGGCCCTTCGTGTAGGTCTCGATCGAGCCGGTATGCCGGTTGGCCCAACGGTTGCCGATGCCCAGCACGAAGTCGGATTTCAGGAACGTGGCGTTGCCATAGCGGTGGCTGGTCTGCAGCCCCACCATGCCGGCCATCAGCGGGTGGTCGTCGGGGATGGCGCCCCAGCCCATCAGCGTGGGGATGACCGGCACGCCGGTGGTCTCTGCGAACTGCCGCAGAAGGGCGGACGCGTTGGCGTTGATGACCCCGCCGCCGGCCACGATCAGCGGCCGGTCGCTGGCGTTCAGCATCTCCAGGGCCCTTTCCACCTGCCGGCGCGTTGCGGCGGGCTTGTAGGCGGGAAGGGGCTCATAGGTTTCGATGTCGAACTCGATCTCCGCCAGCTGCACGTCCAGCGGCAGGTCGATCAGTACTGGGCCCGGGCGGCCCGAACGCATCAGGTGAAAGGCCTGCTGGAAAGCGCGCGGCACCTGGCCCGGCTCCAGCACCGTCGTCGCCCATTTGGTGACGGGTGCGGCGATGGCCTGGATGTCGACCGCCTGGAAGTCTTCCTTGTGCAGCTTCGGCCGCGGCGCCTGGCCCGTGACGCACAGGATCGGGATCGAATCCGCCTGCGCGGAATAGAGGCCGGTGATCATGTCCGTCCCGGCGGGGCCGGACGTGCCGATGCACACGCCGATATTGCCGGGCTTGGCACGCGTATACCCCTCGGCCATGTGCGACGCGCCCTCGACATGGCGGGCGAGGATGTGCCGGATCGACTGGCGCTTGCGCATGATCGCGTAGAGCGGATTGATCGCGGCGCCGGGAACGCCGAAGGCGACGCTCACGCCTTCCTTCTCCATCACCTGCACCGCGGCTTCGCACGCTGTCATCCTGGCCATCGGTCCCTCCATCAGGCTGGTCGCATCGCCTGATGCAAAACCTAAGGCACCTCAGTGCAGCTCTCAACATTTTTTGGAAACGTTTCCGTTATGCGGAATAACATGATATTTCCATTAATTTTCAGCAATATAGAGACTTCCGATTGAATGAGATTCTTGTCTGCTAACGGATGCGGTGGCTTGCCCGTGCGAAGCTCGGCGTTGCTGGGCCTGGGGACCGCTATCGGGTAACCCGCCCTTAAGGCGCATAGGCGCAGTATTTTCTCCCGTAAGGCGGGATGCTTCTCCGGCTCTAACGCTGAGAGGGCTGTGACACGGGAGTTCGCATGCTGAAATTCGCACTGAAGTACGTTGGCGTGATGCTGGTCATCATGTTCGCCGTCAGCATCTGCGGCTGGTTTGTCGGCGAAGCGCTGCAGGCCGGCATGCCGATCGACAACACGCGCGTATATCCCTCGCTTGAGGCGGCCCAACGCGCCGCCAGTCGCGGTCACCACCTGGTCAATCAGATCGAGATGGTCGTGGTGACCGCCAGTGCCTTCATCGTCTTCATCGTGATGTGGCGGCGAAGACAGGCCGGAGGCGACGACGCCGACGCCGCTACCGGGCAGGCGTAAAACGCCAGTGGCCGCCCGCTGACGGCCGATCCGCCGCGTTGCGCTCAGGCCGCAGTGCCGAAGCTGCGGCGGCCGCCGTACTCTGCGGTGATGGTCTCGGCCGTGCGGCGTACCAGATCGCCCAGCACGGCGACCCGGTCGTCGGAAATCCGCGCCGCCGGGCCGGATAGGGAAACCGCGGCGATCGCCTCGCCGACCTCATCGCGGATCACGGCCGCCGCACAGCGCAGGCCGACGGCATGCTCTTCATCATCCACGGCGTATCCGCGCTCGGCTGCCCGTGTGAGGTCTTCACGCAGCGCCGCCGGGGTCGTGAGCGTACGCGCGGACACCCGCGGCAAACCGTGCTTGTGCAGGATCGCTGAGCGCTGGCTCTCCGGCATCGCCGCCAGCAGCGCCTTGCCGACGCCGGAACAGTGCAGCGGCACGCGAGCCCCCGGCGTGGCCAGGGCCCGCATCATCTGCCGGCATTCGATCTGCGCCAGATAGATGGCCTCGCCCTTGTCCTCCACAGCCAGGTTCACGGTTTCGCCGCTCTCCAACATCAGCTGGCGCATATGCGGGCGGGCGATCTGCACCAGGTTGCGGGTGCGCACGAAACTGTTTCCGACGACGAAGACCTGGACGCCGATCGACCACAGCGCCCGTTCGGCGTCGAAGCGCACATAGCGTTCCTGCTGCAGCGTGGTCAGCAGGCGATGGGCGGTCGACACCGGCACGCCCACCTGCTGGGCGATGTCGGTCAGGCTGGCGCCGTCGTCGGCTTCGGCAAGCCGGTTCAGAATCGTCAGCGCACGGACCAGCGACTGCACCTGGGCGCCGCGATCCGCGGCCGGCTTCGCGGCGGCGCCGCGCCGCCGGGCCTTCTGTTTGGGGGCAGTGGCCATGGCCCACTCTCCTTCAACGGACGCGCGCAGCTGCGGCTTCCGTGCGAAATCGATTCCGAATTCGAAAGATGCGCCAAGCGCCGATGCATCGGAAACATAATGTCGCCAAGCTATTGAATTTTCAATGATTCATAGCGCGTCAGTTGGCGGTCGGTCGGAGTGAGCATGCAAGATTCTAATATGATATTTCCATAACTTATTGTTAAAAATGAAATTTCTCAGACGTTTCCGAGATACGGAAAGAATTTCATTGAATCTGGAATGCCGATCCATCTCCGCGTATGTCAGTTGCTTTCGCAAACAACCAACGGGAGGACGATCGATGACGAAGACTCTGACACCAGCACAGCCCCATCGCGAAGCCGTTGAAGGCGTCGCCGCCGGACGTCGCGCGTTCCTGCGGACTGCCGCCCTTGCCGGCGGTGCGGCTGCGGCAACCGTCGCCGGTCCGGCGATCGTCAAGGCGCAAGAGGCGGGCGAAACCTTCCGCATCCAGACCTCATGGCAGCCGGGCACCACCGGCTATCGCCTGTTCGAGGAATGGTGCAACAGCATGATCGAGCTCACCAGCGGTGAGCTGGCGTTCACGCCGTTCCCGGCCGGCGCCGTGTCCGGCGACTTCCAGCTGTTCGATGCCGTGCGCAACGGTGTGCTGGAGGGCATGAACGTGTTCACCGTCTATTGGGCAGGGCGCATGCCGGCAGGCGTGTTCCTGTCGTCCTACCCCATGGGCCTGAACCACCCGCACCATTGGGACATGCTGTTCAACGCCTATGGCGGCCGCGATCTGGCGCAAGAGCTGTATGAGAAGAACGGCCTCTATTTCGTCGGCCACGTTCACCACGACATGAACCTGATCCACGCCAATCGTGAGATCACGTCGCTGGACGATTTCGAGGGGCTGAAGCTGCGGGTGCCAGGCGGCATCGTGGCCGACTGCTTCGCCGATATCGGGGCGCGGACGACGCTGCTGCCTGGCTCGGAAGTCTACCCGGCGCTGGAGCGCGGGACGATCGACGCCGCTGACTTCGTCGGGCCGGCCGTCAACTACGACCTCGGCTTCCACCAAGTGACCAACGTCATCGTGATGGGGCCGCCGTCGACGCCGTGCCTGCACCAGCCTGTCGACTTGATGGACATCTCGCTCAGCCTGCGCGCGTGGAACCGTCTGTCGGACAACCTGAAGCAGCTGTTGCCCGAACTCGTGCGGGCCTATTCCAGCGCGCACTACGCCGGCATCCAGGCGGCCAACCGCGAGGCATGGCCGGCGTATGAGGAGGCCGGCACCACCATCTCCCGTCTGTCGGAGGAAGATGTCGCCCGCTTCCGCCAGGTGGCGATTCCGCGCTGGTTCGAATGGGCCAACAAGGACACCGATGCCGCCCGCCTGTTCAGCCTGCATCTTGAGGTCATGCAGAACCCGGCCGTCGCCTACATCACGCCGGACGATATCGCCGGGCACGAACTCAATCTCTGATCAAGAAAAAGACGCGCGGTCCGGCGGTCCCTCCCGGGCGGCTGCCGGGCCGCCGCTCGGGAGGGTGCCATCATGTCCCTGCAGCTTGAATTCGAGCTGCCCCATTGGCTCTATTGGGGTGCGCTTCTGTTTTTCCCGCTGGCCTATATGGCCGCGGACCGCTGGTGGTCGGCCCGCGCCTCGCGTGCGGCCGCGCAAGCCGCCGAGCATGTGCCAACCAGCGACGAGCTGGCGGCGACCCACGAAGATCCAACCGAGACCGCGCCCGGCAACCGGGTGACCCGTTGGTTCGACGGCCTGTCGAACTTCAGCGGCTTCTTCGTGGCCTATTGGACGGTGATTGCGGTCGTCGTCTATTTCTTCGAAGTGGTTGCGCGGTATTTCTTCAACTCCCCCACCAATTGGGCGCATGAGAGCATGTATCTCATGTTCGGGATGCAATACATCCTGGCCGGCGCTTATGCCTACAATCACGACGCCCATGTCCGCGTCGATCTGTTCTATGCCAAGGCCAGCGCTCGCAACAAAGCCGCACTCGACATCATCACATCGTTCGCGTTCCTGATCTTCGTCCTGGCCTTCATCTGGACCGGCTGGACTTTCTTCTCCAGCTCCATGAACCAGAACGAGTTCTTCTTCGCCAGCGGCTATGCGAACGAGGTGTCGTTCAGCGAATGGGGCGTCGCCTATTACCCCGTGAAGGCCACGCTGGTGATCGGCGGCGTGCTGCTGCTGCTGCAGGGCATCAGCCGCTTCATCAAAGACGTGCAGGTCTACAAGACCGCCGGCCAGGGGAGGGAATCCCATGTCTGAGGCCACGATCCGTACCCCGCAGGGCGAGGCCGGCCACGGCCGCCGCCTGCGTCTCCCGCAGAGCACCACGACGCTGCTGATCATTACGGTCTGCACGATCCTGGGCTTCCTGCTGCTGGTGGAGGTGCTGAACGTCGCTTTCCGTGACCCCTACGCCGATCCGCCGATCCTGTTCAGCCTGTCGGGCAGCCTGGCCGGTATCCCGATCGCGGAGCTGTCGCTGCTGATGTTCGGCAGCCTCTTGGTGCTGCTGGCCCTGGGCCTGCCGCTCGCCTTCGTCACCGGCAGCCTGGGCGTGGTGTTCATCTATCTGGTCGGCGACCAGCTGATGCTGAACATCATCCCGGCCCGCATCTTCCCGCTGATGACCAACTATCAGCTCTCCGCCATTCCGCTGTTCATCTTCATGGCGGCGATGCTGGAACGCGCCGGCCTGATCGATGAGATGTTCGACGTTGTCTACAAGTGGCTGGGCGGCCTGCATGGTGGCCTGGCGGCGGCGACCATCATTGCGTCGACGGTGCTGGCGGCGATGGTGGGCGTGATCGGTGCTGCCGTCGTGACCATGGGCATCATCGCCCTGCCGGCGATGCTCAGCCGCAAATACGACCCCAAGATCGCGCTGGGTTCGATCATGGCCGGCGGCACGCTGGGCATTCTGATTCCGCCCTCGATCCTGGCGATCATCTATGCCGTGGTGGCCCAGCAATCGGTGGGTGAGCTCTATGTCGGTGCCATCATCCCCGGCCTGATGCTGTCCGGCCTCTATATCGCCTATGTCAGCATCCGCACCTGGGCCAAGCCGGAGCTTGGGCCCGCGCTGCCGCAGGAAGAGCGGGTGAGCTGGGCGGAGAAGCTGAAACTGCTGCGACGCATGCTGGCGCCCCTGGCGCTGATCGCGCTGGTCCTCGGCGTGATCTTCAGCGGTGCGGCAACGCCGGTGGAGGCCGCGGGCATCGGCAGCTTCGGCGCGATGATCGTGGCGGCCATGCACGGGCGCCTGTCGATCCTGTCGGTGAAGGAAGCCTGTCTGGCAACCATGCGGGCCAGCGCGATGGTGCTGTGGATCATCTTCGGCGCCACCATCTTTGTCGGCTTCTACATCCTGCAGGGCGGCCAGACCTTCGTGTCGGACCTGATCCTCGGCACAGGGCTCGGGCCCTATGGCGTGCTGATCCTGATGATGATCATCCTGGTGTTTCTGGGCATGTTCCTCGACTGGGTCGGCATCCTGCTCTTGGCCGTGCCGATCTTCATCCCGATCGTCGGCGGGCTGGCGTTCGAGGGCGTGTTCGGCCTGCCGGGCGTGGCGCCGCACGAGGTGCCGCTGTGGTTCGGCATCCTCTATCTGGTGAACATGCAGATGAGCTTCCTGTCCCCGCCCTTCGGCTATGCGCTGTTCTATCTGCGGGGCGTGACGCCGAAGCACATCAGCACCGGCACCATCTTCCTGTCGTCGCTGCCGTTCCTGGCGCTGCAGGTGGTGGGCCTGACGGTCTGCATCGTCTTCCCGGACGTGGTGCTCTGGCTGCCGCGGCTGATCTACGGCTGACGCCGGCCTGGCAAAACGGGTCCCGTCCGTGCGTCCGCGCAGGCGGGCTCTCGTTTTGGAGGGCGCCGCCGGTCAGGCGAACAGGTTGAGCTGGCGGTCCGGCGTCCTTTGTGGGCGCGGCTCCGTCCGCGTCGTCTCGGTCAGTGCCGCCTCGATGTCGCCGAGGAAAGGCGACGGCGACATCTCCCGGATCTTGCCGCGCCAGAGGCGCTTCTCTGCTCGGCTCAGGAACAGCCGGTTCTCCGCCCGCGTCATGCCGACGTAGAACAGGCGCCGCTCTTCGGCCAGCCCTGCCGCGTCCGGCTTGCCCCAGGTGAGCGGCAGGATGCCGTCTTCGACGCCGGCGATGAACACCACCGGGAACTCAAGCCCCTTGGCGGCGTGCAGCGTGAGCAGCGCGATCCGGTCGGCGCGCGGGTCCCAAAGATCAGCTTCACTGGCTAGCGCGATCGCATCGGAAAAGCGCGTGGCATCGTCGTCGCACGCGCGCGCCAAGTGGTCGAGATACGCCCATGCGATATCGCGGTGCCCGTCCAGAGTCTCTCCCGGGCCGAGCCACTCTGCCGCGGCTTGCAGGCGGGCTCGCAGTGACGTGCCGTCGTCGGTTTCGTCGTCCAGAGTTGCCAGCAGGGCGGCCACACCCGGATGCGCTGTCAGTGGGCGGTTCCCCAGCCTCTGAAATGGCATTCCGGAGCGGGCAAGGGCCTCACCGATCACGCTGGCCTGCGCCTCGGTCCGGTAGAGCACGGCGACGTCGGAGAAGGACAGGGTGTCTTCCTTGCCCAGGGCCGTCCGGCCACTGTCGATGGAAAAGAAGCTGTGGCCGCCCAGAAGCTGCTCGAGGGTGTGGACGATGAACTCCGCTTCGGCCGCTTCCGTCCTGGCGCTGTGGATCTCGATGCGCGCGGCCATGCCGCGTGCCGCTTCGGCGATGCTGTCGGGATCTTCGGACGGTGAGACCACCTGTGCCGACGCGGTGACGATCGTGGCCGTGGAGCGATAGTTGCGCTTCAGGTGAACCACCGCAGCGGTCGGGAAGTCTTCGCAGAACCGGGTCATGGCCGCGGCATCGGCGCCGCGAAAGCCATAGATCGCCTGGTTGGCATCACCGATGGCGCAGAGATTGCCGCTGTCGCCGGCCAGCAGCCGCAGCAGCGCATACTGCCGCGAATCCACGTCCTGGAACTCGTCGACCGAGATCCAACGGAACCGGTTGCGCAAGGCGGCGGCAAGGTTCGGATACCGTTCCACCATCTGCAGCGTGCGCAGAACGAGGTCGTCGAAGTCGACGCAGTTGCGGGCGGCCAGCGCGCGGTCATGGACACGCGCCGCGTCCGCCACGGTGTCCGTCTCCGCCAGGCCAGTGCGTTTGGCGCGCGAGATGGCGGCCAACAGGCCCTGCGCCCGACGCTCTGACACGTCGAGGCTTTCGGCCAGCAGCGCTGCCTGCTCCGCCGGGTCGGCGACCTTGAAGCCCGGCTGCAGGCCTGCGGCCTCCGTGTGCTCCTGCAACAGCGCCAGGCCCAGGGAATGGAAGGTGTGGATGGGGATCTGTCGCCAGTCGTCGGGCAACAGGTTTGCGAGCCGCGCCTGCATCTCCCGCGCGGCGCGGCGCGTGAAGGTGATGGCCAGGCACGCCCCAGGCGGCGCCCCCCGCCCTGTCACCAGATGCGCGATGCGGTGGGTCAGCGTCCGTGTCTTGCCCGAGCCCGGGCCCGCTTCGATCAACAGAGGGCCGTCGACGATTTCCGCCGCCGCCCTCTGGTCCGGGGCAAGGCGGTCGAGCGGACCGCCCGCGATCACGGGCGATCGCTCGGCCGATGTTTCCAGCCATGCCGGCACGGGCTCTTGCACGTGATGGCGCCCGCCTTCGCTTTCGGGCGCATTGCCGGGCATCGGCAGTGGCTTTGCCGGCTTGGCATCGCCTGCCGGCAGGTCGAACAAGAGACCGCCGGAGCGGGCCTCGCGGCGTTCCTCCTCCCGGAACAGCTGGATCACGCCGTACTCGCCGTCATAGCCGGCCTCGCGGATCACGTCGCCGCGCCGCAAGCGGGCGATGGCCTCCCCCAACTGGGTCCCGCCCGCCCGGGCGATATCCTCGACCGGTACCGTCTCAAGAATGGCGAGTTCCGGCCCTAACTCGGCCAGCAGCGCCTCGTAGCTGCGGGCAACGGCCTTGCTGCCCGCGCCAGTGCCCTTGATCTCGGCCAGAATTTCGTCGAGCGGCACCAGGCTCAGGACCTCGGCCGCCTTGGGGGGCGGGGCCGCCCGCGCCTCGGCCTCCGTGCGGTCGGCCAGGGCGTCGATGCGATGCGAGACGCCGACGGTGAGCGCGCCGCCGCACACGGGGCACTTGCCGTCATGGGCCTTGGTCTCCTCAGGTTCGAAGCGGACGCCGCATTTGCGGTGCCCGTCCATGTGGTACTTGCCCTCTTCGGGGAAGAACTCAACGGTGCCGACGAAACCGTCGCCCGTCTTCAGCGCCTCCAGCATGGCGAAATAGTCGAGCGCCGTGTCGTAGGTCGTGGCCTCGCGCCCGATCTTGGGCGGCGAATGGGCGTCGGAATTGGACACCAGCCGGAATCGGTCCAGCGACGACAGCCGCCAGTTCATCGGCGGATCCGACGACAGCCCCGTTTCCACGGCAAACACATGCTGCGCCAGGTCGCCATAGCAGTCGTCGATGGTGTCGAAGCCCGATTTCGAGCCTAGAGCGGCGAACCACGGCGTCCAGATATGCGCCGGGATCAGGTAGGAATGCGGCCCGGTCTCCAGCGTGATCTCAAGCAGATCGCGGGAGTCGAGGCCCAGGATCGGTCTTCCGTCCGAGGCGAGATTGCCGATGCGTGCCAGCCGGGCCACCAAACGATCCGCCGCCTCGATATCGGGCACGAAGATCAGGTGGTGGACCTTCCGGACCTTGTCGCCCTTCTTGTAGATGGTGGAAATCTCCACCTCCAACAGGAAGCGCTGCGGTACGGCACAGGCAGGAGGCGCCCGCCGTTCCACCTCCCGTTCCAGATCGGGGCGCAGCCGGAACAAGCCGGGTTCCGCCGGCACCAGCTTTTCTTTGATCTCGGCGAGCCAAGCGGGATGGGTGAAATCCCCCGTGCCCACCACCGTGACGCCCTTCTTGCGGCCCCACAGCGCGAGATTTTCCAGGTCAGCATTCTTGGCGGTGGCGCGCGAGTATTTGGAATGGATCTGGACGTCCACATGGAAGCGCATGGCCGAGGGACCCTTCGGAACCGGGCTGGGCGAATCGCTTCAATGGTATCAGGTGCGACCCGGTCGGCCGGAAGGGAATGCGGGGACCCGACAGACCCTCCCGACGACCAAGCCGTTGCCGCGCGCCGCGTGGGCTAGCAGTTGTAGTAGAATTCCTCGCGCACGATCTTGCCGTCCCTGACCGTGTAGATCCCGACCTCGCGCATCTGGTTGCGCTCTTGGGTCTCCCGGTTGGTCGCATCGGCCTCGAAGATCACGGCGAAACGGTCGGGGCTGTGCAGGAAAGGCCCTTCGGCGCTGCTGGAGTGGACCTCCATCGCGCTCTCCCACCAGGCGTGCTTGCCGCGGATCGCGTCCAGGCCGGCACTCTCCGCACCGGGGGTGCCCGGCATGGCCGTCGCCTCCACGGAGACGGCGTCGGCGGCGTACAGTTCGCTCAGACCCTGGGCTTGTTTGCCTTCCCGGTGATAGGTGACCAACTGGTTGGCAATCTTCATCAACGTCTCGTCGAACACGGCGATGCGGCCTCCCTTACGATGGCGTGACTGGAACCCGGTGACGCTACGATGGCGAACGGAAAAAGGCCAGCGGGCCGCAGTCACATCTTCGGCACCCGCCCGGCGCTAGCCGTGGCGGCGCAGACCTTCTTCCGCCGTTGCCGGCCGCTCCGTCGCCGGGCCGCCCTCGGCCGTCACCAGACGGTCGGTCGCGTCTTCCAGGCAGTCGACCAGCCGGTCCATCATCACCGCCGGCGGTAGCCCGGGCGGGATCGGCTCCAGGAACTCTACAGTGACGCGGCCGGCGGATTTCAGGAACCGCCGCCGTCCCCAGAACATGCCGGAATTCAGCGCCACCGGCACGACCGGCAGGCCAAGATGCTCATACAGTGCGGCCACGCCAGGCCGATAGCGCCTCCAAGCGCCGGGCGCCGTGCGCGTGCCCTGCGGAAAGATCACGATCTTGCGGCCATCGGCCACCGCCTTGTGCCCGCCAGCCACCATGCCGGCCACGGCTGCCGCGCCCGCGCCCCGGTCGACGGGGATCATCTCCGCCTTGCGCGCGTACCAGCCCCAGAACGGCAGCTGCAGAAGCTCGCGCTTCAGGACCACCGTCGGGTCGTCGTGCAGAATCAGGTGCAGCTTCATCGTCTCCCAAGCGGATTGATGCTTGGCGGCGATGATCGCCGGACCTTCCGGGACGCGTTCCAGCCCGATGACGTCGTAGTCCAGGTTCAGGACGATCCGCTCCAGCGCACGGATGACACGCAAATAGGCCAGCACGGTCGCCATCATCCGCTGGCGCGTGGTCAGCAGCGTCCAGGCAATGCCCAGGCACCAGAAGAAGGTCAGGCTGTAGAAGACAACGTTGAAGACGAACGACCGAACCCAGATCATACGGCAACCGCTCCCATCACACCGGCTGGGATGCTGGCCCTATGACAAGGCTGCGGCCCAAGGCAAGAAGGTATTTCAGGTATTCCATCGTGATCAGTCTGGCCGAGCCCGGCCAGCGCCACCAGTCTTCCAGATGCACCCGAGCGGGGTGGACCGGATGGGGGACGATCACGGCGTCCGGCAGGACACGTCGGAATTCCAGCAGGCTCCGGGCCATATGATAGTTGGCTGTGACCAGCCGCAGGCTGGAGTACCCCTGCCGGCGCATCCAGTCCGCCGTTTCCAGGGCGTTGCCGCGCGTATCGGCTGCCGTATAGCCGAGCGCGATGCGGCCCTGCAGGCCACGGGGCGCGTCTGCAGACTGCTGCAGCAGGGTTTCCAGGTTCACCTCGCCCGACACGCCGGACACGAACAGCATCCGGGCCCGTCGGTCCGCCAAGAGGGCCAGCCCCGTCGCCAACCTCTCACTGCCGCCGGTCAGCACGACGATGGCGTCGGTGTGCCCGCCGTCGTCGACACCGGGCCGGGCCGCCCGGTCTGCGAACCACGACAGACCGGCGACAAAGGCAAAGGCCGATGCCAGCATCGCAAGACGCGCCCGTCTGCCGAACAGCCGCTGGGGGCGGCGCCCGCGCAAGATCAGGCCACGCAGTCGTCCCATGGGTTCAACTCCGTCAAGGCATCCGCATCAGGGATCTGAGCGCAATAACCCGCGCGGTGGCGGCCGCGAGGGCCGCTGTGGCGATCGGCAGGCCCGTCAACACCAGCCAGTCGTTACCGTCGAGCGTGAGCCCCGGCAGCAGCGGATCCTCGCGCTCGCCGACAGTCAGGCCCAGCAGGGCGATCGTGACGGCCCCCAGCGCCGTACCGGCGACGGCGCCCAAGGCCACGCCGGACACGGCATGTCGCTGAAACTGGCCGGCGATGTACCCGTCGGTCGCGCCCATGATATGCAGAACGTCCGTGACGCCCCGGTGAATGGCCAGTTCCGCCCGTGTGACGACCACGACCGTGGCGACGGCGGCAGCCCCGGTCAACAGCACCGCGACCCAGG
>JANQIX010000058.1 GCA_028281925.1 Alphaproteobacteria bacterium
GGCCATAACGGCTGGCCTCCTTCACCAGCCATCAGGGTGAATCACATTTCACCGCCCTTGGGAATCCCACGATTCAACCACCAGCGAATTCGCTCTAGCCCACGTAGAAGGCGATCAGGATCCACAACGACCACCTGGGTGCCGCGGTGCTTACCAGGATCGCAGCGATTGTCAGGCCGACTCTGCTGGGGCGGTCACCGGTTTGGTACGTGGGCAACGCCTCCGCCGCGGCGGAGGCTGGCGCGTTGGACCCGGGCCACTCCATCTCTCGATCGGCTGATGCACTCAACCAGGGGCAAGATGGGGTCAGGTCTTTCTTTAATGTATACCCCATCGCGTCGAGCGACAGTCGCGCCATTTAGGGTCTCAGGCCGCGTGGGCAAAATCAGGTGGGCGCCCGTGGCGCAGCGATGATGATGGCGGCACCGATGAGGCAGACGCCGGCGCCGATGAAATCCCAGCGGTCCGGCTTGACACCTTCGATCAACCGAAGCCAGGCGAGCGAACTGGCGATATAGACGCCTCCGTAGGCGGCGTATGCGCGCCCGGCGGCGGCGCTGTCCACCAGCGTGAGCAGATAGGCGAACAAGGCCAGTGATGCCATTCCCGGAAGTACCCACCAAACCGGCTTGTCGAGTCGAAGCCACGCCCAGAATGCGAAGCATCCGGCGATCTCGGCGATGGCTGCGCCGATATAGGCGGCAATGGTCGGCATCTTGATCGTCCTCAGTTTCATCGATTGCCGTCCGAAATGACATTCGATTCAAGGGTTCCGTCTAAGGGGAGCCGGAATTTGAGCCGCGGCGATCTGAGCGAAATGGAATGGCAGGCGTTAAGGAGTTTCCCGCCGATCGAACGAATGTCTGCCGCACAAGGGCGGGGTCAGGTCTTCCATTGAAGTAGCTCTACGTGTGATCCGCCACCGCCCGCCCCCGACAGGCTTCACGGGAACGCCAAGGAGTATCGCGGCGGCAACTTGCCCTGACGCGGTCCCGGGGCCGAATGGCCTGCCCTCGGTTACCGAGCCAAGTACTATGGTCGCGAACGCTCAGACGCCTTTCCAGACAGGCTTGCGGCCCTCGTCGAAGGCGCGCGCCCCTTCCTTCTGGTCTTCGCTGGAATAGAGGCGGTCGACCGTCGGCAGGCGGCGCCTGGTCACCAGGTCCATGGCAGCCTGGAACGGCAGGTCTTCGGTCTTGCGCGCGACCTCTTTGATCGCCGCGAAGACCAGCGGCGGGCCGTCGGCCAGCAGGCCCGCGATCTCGCGCGCCCGATCCATCAGCCGGTCGGCCGGAACGACCTCGTTGACCAGCCCCCACCCATGCGCCTCCTCAGCCTCCATCCAGCGGCCGGTGAGCAGCAGGTCCATGGCCACGTGATAGGGCATCCGGCGCGGCAGCTTGACGGTCGCCGCATCGGCCAGGGTCCCCGCGTTGATCTCCGGCAGGGCGAAGCGAACATGGTCCGCGGCGATGATCAGGTCGGCCGACAGCGCCAGCTCGAACCCGCCGCCGACCGCCATGCCGTTCAGCGCCGCGATCACCGGCTTGTTCAGATCCGGCAGCTCCTGCAGGCCGCCGAAGCCGCCCACGCCATAGTCGACATCCGGCGCCTCGCCGGCCGCCGCCGCCTTCAGGTCCCACCCGGCGGAGAAGAACTTGGCCCCGCCGCCAGTGATCACGGCGACGCGCAGCTCCGGATCATCGCGGAACTGGGCGAACACCTCACCCATCTTGCGGCTGGTCGCAGCGTCGATGGCGTTCGCCTTCGGCCGGTCCAGCGTCACCTCCAGAACGCGGCCGGTGCGCACCGATTTCACCGGATTGTCGGTCATCCCCCCACTCCTGATCCACGAGCTTGAGCAGCGCATCCACCGCGACCACGCCGTGCCCGGCCGGCCGCACCATCAGCGGGTTGATCTCCAGGGTTTCGAGCCTGTCAGCATGGGCAGCCACGAAGTCCGCGATGGCGCCGACCGTGCGCTCGATGGCGGCGATGTCCGCCGCCGGGCGCCCCCGGAACCCGTTCAACAGCGGCGCCAGCTTCAGCGTGGCCAGCGCGCGCCGCACCTCCCCGGCCGCGGGCGGCAGCAGCAGCGTGCGGACGTCGCGCAGCAGTTCCACCATTATCCCGCCGGAGCCAATCATCAGGTAGGGGCCAAACTGCGGGTCACGCTCGACGCCGATGATCAGCTCCGCCACCGCGTCGTCGACCATGCGCTCCACCAGCACCCGGTCGCCCATGGCGAGAAGGCGTTCGGCGGCGGCGCTGACCGCCTCGGGGCCCTCCAGCCCGAGGGCCAGCGCCCCAGCCTCCGTCTTGTGCACGAGATCCGCCGACAGCGCCTTAACGGCAACCCGCCCGCCAAGCGTGCCGGCCGCCCGCACCGCGTCTGCCACCGTCCACGCGACCTGCCCCTCCGGCACGGTGATGCCCGCCTGACGCAGCTGCCCTTTCGCCTCCCATTCATCGAGCGCGCGAGCTGTGCCGGCCAGCGGCTGCGCCCGCAGCAGGGGTTCGGCCGGCCGGGCATCGTGCGCCTCGCCGATCCGCGCTGCCGCCTCGCACGCGGTCAACGCCTCGGCAATCCCATGCATCGGCGCGATGCCCTGTTCCACGAGCCCGCCCGCAAAACCCTCAGGCAGGCATTCGCCCAGCGTCGCCACGACCGCGGCCCGGCCCCCTGTCCCCTCTACGGCCGCGGCGAGCGCATTGGCCGTCACCTGCCAGTCGTCGGTGCGGCATCGGTCGTCCCGCGGCACGTCGAGAACCAAGAGCGTGGCATCGAACCCGCCGCCCAGCATCGCGGAAAAGCAGTCCGTCAGGGCCGCTTCCCGGCCCCAGATGAAGGTGTGGTAGTCGAGCGGATTGGACACCTCGACATAGTCGTTCAAAGTCGCCTGCACCGCAGCCCGGTGCGCGGGCTCAAGCTCTGCAAAGACCAAGTCCCGGCCTTCCGCCGCATCGGCCATCAGCGATGCCTCGCCGCCGGAACAGCTCATCGACGCCAGCCGGCGCCCTGGCAGCGGCCCGCCGGTCGACAGGAGCTTCAAGGTCTCCAGGAATTCCGGTACCGAGTGCATGCGGGGAATGCCGAGGCGTTCGAAGAGGGCATCATAGAGGCCGTCCCGCCCGGTGATCGACGCGGTATGGCTGAGCGCCAGCCGCCCCGCAGCCTCGCTGCGCCCGGCCTTCAGCGCGACCAGCGGCACCCGCCGCTCCAGCGCCAGCCGCGCTGCCACTTCGAAGGCCGGGATATTCGCGATCCCCTCGATATGCAGGCCGATGGCGGTCACGCGATCGTCGTCGAGCAGGGCCACCAGGCAATCGGCAACGCCGACCACCGCCTGGTTGCCGAGAGTGACCATGTAGGCGAGCGACAGAGACCGCCGCTGCATGGTCATGTTCAGTCCCATATTGCCGCTCTGCGTGATGATCGCGACGCCGCGCTCCACCCGGCGTCCGCCATGCTGGTCGGGCCACAGGGCGACGCCGTCCAGATAGTCGATGGCGCCGTAGCAGTTCGGGCCCAGCAAGGGCATCCCCGCAGCCGCCGCAACCAGCCGCCGCTGGCGTTCGCGCCCCCCTTCGCCGACTTCGGCAAAGCCCGACGCGTAGCACACCGCACCACCGCCACCGAGCGCAGCCAGGGCACCGACGACATCGATGGTCGGCTCCGCCGGCACGGCGACGAACGCCGCATCAGGCACGTCAGGCAAGTCCACGATGGTCGGGACGCAATCGCGGCCGGCCATCTCCGAACGGTTCGGATTGACAGGCCAGATAGGACCGGGAAACCCCAGCACGTCGCATTGCCGGATCACTTCTTCGGCCTCGCGGCCGCCGACCACCGCGAGGCTGCGCGGGCTGAGCAGGCGCCGAAGCGCCCGCGCGGGCGGCTCAACAGGCATCGTGGCCCCTCCGCCCGTCCGCTAGCCTTCCAGCGGGCGCAGCATGGACCGAGAGATGATCAGCCGCTGGATTTCGCTGGTCCCCTCCCAGATCCGTTCGATCCGGGCATCGCGCCAGATCCGCTCCAGCGGCAGGTCGGACATCAGGCCCATGCCGCCATGGATCTGAAGCGCCTCATCGGCGATGAAGGCCAGCGCCTCGCTCGCCGCCAGCTTGGCGATGGCCGCGTCGGCATCGTTCATGGCGCCCTGGTCGTGCTTCCACGCGGCCTCATAGGTCAACAGCTCCGCGGACTTCCGGCGCAGCTCCATATCGGCCAGCTTGAAGCCAACGCCCTGGAACTTGCCGATGGTCTGGCCGAACTGCTTGCGCGTCGCGGCATAGTCGGTCGCCAGCTCCAGCGCCCGGTCGCAGCGGCCGAGGCAGATCGCGGCCACCTGCAGGCGGGTAGCACCCAGCCACTCGTTCGCGACCTCGAACCCCTGATCGACCTCGCCCAGCACCTGGGTTGCCGGCACGCGGCAGTCGTCAAAGTCCAGGATGAAGTTGTGATAGCCGCGATGGGAGACGTTGTCGTAGCCCGGCCGCAGCGTGAAGCCAGGCGTGCCCATATCCACCAGGAACGTGGTGATGCGCTTGCGCGGACCCCGCGCGCTCTCCTCCACGCCCGTGGCGGCGAACAGGATCACGAAATCGGCGAGATCGGCGTGGCTGATGAAATGCTTGGTGCCGTTGATGACGAAATCCGATCCGTCGCGGTCGGCCCGGCACGCCATGGCGCGCACGTCGGAACCCGCCCCCGGCTCCGTCATCGCCAGGCAGTCCACCTTCTCCCCGCGGATGCAGGGCAAGAGGTACCGTTCGCGCTGGTCGCCGACGCAGGCCATCAGGATGTTGCTCGGCCGCGCGACGATGTACTGCAGCGCCATGCTGGCCCGGCCCAGTTCGCGGTCGAGCATGCACATGGTCAGCGTATCCAGCCCCCCGCCGCCGAGCTCCGCCGGCATGTTGGCCGCATAGAGGCCAAGCTGGATGGACCGCTGGCGGATCCGCTCGACCAGTTCGGGCGCAACCCGGCCTGTGCCTTCGACCGACGATTCGTGCGGATAGAGCTCCTCCTCCACGAACCGGCGCGCCATGTCGATCAGAAGCCCCTGTTCCTCGGAAACACTGAAATCCATCGCCCCAGCCTGCCCTCGCCTCTTATCGCAGCACGCCGCATCCGGCCCGGCGCACATCATCCGCAATCATATCGACGCCGTCGCCGGCAAACTGGCTGCGGCGCGACATGATCCTGCCGACTATGCCGATTGCCCGGAAGGCTGGAGGGTAAGCGCACTTGCGAACCTAGGGTCGGTCGTAACGGACCGCGGATGACGCCATCAGGACGACGTGGCCACGGGCTGACGGATCCGAACCCTTCCGTGGCAGTCGCCGCCATGCGATAGAGCGATGCGAAAGAGGGATGTCAAGGCCGGGAGGTCGGAACTCATGGCGCACAAGCCCCCCAAGACCACAGGGAAAGACGCTAACGAGACGGACGCCAATACCTCGCCGTCACAGCCTGTCCTCCTCTCAGGCGGAAATCCGCAGATTGCCAAGGGCTATGGGGACGAGCCGGTACAGGCCTACATAGCGGCCATGCCGGGCTGGAAACACGATATCGGGCGCCGCCTCGATCAGCTTATCGATCAGACCGTCCCCGGCGTGCAGAAGGCCGTCAAATGGAACTCGCCGCTCTATGGCGTCAAAGACCAGGGCTGGTTCCTCAGCTATCATTGCTTCACCAAATACGTGAAGGTCACCTTCTTCCGTGGCGCGTCGCTGCGCCCCGTGCCCCCCGGTGCGTCCAAGCACCAAGACGTGCGCTACCTCGACATCCGCGAGGACCCTCCGCTCGACGAGACCCAGTTTATTGATTGGGTGAAGCAGGCCAGCCAGCTGCCCGGCGAAAAACTGTGACCCGCGTTACGTTTGTATTGCCCGCTTCGCCGCCTTTCCCAACCTTCCGCCCAGCAAACGCTTCCGCCAGTGCGTTGATGGGTCAGAGTCTGTCGGTGAATAACGCGCCTTGCTGCAGACAGCAGTTCCAGACATTGCCCGGGCAGAAGAATCTGTCTAGAGTCGCGCCGAGGAGAAACGAAATGAACCCGAAATCCGTCGTCGTCGTCGTTAGCCGAAGGTGCATGGTCCGGTAACGGAAGCCATATCCGTTCTCCATGCGCCCCCGACTGAGTTCGGGGGCGTTTTCGTTTCGGAAGACGAAGTCCTGCCAAGATGCGCAAAGCCAACTCGCCGCCGCACCTGATCTCTCTGATCCTGCTCACCGCCTTCTCGGTGCTGTCGCTGAACATGTTCGTGCCATCCCTAGCCAACATCGCTCGCGACCTCCACGCCGACTACGCGCTGGTCAGCCTGGCGGTGGCCGGCTATCTGGCCGTCACCGCAATCATCCAGTTAATCGTCGGCCCCCTCTCGGACCGGTTCGGGCGGCGTCCGATCCTGTTGGCGGCATTGGCCCTTTTCATGGTCGCCTCTTTGGTTTGTGCGCTGGCCGAGAACGTGTGGACCTTCCTTGCCTTCAGAATGCTCCAGGGCGGGATCATTGCCGGCTATGCGCTGTCGCTTGCCATCGTCCGGGACACGACGCCCGAGCAAAAGGCGGCGGGCCTGATTGCGCATATCAGCATGGCCATGGCCCTGGCGCCGATGCTGGGCCCCATGATTGGCGGTGTTCTCGACACCGCGTTCGGCTGGCGGTCGAGTTTCTTTTTCTACGCCCTATCCGGGCTTGGCCTGCTGGTGCTGTGTTGGGTCGATCTAGGTGAGACACAGCCACAACGGCCTGGTGTCGCGACCTCCGACGCCGCAACACTGACGACGCTGGTTCGGGCG
The DNA here is from genome assembly GCA_028281925.1 of Alphaproteobacteria bacterium. Classification (GTDB taxonomy): domain Bacteria; phylum Pseudomonadota; class Alphaproteobacteria; order DSM-16000; family Inquilinaceae; genus JACKIG01. The sequence continues at coordinate 6,808 of JANQIX010000058.1, forward strand.
CCGGACTTCTGGGCCTATGCCCTCTGCACCGCCTTCTCGACCGGTGCCTTCTACATCTTCCTCGCGGGCGCCCCTCTTGTGGCCGAAGCTAAGTTCGGTGTCACGACCGCGGAACTCGGCGTCTTCATCGGCAGCATCACGGCCGGGTTCATGACCGGTGCGTTCATCGCCAGCCGCCTTGCGCCGAGGGTGAAGCTGACAACCATGATGATGGCGGGTCGGCTTCTCGCCTGCGGGGGGCTCACGGCCGGCCTGATCGTCCTGGCCACCGGTTGGCTTTCGCCGGCGACGTTCTTCGGCAGCACGATCTTTGTCGGTCTCGGCAACGGCATAACCATGCCGAGCAGTAAAGCGGGCGCCATGTCGGTCAGGCCGGGCCTGGCGGGAAGCGCTGCCGGTCTGATCGGCGCCTTGACCGTTGCCGCAGGCGCCATCTTGACGACCGTGACCGGCCTGTTGCTCACGCAAGCCAATGCCCCGGAAATGCTCCTGTCGCTCATGCTTGCAGCGTCGTTTGCGGGCCTGATGACAGTGCTTTGGGTCAACGTACTCGAGAAGCGGAAGAGTGCGCCGTCGGCTTACACTTTAGACTCACAACCTAGGTGACCGTAGCAGCGAGGCCGATGGCTTCCACCTCCGCCAATCATCAATTTGAAGACGGGCAGATGGTTGCCGTATCCGATGCCAAGGGTCCGCAACCGCACTCGCTTATTCTGGCATGGTCAGATATCCGTACGGTGGATCTGCGGCCGCCCCCCGTCCGCGATTATGACGCGCGTGACGCAACGGCTCCTAATCGCAGTGCGTTGGAATCTGGCGCTTCATTGGAGACATAATGACGGGCCTGCCTGAGCGACCGGAATTGAGGACAGAAAGACTGCTGCTGCGCCAATGGCGTATGAGCGATTTCGAGGTCTATGAGCGCTACTACAGCGACATCCGAACGGCGCGCTATGTTGGCGGCGTGCTGTCACCGGATCGGGCATGGCGGCACATGGCCGCAGTGATTGGCCATTGGGAACTGATGGGTTTCGGCTATTGGGCCGTGGAGGAGCTTGAGACCGGCACGTTCGTTGGATGTGTTGGCCTTTGGAAATCCCATGGGTGGCCGGAACTTGAGCTCGGATACTGGTTGACCGGAGCGACCGTCGGCAAGGGGTACGCCACCGAGGCCGGGCAGGCGTCCTTGGACTATGCCTATGGCGTGCTCGGCGTCGATACCCTCGTGAGCTACATCGCCCCCTCCAACGCGCGCTCGAAGAGAGTGGCCGTGCGTCTAGGTGCCACGCTGGAGACGGAGATCGATCTCTTGGATTGCGGCCGCCACTGCGTGTACCGTTATGATAAATTTAAGGCTTATCATCGATAGCTGACGGCAGCGGCGGGAGCGCTAGCTGCCGGGACGTGACTTGCGGGGCGATCGTACCGTATGGCGATCCTGCAGAAGCCCTTGAGTCGCCCGAACATCCGCAGATCGTGGTTCGTCTGCGATAGAGCATTGGACTGAAGAAGCTCTTCCGCCTGCACATGTATCGTTGCGGAGCAACCGGAGCATAGGTCAAAGCGTCTCGACTTTGAGAGCAGGAACGCGAACGCATCCAGGATCGGTGCTGCGCCCATTGGGGACTGATTACTACTGAATAGTTTGTACGTTGCCGTGAGGCGGACAATGATCAAGCGATTGTTTGTGTTCTTGGTTACCATTACTGGAATTTCCGCGATCGCGGGGTTCCCGCCTGAAAGCGCCATGGCCCAGCTCGCAGGGCCTGTCGGCGGCGCAAGCAACGATGCTGGCAATCCTGATCTGGCCGACCGCGCCATTCTGCTGACCGCCAGCGCCCCTACGCTCGCATGGCGTTTGAGCAGTGGCACGACGACCGCTGGCGTTCTGCCGGCCGACTTGACCGCCAGCGGACGGAGCGGTTCATTCGACGTCGCGTTGACCACCAGCCTGCGTCGGATCGCTGCCTCCGAGCGGGTGCGCCAGGCCAGACGATTGGCGGCGATTGCCGATCTGCTGGAACCCACTGATTGGCGACGGGCGCATTTCGGCCTCAGCCCCGACAGGTCTGATGACCGGTTCGCCGATTGGCTCACCTCTGCCCCGAATCCGGCCGGATACGCTGTGGAGACTGACATCGCCACCGACGCGGCGCTCGATGGCGCCATGCTTCCGATCAACGATCTGGCGGCCACAGCACGTGCGACTGCGTTCGATCTGTGGATCGACGGCACCTGGTCGCGGGACGATGGCGGCGATACCATCAGCGACTTCGGCCTGCTGAACGTCGGCGCCGATTATCGCCTCTCTCATAACCTGTTGATCGGCCTGCTTGGTCAGTTCGACTGGAGCGACGAAGAAGAAGCCGACGCCGAGAATACGCCGACCGACGGCATCGGTTGGATGATCGGGCCCTACGCGGCCGCCCGTTTGCATGAACACCTGATCTTCGACACGCATGCCGCCTGGGGTCAGTCGGACAACGAGGTCGGCCCCTTCGGTTCCGACACCGACCGCTTCACCACAGAGCGCTGGCTGGTACGCAGCGGGCTGGCCGGCGACGTTCACGTGGACAGCTGGCATCTCACCCCGGGCATCAGCGCGACCTACTTCGCGGAGGAGCAGAAGAGCTACACCGACGGTTCGGATCTCGAGAGTCCGGACGAGACGGTGTCCTTCGGCCGGCTCACGTTCGGGCCGGAGGCCGCATACCTCTATCGGCCGACGGCGGATTGGCTGATACGGCCACAGGTTGGGAGCAGCGGCATCTGGACCTTCGGCGAAGCCGATGCGGTCGACGCCGCCACCGGCATCGCTGACGGTGGCGGCGAGCTGCGGGCGCGGGTCGAGGGAGGCGTCTCGGTGACCTATGCCGACCGCTACACGATGACCGGCGATGTGTTCTACGACGGTATCGGCGCCGACGATTTCGATGCCTATGGCGGCAGTCTAGCGTTCGACGTGACGATCGCCGACGGCGTCTTGCTCGGCGGCGAGGGCTTCGTGACCGACAACAACACCAGCACGGCCGCCAATTACGGCGCCAATCTGAGGCTCAAACTTCAGCTCGACTGACGCAAAGCGGCGGGAGGCAGATTGGAGTTTGGGCCCTCGTCGACGCTCGGCCCAGGGCCACTCTCCTTGTGGGCTCTCGGTGCTCCCCCTCTTATGGGACAGTCAGATGACTTCGCCATGTCGGACGCCTCGTTTCCATCGGTCTACGATCTCGCCTTCGGGCCGCGCCAGCCTCGGCGATGCGACCTCACTTACACAGGGGTCAGGTCTTTCCTCGATGCATGTTTGGAGCGTCACAGCGCTATCGAGCCGTCCTTAGGGTCGTCTCGGATACAAGCTCATCTATCCACGTCCGGTGAATCGCTAAGCGCCCTTGATCCAATCGAACGCCCGGCTAACGTCTTCTCTTGCGCCGCCGTGCAAACAATGGCCGTGCGCTATGATGAGGTTGTCGAAATCCCAGCCAAGGATCGTGTCGATGCTTCGACGCATCGCCGCCTTGTCCCGGACGCTGAGTTTGACATCCAGGGGGACACCGCCGTCCTTGCCCAAGATGCCCGCCATGTGCTTGACGCCGCGCCAGATCCACGATTCGCCAGAGGCTTCATGCTTCTGGATGAAATCCGTGATGATGAGCGTCTTGGAGGGTTTGTGCAGAAACTCGACCTCATCCAGAACGGCATGTCCATCTATCACGCAATGATCGATTTCATCGCTCCAAGGAGCTTCAACGTCGTTCGTCAGCATCGCATCGACGGCGATATCGGGATGACGCTTGCTGAACGCCGGTGAGGCCCAGACCTTGGCTGAAGGGTACAACGCCTTCCAAGGCTCGATACCGAGGCTATGGATCTTGTTGGGCGCAACGATATGCTCGACCGGGCCCAGCTGGTCGACGGCGCGGCGACGTTCCGGCGACGGCTGCACAGGAGAGTGAAGCCACACGCCTCCCGATTCCAGCTGGACAACCGTCATCCGTGTCGTGAACGGCAGCACTCCGTACATGCGGAGATCGTCGCCGTCCATTGTCCATATATTCTGTCCAAATGGCTGCATATTACTCATTAGGTATCGTATTCATTAATCTGACATGACTTTGCCATTTGGCTTTACTCTTTTGAGATTAAGGCTCGGGGAGTCGACTGTCCACGCAGTTGCTACCTCCGATCCATCTGGGATACGGCCTACCGGCCGCTCTTGGGACCCTCCTGTTCCTGTGGTGGCAGCCTCGGCGGACGGGCCGCGCAAGTGGCTGATGAGGCCGGGAATGCCGGTGAACACGGCCGCAGCAGAGTCACCCCGACCATCTGGAAGATGGCACAACCTGTACGGCCGCGAGCCGCGCATCTGAACCAGCACCGGTTCCGATCGCTCAGGCATGCTCGCGAACGTGACCGCGGCCTGGCGCCACCACTCGGCAGGATGACACCGGCCTGCCCCCCGCCCGTTCAATTGATTTCCATCTCCGCCAGGAGGTTGGCGTAGGACGCACCGTGCATGTCCCTGTCCAGCCTGGTGCCCTGTACGTAGGGTCGCGGCAGGCTGAACTTGAGCACATTGAGATCGGTGATCTCGAAACGCTTCAGGCTCGCGGCCTCCGTGTGGAGCACTGCGGCCACGCGCTTGGACGAAAGCGCTTCACAGACCCGTGCGAATACCTCGGGTGTTCCACAGAAGATGTCGCAGGTCAGCCAGAAGGGTCCGGCATTCTTCGACCGCACCTTTGTCGCCACATCGACAAGTCGGGTCATGCGCCGATCTCCACGATCTCTAGACGGAACGCGTCCATCGGATCGTCGAGCGCCAGCACGTGGTTCAGGCAGAACTCGTAAACGGCGCCCCGCGACATCTCCAGGGGCGAGAATGGAAAGGCAAAGGTGGGCGTCGGCTCGTCTTCGGTCAGCGGGTGATGGAGAAGATAGGGGTTCAGGATCTTGGCGACCTCGCGAGACAGCGCTTCGGTTTCCGCCGTCACGATGCCCAGAACCCCGACTTCGCTGCCGATACGGGCCCCGGTATCGAGCGGGCCGAGCGTTGCGTCAGCGCCGATGATGCGCAGCTCTAGCGAGAAATCGCCGTCGACACTGGCCCGCGCCTGCTCCGAGCATCTGGCTCGGACATCGTCGCACCAGGCGCGGATGTTCTCGACATAACGCGGTTCGCGCACGAGCGCGAGGGACACGGTCTGGAATCCGGCCGGGCGTGCGCCTTCAAGCTTCACCGTATACCGGTCGGACGGAACCCATTCGCTGCCGGTGACCCGCACCCGCCGGTCGTCCAGCGTCACGTATTGCGCCCGGGTGACGTCCAGATGCCCGCCCGGCTCATACAGCACGTAAGGATCGCTGTTCTCGTAGAGCATGTGCGCCGACACGGTATAGGGCGTGGCGCGGGCGGTCTCGCCCATCGGAATGACCACGAACCCTTCAGCGTCAAACGCGATCAGGATCACTCCCGAACCAGGGTTGGTGGTCGCTAGCGCCCCGCATTCCCCGATCTTCGCCCCATGCCAGGCACCGCCGGGATGACATGCCTGCGACAACGGCAGGGCCGAGATGATGGCCGTATCGGTCGTCCGGCCGGCGATGACGATATCCGCCCCCGTGGCAAGGGCCTCCTGGATCTGCTCTGCCCCGGCAAGGGCCACGATGTTCGTGCACCCCATCAGCAGTTCGGCCGAGATCTCGGGCGCCGGACAGAGCGGCATGATCCTGCCGCGAGCCAGCGCCTCGGCCATCGCGGCCCCGTCTTGCCCACTCTTCAGCACCGCCAGCTTCAGCCGCTGGCCCGTCTCCGCAGCAATCTCGCGCGTGATGTCGACAAGCCAGTCGACGGCTGCGTCCGCCCCGCTGGTGCCGGCGGTGCCGATGACCAGCGGCACTCGGGCCTGCGCGCGAGCCTCCATCAACGCCCTCCACTCGGCCTTGACCGTGCCGCGCGAATACTTCGACGTCCCGGTTCCCAGATAGTGCGGCCCGCTGTCGGTGGAGCCGCCATCGACAGCGATCAGGTCCGGCTCATGCGCCACACCCCTGGCAAGAGCCGCCCGGTCGAACCCGAGCCCCAGCGCGCCAGTGGGAATGAGGACCTTTGTCATCGAGCATCAAACTTTCGGCTGGGCCGACGGCGCGGACCATTCGTCGATGTATGCCCTCCGACTCCCGAAGCTGTCGAGCGCGACCCGCTGCAGATCCGACACGCCGATCATCAGTCTATGCGATTGTGCAAAACGCGCCCCGGATAAGATGCCGCATGATGTTTCGTCGCTTTCTACTTCACATATATCAGACCTGAGTCCATGATTGAACTTCAGATATTTTTCCGCATTTATGATTTTCCTCCAGTCTTTAGACTTCTGGGCGTCAGCAAACGCCCATGCCAGATTGGATAATCTTGCTCAGCCCAGCAGCATTTTGACAATCCTTTATTCGACGTGAATCGGATGTAACCGAATTTGAGGTATGCGGAAGATGAAGACCCTGTTTTCTAATATTAATGCAGCATTAAGTCGCAAATACATTTCACTAATATTATATGCTATCTTTTTAATGTTTTCGTTTTTGCTAATCATAGCAAATCAACTAATGGGAATATTCTCTGGCATTGTCTTTTGGATCTTATCATGGATCATTTATCGTGTATTGCTGATAAGGAAAAATGTGTTCTATTTTGCCCTTTGTTTATTTCTGTCGTGCGCCATTTCTTTTTGGGCGATGCTCGTGATAAATACGGGATTACTATTTTCATCTTTACGAACCAAGATTGCACACGGCATTGTCGTAAAATGGGGCGGAGAAGTTACAGACCATGCGTTCAACTATATATTGGAATCCGTCATTGCGGCCAGTCTGGTTTATTTTGTCGCCAAACTGATTCATATAAGATCTTCGAAAGTATGATTTATCAACGCGGAAAACGCCAGCACAAATAAATTAAGACTCAATCTTCGTGATTTCTTTTCTGTCATTACTGAGCCTGCATTTATTATGGAAGATCTTTTCAAGTAGAAGCACCAGGCTCTTCTTCGGCCCACACTCTCTGAACACCGATGTTGTTGAGCTCGGCCATTGGCATGTGTGGATGCAAATCGTCACCCAATGAGATTGCGAAGAACGTTACCCCAATAGATCTCGAGAACGAGCCTGCCGATAGCGAGGCAGCAGGGTCAGGTCTTTCTTTGATGTAATCCCACTACTCCCCTGGCTGTCGAACTCGGCCCTTTGCCGATGGGGAGGCCAAGCGTCACTCAAAGTGATTGTGCAAGGCACGACCCCGCCAACGCATTACGTCAGACAACGTCTCGCTCCCTCAGCTCCGTGGGCGCTCAGTGCACGGCGATCAGTACGTTGTTCAGCGATTGGCGGGATTTGTCGCCGATGTCGTAATACGTGCTCGTGGTCGGCGTATTGCCGACGGGATTGATCTCGCTGGTGGCGTCGTAAGGCAAAGGACGCCCGAACTTGTCCGTGCTGCCACCCTTCGACCAGTAGCGGTCATACTTGTAGGAGTCGACAAAGGAATTGGAGCGCAGGACCACGTCTTTCAGGTGAGACACAGCGTGGTTTGGATCGTTCGGCTCGATATAGTAATAGGCAGCCCCGAACTCTCGGTAGATCAGCGACCAGTGTGGGCCGTAATCAACGCCCCCCGTCTCGCCCACCGGCAGGGCGTAGATGGGGCCCGTGTTGCCGAACATATAGGGGAACATGACCGGGCGGTTGGCGGCCAGGGATCGGGTGATGAACTCCTGCCGGCCGTCTTTGCCGATATGGCTTTCATAGCTGTAGCCGAAGCGGCGAATGACCTGCTCCATTTCCGCGCAGCTCAGCACCTCCCCCTGGCTGCCGCCGTCGGAACTGATTGTATGCACGGTGTGCTTGACATAGTGGCGCAAGCTCTCGCCCGCCGTTCCCGTCCCCTCGCCGCTGCGGGGATAGATGATCGGTTTGTTGGCGCTAGGGTTCACCGCCGCCAGCAGTAGGGACGCGAACCAGAACGAGTAAAGACCGCAAGTTCCTTGCTTCTGTGGCTTCAGGGTGCCGCAGGCGCCGTTATAGGCTTCCACAAGACTGGTCATTTCACGGCCTCCTCGGACTACGGTATCGGATCATTTGCCCGCCCATGGCCCCTGTCAATGACATCGGATGCGCGTCCAGCGCCACGGCGTGCGCCGCCCTAGCCGGGAAAGCTGCTCGACAAATCCACGCCAAGACGGCACCCGGCGCTCTCACCGATCGGCGGACGCCGATCATAAGTCAATCGACGCAATGGTCGTTCAAGTCGGCCCACGTGCCGATCGGTCTGCCGCGCCCTACGCCACCCCACAGAAGATGCCGCGGGTCAGGTGGCCGACCAGGGCCTGCTGCAGGTCGAAGTCGGGGTCCGCCGTCGCCGCGGCCGCCTCGCTCGCCTCGCCTAAACTCTGGCCGGCAGCAAGGGCCGACAGCAGCGCGAAGTCGCCCGCCGAAAGCCCATGCGCGGTTACGATCATCGCCGGGCGGAAAACCAGCACAGCCTCGCCGCCCGCGTTCAGGTCCACTCTGGCCACCTGCGCGTGCTGGGGCTGGTTTGCCTCCCAGATCCGCTGGATCGGATAGCGCGAGGCGACCAGCCGCACCGCGGGGTGTAACTCGAACCGCAACGAGGCAAAGGTCTCGGGATCGCGCGAGGTGAGCTCCGCCGGATCCATCGGCGCAGTATCGCCGGCGAAATAGGCCTCGATCCGCGCCCATTCCAGCCGCGCAACGTCCGGCAGATAGGCTAGCGACTGCGCCGGCGGGAACGCCGCCAGAAAGTCGGGCAACCGCGCGCCATAGCCCGAAAGCTGCGGCACGTCGGGCGGATGGCGCTGCACATAGGCCCGGGCCATCGCCTGGAAGAAGGGCTGGCCCACCAGGCGCTGCACCACCGGAAAGGCACTGGCCAGCACGCCGGCCAGCGATCCGTGCACATTGTTGCGGTAGATCCTGAGGCGCCTTTCGATGCCGTCCGGGTCCCCACCGGAGAGGCGCCGTACTTCCGCGCCGTCATCGTCCAGAATGCCGCGCCGGAACGCCTGCTGCAGTTCACGCAACATGGACCGCGGCCGGCTCCGGGCACAGGGTGTCGAGGATACGCTGCGCCTTCTCCGCCTCCGCCATCAGCACGGAAAGCTCCGGGATATTGGTGTCCCATTCCACCAGGATCGGGCGGCGCCCGAGCCGGCCAAGCGCCGCCTCCAACAGCCGCCACACGGCCTGGTCGACCGGCGCACCATGGTCGTCGATCAGCAGCGTCTCATCGTCCATGGCGGCTACGAAATGGCCCGCCACATGGATCTCGCCCACCGTGTCCGCCGGTATCGCGTCCAGGTAAGGCTCCGGATCGAAGCCATGATTGTGGGCGCTGACATGGATGTTGTTGACGTCCAACAGGATGCCGCAGCCGGTGCGCCGCGTCACCTCGGCCAGAAACTCCCACTCCGCCAGGGTCGAGCCGGCGAAGCCGATATAGGAAGACGGGTTTTCCACCAGGATCCGGCGGCCGAACACCTCCTGCGCCCGATCGA
>JANQIX010000072.1 GCA_028281925.1 Alphaproteobacteria bacterium
CCACATGCGCGCCGTACATTCTCTGACTGATGAACGGAACCTCCAACTCGATCGTCTGTGCGGGCATTGTCTCGCTCCATGTCTTGGGGTCGGTGATAGCCGCGGATTCGGTCGTGGACCTTTGAGCCGCATCAGGTGACCGTCTCAGATGTTCCCGTTTCGGCACCGCGGCAGCTCGCTTACTGGCAGGCGCTTTCCACGTTCCAGAAGTCGCCGAAATAGGTTTCCACGCAGGTGTCCTCGGCCTGGGCCTGCTCGCTGCCAGGGCCCGCGGCCGGTTCCAAGTCGGCGAGGTTGACCGGGCCGTTGCGCTCTCCACCTGCCGCCGGCTGCAGCTCGCCGATGGCGAAGCCTTCGGTGAACACGGATGTCTGGAACGGCGCGCCCAGCTCGTTGGTAAAGAACGTCGCCCCGCCCGGCCGATCGGTCTGGCTCTCCGCGCTGCGGATCTCGTCCAGCAGCGTCTCCACATCCGTTGTGAAGCCCAGAAAGTCGACGGCCGAGGCGGTGGCCGTTCCGGGCTGGAAGGCGAAGGGCTCGAACGGCGTGTTGGCGAAGGCCGGCGGCACGTTCGTGTCGTCGCCGCCGGTCACTGTCACGATCTCGGTCGGCACGTCGGCCGCGGCGACCCCGTTGATCGCTGCGACGTAGCCGGCGCCGGGCGTGCCCCACCAGTTGCCTTCCAGATTCGGGCTGCCGACACCGAGCTGGTTGTAGGCGAAGCCGCCATTGCCGTTGGCGAAGCCCGTGCCGGGCAGGAAGTTCACCTGCACCAGCAGATTGCCGATGCCGATATTGGCATTCTGGCCGACCAGGACGCCGTCGCCGCCGTTGCGTGCGATGAAGTTCTGAAAGATCTCCGTCCGGCTGGCGATATCGCCGCCGAACTGGATGCCGTTGCCGCCGTTGCGCTGGATGAAGTTGTTGTGCACCGCCGTGGTTTGTGTCGACGCAATACCACCGTTGAAGCTGATGCCGCTGCCGCCGCTGCCGTCGATCATGTTGCGGCTGACGGTCACGGCTGCGGACTGGCTGATGCTGCCGAAGCCGATGCCGCCTGCACCGCCGCTGATCGCATCGGTCACGGTAAAGTCGCCAAGCGTGACCGTTTGCGTCCCGTCATAGGCAGTGCCGTCCTGCGTCGCCGTGCCGTTGCGGTCTATGGTGACGGCCGCGGCGCCGCCGATCCGCCCCTGGAACCTGATGCCGGTGCCGATGTTGCCCCGGATCTGCGGGTTTTCCGCCACCGCGAAGCTGCCGCCGATGATATTGTCGACGAAGATGCCGCTTCTCCGGCCGACGATCTGACCGTTGCCGCCGAAAGCGGTCGGCGTTCCGTTCACCGTCACGGTCGCCGGACCGATGACGACGTCGGTATTGATCAGGGTCCCGCCCAGGCGAATCCCGTCGATGCGGTCGCCGAAGATCCGGGTATTGCCGGCAATCGTTATCCTGCCGGTGTTGGCGCCGACGACCACAAGGCCGTAGGTGCTACCCCGGATTTCGGTATTGCCCGCCGCCGCGAACAGCCCGTTGTTGATGATCCTGTTGACGTTGATGCCACGGCTGAGGCTACCCCGGATCAGGGTGTTGTTGGCCACCGTGAAGGTGCCGCCGCTGATGCTGTTGGCAAAGATGCCGTTCCTGCGGCCGACGATCTGACCGTTGCCGCCGAAGGCGGTCGGGGTTCCGTTCACCGTCACGGTCGCCGGGCCGATGACGACGTCGGTATTGGCCAGGATTCCGCTCAAGAGAATCCCGTCCCCGCCGCCGCCGAAGATCCCGTTGTTCCCCGCAATCGTTATCGTGCTGGTGTCGGCGCGGACGACCGCAATGCCATGGGTGCCGTTGACGCCAACGCCGGTGCCACCACGGATTTCGGTATTACCCGCCACGGCGAACAGCGCGTTGCTGGTGATGCTGTTGACGTTGATGCCGTTGGCGGTGTTGCCCCGGATCAGGGCGTTGTTGGCCACCGTGAAGGTGCCGCCGCTGATGCTGCCGGCAAAGACGCCGATCCTGCCGCCGACGATCTGACCGTTGCCGCCGAAGGCGGTCGGGGTTCCGTTCACCGTCACGGTCGCCGGGCCGATGACGACGTCGGTATTGGTCAGAATCCCACCCAAGCCAATCCCGTCCCAGCCACCGCCGAAGATCCCCGTATTGCCGGCAATCGTTATCGTGCTGGTGTCGGCGCCCACGACCGCAATGCCATAGTTGCCGTTGACGCCAACGCCGTCGCCACCACGGATTTCGGTATTGCCCGCCACGGCGAACAGCGCGCCGTTGCGGATGGTTTTGTCTACTTCGATGCCGTCGCTCGCGATGCCGCGAATGGCGCCGTTCAAGGCCACCGTGAAGGTGCCGCCGTTGATCACGTCGATATCGAGGCCGTCGTCGGCCCCTTGGATCGTTCCGTTGCCGCCGAACAGCGTGTTCACGCCATCGACGGTCACGAAGGCCGGGCCGATGGCGACAGTGCTGTTGGTCGACGCGCCAGAGAGGCCGATGCCGTTGGTGGCGTCGCTGAGGATCCGGGTGTTACCCGCGATCGAAAGCGTGCTGTCGGCAATGCTGTTCACCAAGATGCCATCGTTTCCGACGCCGCGGATTTCCGCATTGCCGACAATTCCGATAATGGCACCATTGCTGACGGCTCCGGTGAGAATGCCGAAGTCTCTCGTGCCCCGCACAAGCGTGTTGTTGGCCACCACGAAACTGCCGCCGTTCAAATTGGCGGTCAGGATACCGAAGCGGTTACCGAGAACGGTGTTCGCATCCGCCGTCGCGAGACCGCCGATCTGGATGGCGGAATTGGTCTGCGCGGCAATGTCGATGCCGTCATCGCCCGCTTCCGCCAACATGATGATGCCTTTGATGGTCGCTGCGCCGATAGCGCTGAACAACCGGATGCCGTCGCCGCCGGAGACGAACGCGTCGACATCGGCCCCGTCCTGCAGGGTCAGGTCGCGGATCAGGTAGACGGCATCGCCGTCGGTGTCGCCGACATCGATGGCGGCATCCACGAAGTCCCGGAACACGGCGCGGTCGGTGTTGGAGTTGCCGCGGATGGTCACGTCCACCGTCGCCGCATTGCCGTCGCCGATATCGCCCTGGCTGCGGATGCCGTCTTGCAGGTTCGAGAAGTCGACATTGATGATCTGGACGCCGGTCAGGCCGGGTGCGGCCGTGCCGTCCAAGAGGATGCCGATATCGTTGGCGCCGGGCGTGCCGACATGCTGCAGGACCTGGTCCCGCACCGTCACGCCGTTGGCGGCGACCGTGACGGCGGGCGAGCCTGTGTTGATGATCGTGCCGGCGCCCACGCCGCTGACCGTCAGGTTCGCCTTGTTGACGATGTAGCTGGCATAGGTGCCGGCCGCGATGTTGATGTTGGCACCGACAAAGGCGGCCGCCAGGCTAATGGCGTCCTGGATCTGTGCCCCGCCGGTCGAGCTCAGCACGTTGACGACGGTCGCGTTGCCGTCGAGCAGGCCACCCGCGGTCAGGTCGCCGTCGAGATTGACCGTCGGCACCTGGAAGCCGATCCCGCCCAGGGTGCTGAGCTGACGGCCCGTACCGACATTAGCCACTGCCGCGCTGACGCCGATATTGCCCGCGCCGGCGTTCCGCACACTGGCGTTGAACGTCACGTCGCCCGTGGCGATGAAGTTCAGCGTGTTGGCCGAGTTATAGAGGATCTCGGCATCCACTCGGATGAACGAGGGATCGCCGTCGAGATCCGGGAAGGCGCCGAACTGGGGCTGGTTCTGCGTCGTGGACAGCGCCACAAAGCTTGTGCCCAGCGCCGTGACGATATTAGCCGCTTCCGTGGTATCGACGATGTAGTTGAAGTTGCCGATCGGCAGTGTGTAGTAGGCGAAGTTGCCCGGGGCCGCCGATACGTTGTAGGGGCCGGTCCCGAAGGCGAACTGGCCCTGGTTGTTGGGCGCCCGGGCGGCCCCGTGGGCGACACCGTTCAACAGCGCGGCGGCGTTCACGCCGTCGGCCGCGGCCGACGCCACATAGATCCGCAATTCGCCACCATTACCTTGCGGCGCGCTGTTGAACCGGCTCGCGGCATCGGCCGTGAGCTGAATGCCCGCGCCGACGATGGTGTTGCCGCCAGTGTAGGTGCCGTTGCCGTCGATCAGATGGCCGATGAAGGCGTTGGTGAGCGCCGCCGTGCCGCCGACGCGGACCGTCACGTTGCCGCTGACCGTGTTGCCGGCGTCTCCGTCCGTGTCTCCGGGCCGGTCGCCATGGCCAAGCACGGCGTATTGGTCGACCGTGTCCTGGCCTGTCAGAGTCAGGTTTCTCAGCACCGTCACGTCGATTGTGCCGCTGAGATCGCCGGTGAACCTGTTCCCGCCCCCATGTCCGAGCTGCGCGTAGGCATACTCCAGCGCGCCCGCAGCGAAGGTCACGTCGCGGGCCTCTGCGATTGTTATCGCGCCGCTGTGATTGCCGCCGGCATCCCGCCCCCCGTGGCCGAGCTGGGCATAGGCCCAGGAACCGCTGCCGCCGGTGAAGGTCAGGTTGCGGGCTTGGGTGATCGTGATCCCACCGCTGTGATTGCCGTCGGCCGTGCTTCCCCCGTGGCCGAGCTGTGCGTGGGCAAAATCACCGCCGCCGGTGAAGGTAAGGTCGCGCGCCTGAATTATGGCAATGGTATTGCTGTGATTGCCGTATGAGCCGCCTCCCCCGTGGCCGAGCTGCGCGTAGGCAACCAAGCCGCCGCCAGTGAAGGTCAGGTCGCGGGCCCGAGTGATCGTGATGGTGCCGGTGTGATTGCCGTTGGCAGCAAATCCCCCATTGCCGAGCTGGGCATAGGCTCTTATGCCGCCGCCGGTGAACGTGAGGTCGTTGGCCAGCACGACGTCGATGCTGCCGCCATAGTTGCCGTCCGAATCAAGCGTCGAGTAGTCGATATCGATGCCGCCGTGGCCGACCTGAACATAGCTGTCTTGTTGGCTGCCGGCGGTGGCGATCAGGTCGCCAGGCGTGCCGGCACCGTCGCTGAGCGCGATGGTGATCGCGCCGTTGATGTCGAAACCGGCCGTGCCCGGGTCCCGGAAGCCGGCCTGGGCGAAGCCGCGCACTGTCGTGTTGCTGCCCAGCAGCGTCATCGTCTTGCCGGCGAAATTGCTGGCGCCGAAGCGGGAGCCGACGGCAATGCCCGTGGTCTGCGTGCCGCTGCCGATGACGATGCTGCTGTTCAGGCCGTAGGTGGCGGGGTTGGCCAGGATCGCCGCGATGTCGGTCGTCACCCCATCCCAGCCGGCGACGGTGTTGATGGCGCCGGCACCGTTGTTCTGCACGCTGGCGTTGAACGTGACGTCGCCGGTGGCCAGGAAGCTCAGCGCATTGGCGGAGTCGTAGACGATCGGTGCGTTCACCTGGATGAATGACGGGCCGCCGTCGAAGTCGAAGACGGCACCGAACTGTGTGAACGCTTGGGTCGTATCCAGCGATACCGTGCCGGCATTGAGCGCGGTTGCGACATTGGCCGCTTCAGTGTCGCCGACGATGTAGTTCCAGGTGCCGGTCAACGTGTAGTAGGCGAAGTTGCCGGCCACATCCGCGCCCGGCGCGTAGGGGCCGGCCCCAAAGACGAACTGGCCCTGATTGTTGGGTGTCTGGGCGGCCCCGTGGGCGACGCCGTTCAAGAGCGCGGCGGCGTTCACGCCGTCGGCGGCGGGCGATCCCAGATAGATCCGAAGCTCGCCGCCGTTGCCTTGCAGCGCGCTGGTGAACCGGCTGGCGGCATCGGCCGTCAGCAGGTTGCCGACGCCGACGAAGGTGTTTCCGGCGGCATACGTGCCGTTGCTGTCGATCAGATGCCCGATGAAGGCGTTGGTCAGCGTCGCCGATCCGCCGACGCGCACCGTCACGTCGCCGCGGACCGACTCAGCCCTGTCCAAGTTCCCATCGCCGGGATTGTCGCCGTGGCCGATCAGGGCGTATCGACGGGCCGTGTCCCGGCCCGTCAGCCTCAGGTCTGTCGCCACAGTGACATCGATGAGACCACCGTGGTTGCCGTCGGCCTCGATACCACCGTGGCCGAGCTGCGCGTAGCTGTTGTTCCCGGGGCCGCCGATCAAGGTGATGGCGTTGGCCTGAGTAATGGTGATCGCCCCAGTATGGTTGCCGTTGGTGAGGCGCCCGCCGTTGCCGAGCTGGGCATAGGTGCCGATGTTAAATCCGCCGATGAAGGAGAGGGTGTTCGCCCGGGTGATGGAGATCGCCCCGCTTTGATTGCCGTTGGCCCCTTGTCCCCCGTGGCCAAGCTGCGCGTAGGAGCCCGCGCCTATGCCGCCGCCGAAGGTCACGTTGCCGACCTGACCGATCGCGATCGTGCCACTGTGATTGCCCGTGGCACCCCATCCCCCGTGGCCGAGCTGGGCGTACGCACGAAAGTGGGCCCTGGTGCCGCCGCCTCTGAAGAACAGGTCGTTGGCCAGCGCGATCGTGATGGCGCCGGCGTAGTTGCCGTCCGGCTCAACACTGGTATCCAGGTCGAGACCACCGTGGCCGACCTGGGCGTAGGTGCGTCCTTGGCGGCCCCCTATGGCCGTCAGGTTGCCGGGGGTGCCGGCGCCGTCGCTGAGCGCGATCGTGATCGCGCCGTTGATGTCGAAGCTGGCCGTGCCCAGATCCCGGAAGCCGGCCTGGGCGAAGGCGTTCTGCGTCGTGACGCTGCCGCGTAGCGTCATCGCCGCGGCAGCGAAGTTGCTGGCGCCGAAGCGGGAGCCGACGGCGATGCCGGCGGCCTGGGAGCCGTCGCCGATGAAGATCGCGCCGCCACCCACGCCATAGGCGGCCGGCGTGGCGAGGATCGTGGTGATGTTGGTGGTCGTGCCGTCCCAGCCGGCGACGACGTTGACGGCGCCGCCCTGCCCGGGCGTCGCGACGAAGCCGTTCTGCACGCCGGCGCCGAAGCGGATATCGGTGGTGGAGAACAGGGTCAGCGCATTGGCGCTGCTGTAGACGAAGGGCGAAGCAACGAGCATGCCGCCCGTCGGCCCCGCGGTGCCGTTGGTGGCGGCCAGCGTGACGGTGCCGCCCGCCAGGTTGGCGATCATCTTCGTGGCAAAGTCTGCGCCCAGCGCGTCGCCGGTGATGCCGAACTGCGTGCTGGCGGCCACGGCGCTGAAATCCAGCGTACCGGTGCGCAGGGTGACATCGGCATTGCTGATGCCGTTCGCCGTCGTCGTGGAGTGGCCGATCAGCCAGAGGTGGCTGGCCCTGTTGCCGTTGACCAGGCTGGTTTCCCCGGTGACGCGGATGTCGACATTGCCCTGCCGCGTGCCGGACGCCGTGCCGGGGGCGGCGCCGTGGCCGATCTGGGCGTAGTTGTTTTGGCCTGCTTCGCCATCGGGGATGACGCCGCCGATCAAGGTCAGGTTGGCGGCCTGGCCGATCGTGATCGCGCCACTGTGGTTGCCGCCGGCAGAGAGACCCCCGTGGCCGAGCTGAACATAGGAGTTGAAGCCTCCTGTAAGGGCCGTGAAGGTCAGGTTGCGGGCTATCGCGATGACGATGTCACCCTGATGATTGCCGCTGGCAGAGCGACCCCCATGGCCGAGCTGCGCGTGGTTGCTATCTTCCCTGCCGGCCCGGAACCTCAGATCCCGCGCCTGCGAAATCGTGATCACGCCCCCATGGCTGCCGTCGGCGTCAAATCCACCGTGACCAAGCTGGACGTAAGCACCATTGTCGTCGTTGTCGCCGGCCCTGAAGGTCAGGTCGCGGGCCTGTGTGATCGTGATGGCGCCGCTGTGCGAGCCGTCGGCGGACGTGCCGCCGTGGCCAAGCTGGGCGTAGGAGCCTCCGGACAGGCCGGACTGGCCGGCGGTGACGACCAGGTCGTTGGCGAGCACGATCGTGATGTCGCCGGCGTAGTTGCCGTCCGGTTCAACACCGCCGTTGAAGTCGGCGCCGCCGTGGCCGACCTGGACATAGTTGTTCTGGAGGCCGCCGCCCGTCAGGGAGAGGTTCCCCGGGGTGCCGGCACCGTCGCTGAGCGCAATCGTGATCGCGCCGTCGATGGCGAAGCCGGCCGTGCCCGGATCGCGGAAGCCGGCCTGGGCGAAGCCGTTCTGCGTTGTGGTGCTGCCGCGCAGCGTCATCGCCGCGGCGGCGAAGTTGCTGGCGCCGAAGCGGGAGCCGACGGCGATGCCCGCCGTCTGCGACCCGTCGCCGATGAAGAGCGCGCCGCCGTTGATGCCGTAGGTGCTGGCGGTGGCCAGGATCGTTGCGATGTCCGTCGTCACCCCGTCCCAGCCGGCGACCAGGTTGGTCCGGCCCGTGCCCGTGTTCTGGATGCTGGCATCGGCGCGGATGCTGGTCCGGGCGAACAGGGTGATGTCGCCTGTGCCGCCGACCGTCACGGGGGCGTTCACGTCGATCTCGGCGCCGGATTGAACGGCGAGGGCGGTCAGCGCGGTGGTGCCGCCGACGGCATCGGCGATCGTGTCGCCGAAGGTCACGTTGCCGCCGGCATTCACTGTCAGGGCGAAGGCGCCGTCGATCGTCGAATTGAAGGCTACATTGCCCGCATCCGTGATCACCGAGTCCGTGATCAGCGTGACCGCGTCGTTGAAGGTCAGCGTGTTGCCCGACAGGATCAGCTGGCCGCCCCCCAGCACCGTCGTCCCGGGCGCGTCCGTGGTGATGCTGGTCAGCGACTGGGTCGTCCCGATGGGGGTGAGGAAGCGGGTCGCACCGCTGGTGTTGACCGTCAGCGCGAAGGCGCCGTTCAGGCTTCCGTTCGATAACCCTGTACTGTTTCCGTTGAACGAGATTTCGGCGCCACCAGTCGACGTCAAGACTGTGTCTGCACCCAGAGTCACAACGCCGAGGTACTGCTGAGGCCCGACGGTGGTGACCGAACCGCCGTTCAAGGAGAGTGTCGAGTTCAGGGGACGAACAGTAAGATTGCTGATCGACGTGGTCGCGCCAACGGCGCCATTGAAGACAACGGGGCCGAAGACATCGATCAGCACCTGCACCCGACCGTCCACCGTGCTGCCGAACGTGACACCGCCGGCATCGACGGGTCTGAGGTCACCCATCACGAAATTGCCGAGCAGAGTTGCCGGGTCCCGGAAGATGGCGCCTTCGGTTGTCCGCAACGAATTCTGGCTTCCGCGATTGCCGTCGTGGGCCAGCACCAGCGTGCCGGCCGCATCGGTTTCCAGGGCCGTGAGCGGCGTGGTTCCACCAATCGCGGCATTGAAACGGGTCACCCCGTCGGCGTTGACGGTCAGGCCGAACGCACCGTCGATCGTTGAGTTGAAGGTCGCGTCGTCGGCGGTGAGCACCCTGTTGCCGCCAAGCACGACCGCGCCGTTGAAGACAAGATCCTGGTTCGCTCCCAGGGTGATATCGGCGTTCAGCGTGATGACGACGTCGTTGCCGTTCTCGTCGCGGAAGTTCAGCGTGGCCGTGCTGGCCTGCGCGGCGCTGTTGATCGCCGCATTGACGTTGATCTGGTTGTCGGCTTCGACATTGACGATGCCGCCGCTGTTCAGTGCCGTCACGAAACTGGCCGCCGCCGCAGCATCGATGTTCAGGATCGCCGGGTCGAACGTGACGGTGCCGGCTACGCCGCTCAGGGCCCCAACATTGACGGCACCGCCGAGCGCCAGATCCCGGCCCGACACCTCCACCTGCCCGCCGTCACCGCCATTGTCGCCGCCCCGCGCGCTGATGGCGCCCTGGAACGTCGTCTCCTGGTCGGCCCAGGCGACCACGGTACCGCCGTTGCCCTGGTCCGTCGCGTCGGCCGCGATGGTGGCCTCGGCGCCGATATAGGTGATGTCGGCAGTGGGGATGAAGCTCTCGGTCTCGAACGCCGTTGTCGTGTCGATCGAGATCCGCGTTCCACTGCCCGCGCCGGGCTCGAGCTCGGCATAGGCAATGTGACCGCCGCCCGCCAGCGGCCCGCCGCGCTCCGCCCCGCCGACCAGCACCGTGCCGCCGCCTCCAGGGCCCGACGCGTCGATATTGGCTGCCAGGTCCAGTTCCAGCCGGTCGCCCAGCACGTGCACCGTGCCGCCCGCTTCGCCTGCATCGTCGCCGCTGGCGTCGATAGTGCCGGCGACCTGCACCGTGCCCTCGTCGCCGCCCAGCAGCACCACCTGGCCTTCGCGCGTGCCGATCGTGCGCGCCTGGATGATGCCGTCCACGTTGATGACATTGTCGATCACCCCGGCGGCGGCATCGGCCGTCAGGATCACCTGACCGCCATCGGCAATGATGCTGCCCGTGTTCTCAACCAGCGCCTCGACCGGGTTGCCCTCGTAGTCCACTGGAAGCTGGGTGGTCGGATCGGTGATCGCGAAGTTCACCAGCCCGTCGCCGTAGTAATCCAGGGCAAAGCCTTCGCCGCCGCCGAGGACCGCCACTTCGGCGACGATGGCGCCGGAGTTGCGTGCGCCCGGGCCCACCAGGGCCGCCAGGCCGCTGGCGTTGATGGTGCCGCGGTTCTCCACCACCGCCGTCGGGTCGCCGGCGATGTCGAACTCCAGCCGGCCGCCTGCCATGAAGCGGTCGTTCATGATGTCCAGCGACGTCGCGACGATTGAGGCCACATCGACATTGGCATCAGGCCCGAACACCACGCCCGCGGGGTTGGAGATGAAGACCTGACCGTTGGCGGAGAGGGAGCCGAGGATCTGCGAGGCGTCGCCGGACAGCACCCGGTTCAGCGCCGCCGCCAGCTCATGCGGCTGGATGAAGGTGATCGACTCATGGGCGCCGACATCGAAGGTCTGCCATTCGATAATGACGCGGTCGGAGCCCTGCTGGATGGTGACAGAATCCTGGCCGTAGATGATCTCCGCCTGACCCTCCACGACAGTGCCGTCGGTGGGCAGGGCCCATGCGGGATCGGCGGTCAACAGCCAGCCGCAGACGGCGGCGGTGGTGAGTGCGGTCGTGCCGGCCAGCAACCGGCGCAGCGCCGGGGCGGCCGTCTGGGTGCGGGTCACCATGGTCTTGCGACGGATCGACATGTCTCTTCCCTTCTCTTCGCCGCTCGCCCGTCCGGCGTGCTGCTTAGGCTCACCTAAATCAATCTGCCGTCGGTCGTGGAATGGCTGAGTAACTGACAAGACATCTCGGTCCAGTTCTGTGTATTGGTTAATGTCTGCTTGGTGTCTTCCGAGATATGGGTCGGTGACGATCGCATCTGTATTTTTGAGATAGCAAAACAAATTCGTTAATTCAATAAAATGCGACAAAAATATGTGTACTTTTTGAGTATTGGTTAAAGCATCAGACTCTTCAGTGAGTCATAACTTTGCGTTTGAATCAATAGATTGACCTATGGAGAGTCAAGCGCCAGAGTCATGACTCGATAGATGCGCTTGTGAGGTTATGTAGAGTCAGAGATGCCGGTGGAGATGCGATTGTTATTTGGCGTTTTCGGGTCATTGTGCAGATTAGTCTTGGCCAAGTTAGTCCTCTCGCTGCAGCCTCCGAAGCCTGCGCGATTTCCGCGTCGTCGCGTTCGGGGCCTCTTCCTTTGCATCCCACCACCTGTCCGCCCGACGAGACAGGGCACCGATCGATGCGCCATGCCGACCACTGTGCGCTCGGTCGCAGAGCACGCGGGCGCACGCTCTCAGCCGCGGTTGGAACGACTCCGTTTGCCCCGCCGGCCGCATTAACAGGTACGACAGTAATGCGTCCGCCGTCGCGGGCTGTGCGTGCCAATCGACTGTCAATATGTGCCAATCTGTAGGCTATTTGTGCCAAACTCCGCGTCTGTTCCCCCCCGCCTTTGCGCTCCGTGCCGTTCATGCTGTCCTTCCTCGCCCTGATCGGACTTTGGAGGTCCGGTCTGTTGAGTGTGGCCGAGCGTCATCGGCTGGCGAGCCGTTGCTCTCGGGCGCCGGATCGCGGACTGCCGATCCGAGGTCCAGCGCGTCGCTCGGTGCCATGGCGTACCTCTGTCGGAACACCCGGCCGAATTGTCGCTGGTCGGCAAAGCCGAGGGTCAGGGCCACCGCCTTGATCAGCCCACGGGACGGAGAGGCGGCACTCAACGCATCGTACGCACGGGCCAGGCGGCGTTCGGTCACGTAGCGAGCAACCCCTCCGTCGTTGGCGAACATGCGATAGAGCGTCCGTCGCGAGACGGCGAACTGTCGGCAGAGCTGGACCACCCCGAGATCCGGATGGTGAAGGTGGTCGTCGATATACGCACGCACCGCTCGGGCGCGCGATTCTTGCCCGTGTCTCGCGACATACCGGGATATCTCGGTTGTCTGGACCGGATCCTTCATCGGATCATGTCCTGGCCCGCCGTCGGCAGTTTCGCCGGTCATCGCCGAGCGGAGGCCGGATCCTGTTCCTTCCGATGAGAGAAGCTGACAGAGGTGGGTGTAGGCCATCATGAGGGTCGCATCCCGCTGGGCGCTCGGCAGCACACCGACGCTTTCGGTGCAGGCCCGGAGGGGGCGGGACGATGCGCTGGAACGGCTCGGGATCCGGTGGTCCCGCAACGACACCACATGTCTCTATCCCTTGTTCAAGCTGCCCCCTCTTTTTGGTCGGACACCTGTAGGCGCGACCGCACCGGCGGGCTTTTCGCCGCCGATTATGCGAACGCGCGACGGCCAAGGCTTCAAGGGCATCTGAATTCTTCTGAAGGAGATCTGAATTTTGTCGGCTCAGCCGCGCGCCCGGTACGCCGGTTCAAGACGTTCCAGACATCCTGAAAGAGTGCGCGACAGCGATACGGCATTGAAAATCTTGCGCATACGCTGTCTCAGTTCCACTTTCATCCTGACTACTCGGCACGATGTGGCTGTCCAGCCAATTTCAGGGCGGCGAGTGCATTCAGGAGGGCAAACGGTTCAAGACGCCTGAGCGTCTGGTCGGGAACATTGAGCATGACGGACATAGGCAACCCCCCGGACGAATCCCGGATCGTGAAGTATACGTTCGGCGGCTGTGAGGTCGACGTGATCGGCCGCCGGCTCTTGTGCTCAGGGACAATGAGCATGCTTGAGCCGCAGGCCTTCGACCTTCTGCTTTTCCTCTTGCAGCGCCGCGGGGCCGCTGTGACAAAGCAGGAGATCTTTGCGGACATCTGGAACGACCGTGCGGTGACCGAGGGTGTGCTGACCTCGCGCATCCGTTCCATCCGGCGCGCCATCGACCCGGCAGACGGCCCGTCGCATATCCGCACGCTGCACCGGGTCGGCTATGTCTTCGATACGCCTGTGACGGCCGAGACATCGGCCACGCCGGGCGCCGATACGCCGGCGCCCGGCGGTCTCCCAGACACGCCGATCTTCCGCGATGAGGAGATCGGCGTCTCTGGCCGGTCGGCGATCGCCGTGCTGCCACTCAACAACTTCTCCGATGATCGCGCGCTCGGTTTCCTGGTCGATGGGTTGACCGAGGACCTCATTACACTGCTGGCCCGGATCCCGGGGTTTCTGGTCATCGCGCGGAACTCCGCGTTCCAGTACAAGGGCAAATCCCCCGACATCCGCGAGGTCGGCCGCACGCTCGGCGTCGACTACGTGGTGGAAGGCAGCCTGCGCCCGGTGGCGGGGGCCATCCGTGTTACCGTTCAGCTTGTCGAGACGGAAGGCGGCAACCATGTTTGGGCGCGCCGGTTCGACTGCGCGGCGGAGACGTTCGACACGGTCCAGGACGACATTGTCCTGGAGATCTCACGCTATCTCGAACCGGAGCTGACGCGCGCTGAGGTCGGGAGGATCGCCGCGAGACCCTGGCGGCAGGATGAGATCTGGTCGATCTACCATCAGGCGGCGGCGGTTCTGAACCTGCAGGGCTGGCGCTACGAGACGTTTGCAGAGTCGATGCGGCTGTTCCAGCAAGCCATTCGGCTCCAGCCTGACTTCGCGCCGGCGCATGCCCATCTCGCGCTCATCTACGCACTGGGGGACTGTTTTCGTCTCCTGCCCGAGAGCATGGATGGCGACAGCCTGGCGGTCGCTTCGGCCGAGCTCGCGCTGCGTCTGGACAACCGCAGCTCCCTTGTCCTCGGCTATGCGGGCTGCGCGCTCAGCGATGTCGGGCAGATCGATCGCGGCATTTCGATCATGCAGCGCGCCGTCGAGGACGATCCGAGCAACGCGCAAGCGCTGGTTGCGCTCGGCTCGGCTCTTCTCAAGCGCGGCCGCGCCCGCCAAGGCATCGAGTTCCTCAAGCGTGGGATCCGGATCAGCCCGCTCGACAGTAGCCTGTCGTTCTGGGGCACTAATCTTGCCAGCGGGTTGCTGCGTGTGCGGCAGCTGGCGGAAGCCGAGGATCAGGCCAAGTCTGCCTGCCGGCGCGACGACCGGAACTACCTGGCGCGTCTGGTGCTTGCCGCCATCCAGATCCAGCAACAGCGCGCGTCGGAGGCGCGCGCCGCAATCGAGGAGGCCCGTGCCCTGCGGCCGGACCTCCTCGCTGCGGACGCGTTTCCGCTCATCGGCCGCCGTGGAGCCGCAGCGCTGACCGCGACCGGGCTCCTCGGCTGAGGCCGGCGACGGGGCTGCGGCGACCTTAGCCGCTCAGTGCTTTGTGGCCGGCGAGCGGGTCGAGCACGCGGTGGATCTCCGAGATCTTTCCGAGCGGCGCGCCACTCATCTCGCCGTGCTTGCGGATCGTCTCCTCGTCCTTCGCGAGATAGATGCAGTAGGTCGTGTCTTGGGTGACGAAGCTCTCGAGCCACTGTATGTCAGGCGCCAGCGCGGCAAGCGCAGCATTCGACGCACTGGCTGCCTCCCGCACCTGCTTGACCGATGCTTTTCCGAGCCCGGGGATCGGCCGCTCGATCATGTATCTCTTCATCGGTTCGTCCTTCCTTTAACGCGGTCCGTGGAGATGTCAGTCTCGCCGCGCCACCCCTTACAATGTCGGGCTTAGCCCAAGGTGACCTGACGCTAATTGGCTCTGGTTCACGATGAGGGGCTTCTTGGGGGCGGACTTCGAGCTCGACCTTGGCAAGCGCACCGAGTTCGGAGCCCTCGCCTTTCCCGAGAGCTCTCGCTGGCTCAGACCCGGCGGTCCAGAGTGCGATACGAATATCCGATCCGAGAAAGCTGGCATCGTATGGTGCATTAGGCTGCGGCGAACATGCGCCCCGACATGGTGAGCCGATGGCCCCGATCAACGAGATTGAAGGTTCAAGGCTGGCGCGGGTAAGTCTCGCACACCGCCATACGCAGTACCACTATCTGCGGGAGGAGCCGGTTCAAGGTCCGCCTAGCCGGGGCTGACCGCGTCGCTCGGAGCAATCGCGAACCTCTGCCGGAACAGCCGGCCGAAGTATCGCAAGTGTTGATCGCCTTACCAGAAGCCGGCGATCCTTTAGATGGGCCAGAAGGGTGCGACGCCTTCGCGTTGGCGATGCCAGCGCGCATGACACCGCGACCGCACTTGATCGATTGTTGGTCTTTCTGTTGGTGCCTCTAAAAGTCGAACGAGAGAAATCTCATTTAGATCATAATGTAAGAGTATCAACTCGATGCCCTCCTGCGCACCATCGTTCAACGGGTCCATTCCGGACAGATAGGTGACAGACCGTCCCTAAGACGAGGGTGGCAACATTCAGTCGAGCCCACTGTCGACAGTTTGCCGGGATCGCGGGTCAAGATCGGCAAGGCCGGGATCACATAGGCTGTTGTGAGCGAGCCATCTTGCTCTGGCGAGACTGGCCGGCGTGGGATGGACGAACTGGCCGCATGGTCATCCGGACTGCGCTCTGGCGATTTCGATTATTGATTGGTAGTGGTTCGGGGATCATCGCCGATGGGGGCGTGGGATGATGACTGAACCTGCGTGGCGCAGTCGGGCGGTGCGGGTCTTGCTGTCGAGCATCGGCGTGCCGTTGGTCCTGGCCCTTGCCCAAATCGGGCCTGAGCCGGTGCGACCGGCTTCAGTGGCGTACGCTCAAGCGGCACGCCCGTCGGATCCCGACGAGGCGGCCAATCTCCTGTTCGTGAAAGCCGTGCAGCTAGTGGAGCAGGCAGAGGCCGCCGCCGACCCTGGGTCGCGCCTCGCGCTCCTGCAGCAAGCTCAAGCCAACCTCGATCGGATCGTTCAGGATTACCCCGGCTCGCATCTGGCCGTGCTGATCATCGCGGGCGTGCCGATCGGTTTGTTCCACCGGCGCGACCTCTCCGACGAGATTGCCGAGATCGAGGCTGAGGCTGAGGCCGAGGCTGAGATCGTACGTGCTTACACCGGATTTGATCCCAACAGTGAGCCATGGTGCGAGGAGCATCCCGATCCGTGCGCCCTTTTCGCCGATGCCATCGCCACGGTGAACGGGATTCCCCGCGATCGGCATCGCGTGGTGGCCTTAAGCAGTGTGGCCAGCATCCAGTCAACTGTCGGGTTGACGGAGGCGGCAAGGCGAGCATTCACCCATGCTGCGCGCATGGCGGACGAGACCCTCGGTGATGGCGCGCGCGGGAGCGCTTACATGGGTATTGTCGAGCATCAATCAGCTGGCGGGTTGATTGCGGACGCGCAGGCCATGGCTGCGGCGATCGACGGCGAATTTCGCTACGCGAAAGCGCTGCGCTACATCGCCGTCGCACTGGCTATGGCAGGCCGAACTGACGAGGCGCGGTTGGCCTTTGCCGATGCCGTGGACATTGCTCTGCGCGCCTCTGTGCGCGAAGAGAGGAGGTTCCGTTTCCTTACTGACGTTGCTGCAGATCAGGCGAATGCAATGCTCGCTCAGGACGCCGCGGAAACGCTCTCACACCTAGCTTTACTGCCGATCGATCCGTCGACGATTGATGTAGTGGATCTTGACTTCGCCAGCCACACCGAGACTTGGGCCCAGATCGGTCGGACGGCGGCGGAGGGAGGACGTCTGGACCTGGCACAACAGGCATTTGCCGACGCGTTTGCGTCAGCACGCAGGATCGAGAACGAGCATTCCAGGGGATATGCGTTTGGGCAGGTCATATGCGTACAAGTTGTCGCGGGCCTGGGCGCCGACGCGCTTTCCATTGCCGAATCGATCGCGGACGAAGATCTGCGCAGGAGCGCGCGACACGCGATCGTGCGCGGTCAGTTGGATGCTGGGTTGTTTGATCAGGCGCTTGGCACAGCGAGAATGGCGTTTGAGGGTCGCAGCCTGGCATACCATTTGATGCAGATTGCTCGAGCTCAGGCTGAAACCGGACTGATCGATGACGCGCTGGAAACTGTTGCTGAGGCCGACGCTCTTTCGGCCGCGCATGACGTAGACGTCGGATGGCTGCGGGCTGTGGTCATGTCGGATATCGGCCGTGCCGAAATGGCCGCTGGGATGACGGACTTGGCACAGCAACGGCTTTCCGAGGCCATCATCATTGCTCGAGAGGTTGAGGGTCCTCATGATGCAGCGCAAGCACTCTATGTAATCGCCAAGGCTGAAGCGGCGATGGGGTTCGCCGAACTCGCGCAGGCGAGATTCGATGAAGCCGCGGCAATGGCCCGGCGTATTGAGGACGCCGACGATGCCGTCGTCATGCTGCGACTCATTGCTAGTGCGGAAGATGCAGCGGGGTTCATCGAGCATGCGCGGGGAAGATTTGTCGAAGCAGGGGAGCGGTTGCCGAGCATCGAGAATGAGGTACTTCGGCAACTAGCCTACTACCGTGTTGCGTCAGAAGCCGCGGAGGCGGGTTACACGGACATCGTCCAGCGTCTATTCACCGATATCCTGGAAGTGGCTGGACACGGACGCAACGACACGGATCGATCGTTCGACTTCTCCCGTATCGCTGGGCAGCAGGCGCGCGCTGCGGCGGCTCTGTTGGAGGCCGAGCAGGGCTCTCCCGAGCCGCGGATCGAAGGGAATCCGTGCCTCTGATCCGCGGCGAGGGGTGGCGGGACCAATGGGCCCGTCAGACGGACGTCTGAGCGCTGCAGCCCTGATAGACGGCCTGCCAGGGCACGACCTGTACGTCGACATGGCCGCCGGGAAGAAGCTGGCTGGTCAGCGTGTGGACGGTGACCGCCTGGCCCTGGCTGCCATAGATCGTCACGCCGGCGCCGGCCGGTACGGTGGGGGCGCTGGAGGCGCTGGTCAGGCGCACCACGGTCGCCACATCGCCGTTGCCCACTTCCTGGCACTGCAGCACGACAACCGTGTCCGGCAGCGTCTCCAGCACCGAGCGGGGGGCGTGGGGCAGGAAGTCCCGCAGGCCTTCGGTCTGCTGCAGGATCGGCGCGGCGGCGCCGCGCTGTGCCAGGGCGTGCCCGGCGGTCAGGGAAAGGGCGGTCACGGCCACGGCGGCGAGACCGATCGTCCTGGCTTTCCAATTCGTCATTGTCTCAGTCCTCCTTGACTGTCGCGTCCGCGAGCCCTGGGGCCGCTGGACCAGTCTGGAGGATAGGGTGAGACGCAGGCGGCTGTCGGTGACGGCCGTCACGCGTCAGGGTTCACTGGCGGTCGTCGGCTGCCGCTTGTTCGTCCAGCGCGTCGAACGCCATGATCAGGGCCATCGACAGTTTGGCGAAGTCGGCGTCCGGCTGCATCAGCTGGAAGGCGCCGTGGGTGTCGCCGCTTTCCGCACGGGCCACGATCGTCCGCGCGCAATCGTGGAAGGCGCTGTGCACGGTGCGTAGCCGTTCGAATTCGGCGACCTGCGCGTATTCCCTGGCGACATCGGCGATCCACCGGCCGATCTCACATTGCGTCTCGTCGAGAGGCAGGTCGACTTGGCTGGTGCCGCCGCTTTCGACATGGCGGATCAGCGCGCCCACCCATTCGCTATGGGCCCGGATCCCGAGCTTCAGGTGATCCCACGCCATGCACGTGCCCCATTGCCACGCAGCCGGTCGGTCGCCGACGAACACTGCAGACGCATTAACCGTATCTCTTGTGGGGTCAAAGGTGAAGGCTGATCGGCGCGCTTGCGCATCGGCAAGCAGTGTCCACGGCGGGCTCGCGTTCGTGTATCGTCCGGAACGTTTCCGGTCAGGCACTGCCTGGGGCCAAGAAAAAGGGGAGTGACCGATGCGTCCTGCGCTGCTTTCACCCTGTCTTGCAATCCTGTTCGCGACGACGGCAATGGCCCAAGACTGCGATGTCGCGGCCGAGGTGACCGCGATCGCCCCGATCTTCCAGGCCCGCGTTCAGGAGCTCTCCGCCAACCCCACGCCGGAGAACATGGAGACGATCCAGGACCTGTCCGAGCGCTTCTCCGAAGCCGGCGCGCTGACGGCGACGGATCGCGCTGCAGCCTGCGCCCAGTACGCCAAGCTGCGCCAGATGCTGGAGATGTAGCTCAGCCCGGACAGTAGGCGGCTGCCAGGATCGGCCCCTGGCCGTCCGCCTGCACCAGAACGGCGCAGCGATCCGCGGTCCCGGACGGGCGTGCCGCGATGAATTCGGCGGTGCCGCCCGACCATGCGCCCAGGCGCTCGGCCCCCACGACCACATTGTGGTTGGACAGCGTGCGGCCGTTGTTCTCGCCGCCTTCGATCTCCGTCACGCGGTGGTCCAAGAGGTGCACCAGCCACACGGATGCCGGCGCGTCGGTTTGGCCGTCGACCGCGATGGCAATGGATGCATCGGCGGCCCGCGCCACGGACAGGCTGGCCTGGTCGGCCGCATGTCCCGCCTCCGCGATGGCGGCGTCGACCTCAGCGGTGCGGGAGCCGACGGCTTCCAGCCGGCCGTCGATCACCATCTGCGGCGTATAGACGTTCGGCACTCCGCGGATCTGCAGATTGTAGACGCGCTGGCGCTCGGTGTGGGCTGGGTCGGAGAACACGTCCTGCCAGCGGCCGGCGAAGCCGTAGATGAGATCGTCCCAGTAGTCGACATGCCATTCCAGGGCGACGACGTCCGCCCGTTCTGCCAGCTCTCCCAGATACGCCTCCGCCGGAGGGCAAGAATAGCAGCTCTGGGAGGTGAACAGCTCCACCACCGTCGGGTCAGCCACCGCGGGCGTGGCGGAAATCATGAACGCGGCAAACGTGGCTGCAATGCGCATCGCTGTCGTCTCCGGCATCCGTCTCAGGGCGTCAGTTGGTCGGCGCGTAGATTTCCGCATCGCGCAGATAGCCGGCCCAGGCGAACCAGTAGGCGATATGGCCGGCTTCGCGTGGAAGGCTGCCGCCGTCTTCGGCCACCAGCGCCTCTTCGGTAACGGTCCAGGTTCGGCCGTCGCCGACCAGCCGCTCCACGTTCTCGCCCGCAGCGGCAAACTGAATGCCCTCGCTGCGATAGGCGCGCACGGTGCGGGTGGCGGCATCGCCCACCAGCACCACGTCGATCAGCCCGACCTGGTCGTTGATCACCGCACCTCCCTCGAAGGCCTCCAATGGCCAGGCGCGGGCTCCGCCCGGTGCGCGGATGCCGAAGACGAAATCCTTCGCCGCCAGCGCGTCGTCATAGAGCACGGCCGGGAACATCAACTCGTCGCTGGCGAAGTAGGTGGCATAGGCGGCACCCGGGCCGTAGTCGCGCCGGTAGCCGGTGTCGATGGACAGCACGCGCGTATCGGCGTGCTGTTCCCGCCAACGCCCCCAGGTGGTGATCGCCACGGGACGGATCTCAAGCTCGATGCCGCTGCCCGTCAGCGGCCCGACCACGGGTCGCCCGGTGAACTGGTTCCACAGGCTGCGTGTGCGGGTGTCGTACATCAGCTTGTTGGACCGGAACAGGAACCCGGACGAGCCGAAGACGAACGGTTCGTCATAGCCGTCGACCGTGGTGTCGAACAGGATGCCCGCGCCGCACAGCGTGCAATAGGCCAGCGACACCGGCACGCCGCCGATCACGTCGTTGAACATCTCATGCCAATTGAGAATGCGCAGAGGGTACGCCCGCGCGTCGCCATTGATCTCAACACCGAACACCAGATCTTCGTCACGCAGATAGGTCGCGTCCGCGGGGCTGACGAAATCGGGATTGGTCAGGGCGGGAATCCCGTCCACCCGCACACCGCCCCAGGCGATTTCTTCAAGCCGGATCTCATGCGCCACGCCGGGCGGCAGAAAGTCGACGAAGCGCGGATCGATGCGGGCGTAAAGCTCGCGCTGGAATTCCGCGTAGGTGGGATGGGGTTCGAGATCGGTCGCCTCTTCCTGCCACAGCATCCAGTCGAACCAGTCGACGGGCGCCGTCTCGCCGGTCAGTTCCGTCAGGCCGGCCGCAGTATCGTCTTGCGGTGCTGGGGAGAACCGCATGGCGGTGATCAGCGTGTGGGCGATCCGCGGGTCCCCTTCGTCCACCAGTGCTGCCAGCGCTTCACGGGCATCCGGCCTGTCGTTGAACACTAGGTCCAGGCTGTAGCGGACGATCTGTTCGTCGCTGAGCTCGGCCGACGCGGCAAAGGGCAGTGCCGCGGTGGCAAGGCCAATGGCCGCGGCCTGGGCGATACGGCGGAAGGTCATGGGCGTGCCTCCTCCATCAGTGTCCCGACTATTTCGTTACATGTCTCCGACGCGCCGGGCGTGCTAGCGACGCTCACGCGATCGTTGCGAAGCGTGATTGCCGTCTTTCCCCGGACCGCATCGGTGGTAAGGTCCGCGGCCATGGAGAACCCGACCGACCAGCCGATGATCGGCCACCGAGAAGGCGACCGGCGCCCCGGACCGATGGCTTGGTTGCTGCCGCCGTTGGTGATTGCCGCCGGCCTGGGGACGATCATGCTCGACGTCATCGGCGGCGCCGGGCACGTGTGGTTTGCCGCCGGCAGCTTTCTGGTCAGCATCGGGATCGCGACGACTGTGTTCAATTTCGCAGCCGTCGCGCGCGGACAGAGGGCCCGCGTGCTGCGCTCCCCCGCAGTCAGTGTCGGCCTCCTGTTGTTGATCGCAGGCACGCTGCTGTGGACGGTGCTGGCCGCCCTGTTCGGATAGCAGTGAGGGTGGCGGCGTGGCGGACACGCAGAGCTTCAAGGACAACTTTTCAGATGTCGCCGAGGGCTATCGGCGCTATCGGCCGACCTATCCCGAGGCCCTGTTCGGCTGGCTGGGCGAGGCCGCGCCGCGCCGCGATCGCGCCTGGGATTGCGGCTGCGGCAGCGGCCAGGCTTCGCTGCTGCTGGCACCGCATTTCGCCCATGTGGACGCCACGGACCCCAGCGCCGCACAGATCGCCAAGGCCGAACCGCATGACCGCGTCCACTATGCAGTGGCATCGGCGGAAGCCTCCGGCCTGCCCGACGGTGTTGCCGATCTGGTGACGGTGGCCCAGGCCATCCACTGGTTCGACATCGACGCCTTCTACCGCGAGGTCCGCCGCGTGGCCCGGCCGACCGGCCTGTTGGCGGTGATCGGCTACGGCTTCCTGCGTGTCGGGCCTGAGATCGACGCGCTCTTGGATCACCTCTATCGCGATGTGGTCGGCCCTTTCTGGCCGCCGGAACGGCGCCATATCGACGAAGGCTATCGCACCATCCCGTTTCCTTTCGAGACGCTGGCGGCACCGGCGTTTGCCATCGAGCGCGACTGGTCGGCCGATCACCTGATGGGCTACATCGCCACCTGGTCGGCCGTCAGCCGATACCGGCAAGAGCGCGGCGACGATCCGTTGGACGGACCGGGTGACGCCCTCAGGCAAGCCTGGGGCGACGGGCAACGGCCCGTGCGCTGGCCCGTCTTCCTAAAGGTCGGACGCGTCGGCAGTTAGCCCCTATGCTGCGATCGCCAGGCCATCGCCGGACGCATCCAGGGCCCCGGTGATGTCTTCCTGCAGGTCCGCCAGGGTTTCCAGCCCGGCGCTGAGGCGGATCAGGCCGTCGGAGATGCCGAACTCCGCCCGTTCCTCCGCCGTGTAGGTGGAATGCGTCATGGTTGCCGGATGCTGCACCAGCGTCTCGGCGTCACCCAGGCTGACAGCGCGGTGGACGAGCCTGAGCGCGTTCATGAAGCGCACGCCGGCATCGCGCCCTCCGGCCAGTTCGAACGCGATCATGCCGCCGAACCGTAGCATCTGGCGGCGCGCCAGGTCGTGTTGCGGGAACGAGGCCAGGCCGGGGTAATAGACGCGCGCGACCGCCGGGTGATCGTCCAAGAGCCGCGCCAAGGCTTCGGCGTTGTCGCAGTGCCGCTCCATCCGAAGCTCAAGCGTCTTCAGGCCGCGCATGATCAGATGTGCGTCGAGCGGAGACATCACAGCGCCTGTTACGTCCTTCAGTCCGAACAAGCGGATTCGGTCCAGGGTCTCGCGCGGGCCGATGACCGCGCCGGCCATCAGGTCGCCATGACCGCCCAGATACTTCGTTGCGGAATGGACCACTAGGTCGGCGCCCAGTGCCAGCGGGCGCTGCAGATAGGGTGAGGCGTAGGTGTTGTCGACGATCGTCGTGACACCGGCGGACCGGGCAATGGCGGTCACTGCCTCGATGTCGACCAGGCGCATGTTGGGGTTGGCGGGCGTCTCGAAATAGACCAGACGAGTGGCTGGGCTCAGCGCCTCGGCCAGCGTCTCCGGCCGGCTCAGGTCGATGTGCCTGACGGAGACGCCGAAACGCGTCAGCGCATGGCGGAAGAAGGCAAAGGTGCAGCCATAGAGCGTCTTGTCGACGATGATCTCGTCGCCCGGCGTCACCAGAGTCCATATGGCGGACGTAATGGCCCCCATGCCGGACGCGGTGGCCAGGGCCGCCTCACCCCCTTCAAGCTCCGCCAGCCGGCGTTCCAGCAGATCCAGCGTGGGGTTGCCCAGGCGCGTGTAGATGTAGCCGGGGCGTTCGCCGGCGAACAGGGCCATGCCATCCGCCGCCGTCTCGAAGGTATAGGTGGACGAGAGATGAACCGGCGGGGTCAGGGCGCCGTCTGCGCTCGACGGGTCATATCCGTGATGGATGGCGCGGGTTGCAAAACCCAACGGCACGGATTCATGGGACGGTTTATCTGACATTGCGTTTCCCCCTGGCATTCGTTCATCGGTCTGCGTGCGATGACTCTTGGAAAAGCAATCTCTGGGCCAGTACGGATTCTCGATTGATATCAATCAGTTAATGCCAAAGGCACGAGGTCAGGCATGCGTTCTGTCAGAAATTCCTTACAGGCGATGCTTGGTTCCGCATCCGCACTGCGGAAACGCTGAGGTCTTCGCCGAAAGCAAGTGCGTCAGAAATTCTGTACAGTGTATGAGAATCCGTACACACTGAGGCATGCGTGTCGATATCTACGGCGAGAACCGCACGGGCATCACGCATGAGGTGATGGCCGTGATCGCACGCCACAGGCTGGACCTTCAGGCCGTGGAGGTGGTGCCCAATCACATCTACATCCACGTGCCGGGATTGACACCGGCCGGCGTGCCCCGCTTGCGCGAAGAACTGCTGGCCGTTCCCGGCATCCACGGGATCGCGGAAATCGTGCTGCTGCCGCGCGAACGCCAGCATCTGGAGATCGAAGCCCTGCTCGAGGCCATCCCCGATCCGGTCTTGGCGGTGGATGGCGAGGGGGGCCTGCATTTCGCCAACCGCGCCGCGGCTGCCGCCCATGGTGCGACGCCGAAGACCTTGGCCGATATCGGGCTTGACGATCTGATGGGCGACATTCGTGCCGGCCGCAGCGGGCCGCTGCAACGCGACGTGGTGCTGGGCGCCCGTCACTATCTGGTGGAGTTGCTGCCGATCTCCGGCGACGGGCCCGGCCGTTCGTCGGGGGCAGTCGTCATCCTGCGCGCGCCGGCGCGCGTCGGCGAGTGGCTGTCGACCGTGGGGGCGGGCGCTGCCAAGGGATTCGACGCGATCATCGGCGACGCCGCGGCGATGCGGCTGTTGAAGCAGCGCGCGCAACGGCTGGCCCCGCTCGACGCACCGCTGTTGATCTCCGGCGAGACCGGCACAGGCAAAGAGCTGTTCGCACGGGCCTGCCATGGTGCCAGCCGCCGGTCGGCCGGCCCGTTCCTGGCGCTGAACTGCGCGGCGCTGCCGGAGAGCCTGGCCGAAAGCGAGTTGTTCGGCTATGCGCCCGGCGCCTTCACCAGTGCTTTGCGCCAAGGAAAGCCGGGGTTGCTGGAGTTGGCCGATGGCGGCAGCCTGTTCCTCGACGAGGTCGGGGAGCTGACACCCTATCTGCAGGCGAAGTTGCTGCGCGTCTTGCAGGACGGCACCTATCGCCGCATCGGCGGCCAGCAGGAGCTGCATGCGGATGTGCGCATCTTGAGCGCCACCAACCGTGATCTCGAGGCGTTGGCCGAAGAGGGTGCCTTCCGCAGCGATCTGCTCTACCGCCTGAACGTGCTTTCGCTGACGATCCCGCCGCTGCGGGAGCGGGTGGACGATATCCCGGTGCTGGCCACCCATTTCCTGACACGCGCCAGCGCCCAGATCGGCCGGACGGAACCGCGGCTCAATGTCGACGCGCTGGCAGCGCTGACCCAGGCGCCGTGGCCGGGCAATGTGCGCCAGCTTGAGAACGTGATCTTCCGTGCCGCCTCCCTGGTCGATGGCACCGCGATCCGGCCGGTCGACCTGGATCTGCAGCCGTCCTCTGTGGAAGACACCGCAACGGACGACGAGCCGGCGGACTGGAGGGCGGCGCAAGACACCTTCGAGACGCGGCTGCTGTCGCGCCTCTATCCGCGCTATCCTAGCAGCCGCAAACTGGCCCGGCGCCTCGGCGTGTCACATACCAAGGTCGCCGAGAAGTTGCGCCGGCACGGAATCGGCGTGCCCGGCTGATCTCGATTGTCGACTCTTTGGAAACAAATATCTGCATTCCCAGGCCATTCCTGGCGCGGGCTCACAGCCTCATATCACCGGGCAAGCAATCCCCACAGGATGGAAGGAGGCAGGACATGCTTGCCGTCAGACATGCGCATGAGCGCGGCACCGCCGATTTCGGCTGGCTGGACAGCCGACACAGCTTCAGCTTCGGCCGCTACTATGACCCGCAGCACATGGGCTTCGGGGCCCTGCGCGTGATCAACGAAGACCGCGTGCGCCCCGGTGCGGGCTTCGACACCCACGGCCACCGGGATATGGAGATCATCTCTTACGTCCTGGACGGCGCGCTGGAGCACAAGGACACGCTTGGCACCGGCGCGGTCATCCGCCCCGGCGAGGTGCAGCGCATGAGCGCCGGCACCGGCATTCTGCACAGCGAGTACAACGCTTCGGATGCCGAGCCCGTGCACTTCCTGCAGATCTGGATCGTGCCGGAAGCCCAAGGTTTGCAGCCGGGATATGAGCAAAAGGCGTTTGCTGAGGGAGAGCGCCGCGGGCGCCTGCGCCTGGTGGGCTCACAGGACGGCCGCGACGGGTCGCTGACCATCAACCAGGATGTGGACCTTTACACGGCTTTGCTCGAGTCCGGTGAGGAGGCGAGCCTGACGCTTCGCCCGGGTCGCAAGGCCTGGGTTCAGGTCGCGCGCGGCGCCGTGACGGTCAACGGCGCAGCCCTCACCGCCGGAGATGGAGCGGCTCTGGCCGAGGAAGAGGCCGTGGCGATCCATGCGCGGGAGACGTCGGAGGTGCTGCTGTTCGATCTCCGCTGAACCCGCGGACGCGGCGCGAAACGGTGACCGTCATGCAGCCGCCGGCAGCGTGACGGTCACCGTCGTGCCGACGCCGGGCTCGCTGTCGATCGTCAGCCGTCCCCGCATGGCGTCGGTCAGCTTCGAGACGATGGACAGTCCCAGCCCGGTTCCTTCGTCATTCCGGGAGAAACCGGTTTCGATCCGCTGGAAGGGCTGCAGGATCCGAGCGATAGCCTCCTGCGGGATACCGATGCCGGTGTCCCGCACAAAAAGGGCTACGCCTTCGCTCTCCCGGCGCGAGCCGATGACGACGGAGCCGCCCGGACCGGTGTTCTTCACCGCATTCGAAACGAGATTGATCAGAATCTGCCGAGTACCGAGCTCGTCCGCGTGCACCTCTGCGGCACCAGGCTCCACCGTCACGCGGACCTTCACTTCACGGCGCTCGGCCACCTGCGAGGTCAGAGCTGCGACTTCCTCTGCCAGTGCTCCAGCATCGACGCGCTGGAGGCGCAGATTCAACTGGCCGCTTTCGATCGAAGCGATGTCCAGGATGTTGTTGATGAGGGCCAGAAGATGACGGGCGCTTTGGCCAATAAACCGGCCATAGTCGTTCACCGTCTCGGTGTTCCTGGCGAACTGGTCGAGCGCCAGCGCTTCGGAAAAGCCGACGATGGCATTGAGCGGTGTACGCAGCTCGTGGCTGACATTGGCGAGGAAGGCCCGGTGTGACGTGTTCGCCAGCTCCGCCCCGGCGAGGGCCGCCTGAAGTTGCTCGTGCTTCTCGCGAAGCTGTCCGATCGTACGGTCAAGCCGGATTTCCCGGCTGCACCATTGTGCGATCAGACGCATCAAGATGATGGCGTCGACCGAAGGATCGTGGGCGTTATCATGGATGGCGAAGATGTGGCCGAAAATGCCCCCGTCCTCAGATCGGATCGAGACACCCCGATAGAGTTCGGCGCCCATATCGCGCAGGATCCTGTCGTCGGGGAACCGGTCAGCCACCTGGTCGAAGTGGCAATGCTCTTCGTCATCCGCGAAGACGTGATAGCAGGGCGTTCCGGCGGCTGGATAAGAGAAGGGCGATACGAACCGGTCGGTATCCCAGACACATTCGAGATGCACGATCCCGTCGTGGCCCAGGATCCCGACCCCGGCGAAGCGATAGCCGAGCATCGTTGCAACGGAGCGTGTGGCCGCCCGGAAGACGTCATGCCGGTCGAGGCTCTCACATTCAACCAGAACCTCCAGCGCCGCCTGCCAGCGATGAACCAGGTCGTACTGAAGCGAATCCAACGTCCCTTCCCCTGACACGCCCGACTTGGCGGCCGAGATGCCCAATCCGAACATCTTCAGTCTACAAGTGTGCCTATAGGAGATGCAGTACGGCAAGCGTGGCGGAAGATCGGTCGAACTTTGGCCCAGTCGCCATTCGTCATGTGCGTGTCCAACCGTGTGAGTACGAGGCCGGTGGGCCGCAGATGCTCAGCGACCTTGACCCCGTTTAAGGAAAGGGCCAGAGCCATAGGGGCCGAGCTGCGATGGCTGCGCGTTCGCCATGTTCAGCGAGAGAGCATTGCCGGGCCGACCAAAGGCGACGGTTGTCATGCGTCGAAACCACAAGGGGACAGCCGATGCCCACCAAGCCGATGCCCACCAAGCCGTTGCCAACCGAGTACCGCACCGGAACGACCCTGCCAATCCAGCGGCTGTTCGTCGACGGGGGCTCCGTCGACGCCACATCCGGAGAGACGTTTGCAACACTTGACCCCGCCACCAATACGCCGATCTGCGAAGTGCAGCACGCAGGCGATCAGGATGTCGACCGGGCCGTGGCCTCGGCGCGCGACGCCTTCGGCGTGTGGTCGGCGATGCCGGCGGTGGAGCGGGCGCGGGTGCTGCGCCGCGCAGTCGACATCCTGCGGGCGCGGAATGACGAACTGGCGGCGCTGGAGACGCTGGATACCGGCAAGCCGATCCAGGAAACGCAGGCCGTCGACGTCGCGACGGGCGCGGATGTGCTGGAGTACTATGCCGGGCTGGCGCAGACGCTGCACGGCGACCATTTCGACCTGCCGCCGGATGCGTTCGCCATCGTGCGGCGGGAACCGCTGGGCGTGGTCGGCGCCATCGGGGCCTGGAACTATCCGATCCAGATCGCGCTGTGGAAGTCGGCGCCCGCTCTGGTGTGCGGCAATACCATGGTGTTCAAACCAGCGGAACTGACGCCGCTGACGGCGCTGAAACTGGCGGAGATCTACACCGAGGCCGGGGTGCCGCCAGGCGTCTTCAATGTGGTGCAGGGTGATGCGCGCACGGGGCGGCTGCTGACGCACCATCCCGGCATCGCCAAGGTGACGCTGACGGGTGAGGCGGGCACCGGCAAAGCCGTAATGGCCGATGCGGCGAAGACGCTGAAGCATGTGACGTTCGAACTGGGCGGCAAATCCCCGCTGATCGTCTTCGCCGATGCCGATCAGGAAGCCGCGGTGTCGGCGGCGCTGGCGGCCAACTTCTATTCCGGCGGTGAGGTGTGCACCAACGGCACGCGCGTGTTCGTCGAACGTGCGGTCTATGACGACTTCGTCGGTGCGCTCGGCCCCCGCGTGCAGGCGATGCGCGTCGGTGATCCGTTCGATCCCGCAACCCAGGTGGGCGCGCTGATCAGCCAGGACCATCTGGCCAAGGTGAAGGGATACATCGACGCGGCGCGTGCGTCGAACGCCACCCACGTGATCGGTGGCGAGGTGCCGGACGACCCGGCGCTGATGCACGGCAACTTCATCACGCCTGCCGTGTTCGCCGATTGCACCGACGACATGGCATTCGTGCGTGAGGAGATCTTCGGCCCTGTCATGGCCGTGCTGCCCTTCGCGACGGAAGACGAGGTGCTGGCCCGCGCGAATGCCACGGATTTTGGTCTGGCCGGCGCGGTCTTCACCCGCGACTTCGCCCGGGCCCATCGCGTGGCCAATGCGCTGCAGGCGGGCACGGTGTGGATCAACGACTATAACGTGACGCCGCCGGAAGTCCCGTTCGGCGGCTACAAGCAGTCGGGCCTCGGCCGTGAGAACGGGCTGCAGACGATCGAGGCGTTCACCCAGCTCAAGACCATCTACGCCAATCTCGGCCGCTTCGAAGGGCCGTACTGACGGCTTTCGATCACAGTCGGGAGAGCGCGGCGGCCGCCTGCTGGCGCCTGCGCGAGACCCTCCGGTAGTCTCCTCCCGCCAAACTGATAGGGAGGCTTCCGATGCGCCGCATTGTCGTGTCCGCACTGTGCGCCCTGGCGCTGGTCTTCCCCACAGCGTCCGCGCCGGCGCAGGGGATCGAAGACTCGCCCTATGCGGACATGATCGTGCTGCCGACGCCGCACGACTTCGACACGCTGTGGCAGCGCATGGAAGACGCGGTGCGCGGACATGAGATGTTTCTGGTGGGCCGGGCCAGTGCCAGCCGGGCGGCGGCCGGGCGCGATATCGACATTCCCGGCAACGGTATCATCGACGTCTATCGCAACGACTTCGCGGTGCGCATGCTGGAGGCCAGCGTGGCTGCCGGGTTCGAGGCGCCGATCCGATTCTATCTGACGGAGGCGGAGGACGGCACTGCCACGCTTTCGTACCGCCCGCCCTCGGCGGTGTTCGCGCCTTATGGCAATGCCGATCTGGACGCCATGGCGGTAGAGCTGGACGAGATCTTCGCAAGCATCGCCGCGACTGCTGTGGCGGAGGAATGATCTGGAGAGCCGTCCGGCCTCGGTGCCGGACGGCTCTCCATGCGCGTCTAACCGCCGACAGACGGTTCGGGTTCCGGTGCCGGCGCCTGCGGCGGATCGGTACGGGGTTTGGCTGGGCCGAGGCCGATGGCGTACCAGTCGATGCGCCGGGTGACGGCCATGATCGCCGTAAGGCCGGCGAACAGGGCGACGGCACCGATCAACAGCGCAAGGTCTTCCATCTGCATCAGTACGTAGAGGCCGCCGTAGAGGGCGGCCAATAGTGCCGCCAGCAGGGCTGTGCGGGGAACGCTCTGCAGCACTGCGCGTGTGTAGAAGGCAATCTGACCCACCACCGCCGCTGCTCCGACCGCGTACGCGGGGCCGAAACCGACCTGTTCGGCTAGCGCCAGCAGCAGCAGGTAGAACAGCGCCAGCGAGCAGCCGACCAGCCCGTACTGGAAGATGTGGATACGCAAACCCGCGACCATCTCGTAGAGGAAGAGGACGGTGAACGTGAAGACGATGAACAGGATGCCGTATTTGGCCGACCGTTCCGTCTGCTGATAGGCGTCGACCGGCTGGTAGAAGCGGACCCCGAACGACGAATGCGCAATGTCGGTGAAGCGCGCCGAGCCCGCCTCACCGCTGCGCCAGATCTGCGGATAGGACCGTGCGAAGTACGACGTGGCCCAGTCGGCCGAGAAGCCCTCTTCGGTGATCTCATGCGTCTGCGGCAGGAAGCTGCCGAAGAAGCTGGGATGCGGCCAGGCGGATGCGATCGATGCCGTGGTGTCGCGACCCAGCGGCAGGAAGCTTAGGCTCTGGCTGCCGTTCACCGACAAGGATACGGAGAACGGTACGGCGCGGTCGAAATCATCCGCCTGCAGGGTGGGCAATGCCGCCTGCATGCCGCCTGCGCTCAAGTTGCGGGCCGGCTGGGGTAGGCCCGGCGTCATGGCGAGGTCGCGACCGTCCCAATCCAGCGCCGCAGTGATGCTGCTCAGGTCGGAAAGGCCGAACGCGAGACGTGCGCGGCCCCAGTCCACGGTTACCGATGGGTCCAGCCAGTCCCGGCCCGAAGGCAGCACAAAGCTGCCGGAGATCTGCAAGTCCAGGTCGTAGACCACGGCTTCGAAGATGCCGCGCTGGCGCGTCTCCGGCTCTACGCTGCCGGTCAGACGGTAAACGTCGGGCAGGAGAAACATGGTGTCGTCTTCCACCCATCGCTCGCCTTCGTCGTCGACGAAGGTGCGTTGGGCGGGCACCACCACGATCGGGCCGGCGATCACCTGGGCGCGGCCCCACGCGTCGCCGATCTCGCGCACCACCTCGCTTTGTCGGTCCTGCCGCTCGTACACCAGCCCTTCGACCAGCATCAGCGGCAACAAGAGGCCGACGATCAGGCCCAGGATCAATAAAACCTTCAAGATGGGATTGCGTCCGCTCATGACGACGCCGGACGCGCCGGACCAGACCATCGGAAGTCTCCTCTGCCGGGAATGTGAACTCGTTCACATTCGGCGATGGTCTGGGCGACACTCGGGATCAAACGGGGCGGTTGTGCGGCGGTTGAAAGACCTGAAGCTGACGCGCCGCCGCCGTTGCAATTCAACCGCGGTCCATCGGCACCGGTTCTCGCTGGCGGTTAGGCTGCAGATCGCCGCAGTGGGACGACGTTCGGGGCGGAGCGCCGGATTGGGGCCTCGCGCGCCAGAGCACGGCGGAATGCGTCCATCTCGCTCTGCGAGTGTTCTCCACCCTTCAACTTGTGGGTGCCCGAATTCGCGTCTGCCCGGTCGGCGCAGAACGCGTAGTTGCCGTAAAGGATCAAATGATTCATTGAATGGTTCCTCCCCCGATATGTTGATATCGACGGTGTAACCAAACTGAAACATCAGCGCTGTGACGGCCGTCACAGGGCCCTCTCCTCGTACGCCTTCCATCCGGACGCCTGGAAGCGGGGATCCGTCGCCCGAGAGCGGGGCTCGCGTGACTCCAATCGCTGGCAATCTGAGGTTGATATTCGATGACTCAATAGTTGATTTTAACGCAAATTGAGTGTCAAATACCTTTAAATTGTTTGTGTTGTTAGGGGTGTGCAGAACTTCTGAAACTAAAGCCACCAGTTGGTGAATAACAACCTGAGGAATTCGCCATGAGCCCGCGCACGGAATCGACGCTGGTGGGTGATGCCGTCTTGGAGGAACTGGAGCTCAGCGTATCGGATGCCGTGGGCATCAGCGCCAGCCCGATCGTTGGTACCGATGGCGACGATCTCCTGGTCGGCACATCCGACGACGACACGATCCGAGGGGAAGAGGGAAACGATCAGATTTACGGCCTTGGCGGCGATGACATGCTCATCGGTGGTCTCGGCGATGATCTGCTCGACGGCGGCGAAGGCGGCGACGATCTCCAAGGCGGCGCCGGCGACGACACTTACGTCTACACCTTCGGCGACGGCAGCGACACGATCTTCGACGAGTCCGGTACGGACCGGATCGCGTTCTCCGAAGGCAACCAGGGTATCGCGGCCGACCGGGTCTTCATCACCCGCGACGGAGGGGACGTCGTCATTGCGTTTGCTGACGGTGGGGAGCTCAGGCTCGTTGATCATTTCTCCGGACACCAGATCGAGACCGTCGCCATCGCGGGGCAGGGGATCCTGAACATCCAGACCGGGCTGACCGGTACGAGTGCGGCGGACCTAATCATCGGTGACGACACTGGCGAGGTCCTTCAGGGGTTCGACGGCGAAGATGCGCTCTACGGCAATGGCGGCGGTGATCTCCTGGACGGGGGCCTAGGCGACGATGACCTGAACGGAGGGGCCGGCAACGATAATCTGGCCGGCGGGTCAGGCGACGACTTTCTGGACGGCGGTCCCGGCGACGATCTGGTGGATGGCGGGGCGGGAGTGGATTTTGCCGTCTACTGGACCGCGGGGTCCGGAGTAACGGTCGACCTGTCATTGTCGGGCGCAGCGCAGGACACCGTTGGCGCAGGCAACGACCTCTTGGCCAACGTGGAGAACCTGTTTGGGTCCTTCTTTGACGATGTCCTGTTCGGCGATGAAAACGGAAATGAGATCGACGGGGCGCTCGGCAACGACACTCTGTATGGCCGGGATGGGGGCGACACGCTCTTCGGTGATGACGGGGATGACTCGCTGAATGGTGATGGCGGCAATGACGTGCTCATCGCCGGGGATGGCGACGATCAGCTGAGCGGCGGGGTCGGATTTGATGTGCTCATCGGCATGGCGGGCAACGACACGCTTGCAGGCGGGGACGAGGACGACGCGATCTTTGGCGGCTCCGCACCGTCGGGTCCGATGGGCCGATGGCCTGAGATGGGCGTTGTCGGCGATGATCGCGTTTCCGGAGGGGGGGGAATCGACACATTCCATATCTTCGCCAGGGACAGCGGCGAGACGACCATTGAAGACTTCGAAGTCTCGGACCTGGTGGGAGATATACCGGACGTTCTGGCCCTGGTCGGGTTCGGGTTCGCCGATGGCCAGAGCGTATTGAACGCAGCGCAGCAATCCGGCCCAGATACGATCATAGAATTGGATGACGATCAGACGGTCATCCTGCTCGGCGTTTCGCTCGACGAACTCGACAACCTTCCCTTCAGATTGATCGAGCCAGACGACGGCGGATCCGGCGGCTTTGTCTGGGGTGATCCGCATCTGACGACGCTGGACGGGCTCGGTTACGATTTCCAGGCCTTGGGCGACTATGTCCTGGTCGAGACGCTGCCTGGCGACGCCGATCCGTTTCAGGTGCAGGCACGCTTCGAGGCTCTGCCGGGCTCCGACTTGGTCTCGATCACCACGCGCGTAGCGGTGGAGATTGCGGGCAGCATCGTGG
Organism: Alphaproteobacteria bacterium; assembly: GCA_028281925.1. GTDB lineage: Bacteria > Pseudomonadota > Alphaproteobacteria > DSM-16000 > Inquilinaceae > JACKIG01. The sequence goes on from JANQIX010000072.1 coordinate 34,031, forward strand.
AGATCGATGCTTCGGGCACGTCCGCGCTGCTGGTCGACGGCGTGGCCACGGAGATTGACCCTCGCCTCGGCTTCCTCGACATCGACGCCGACGGTGCTGCCGACATCGTCCTGGACGGCAATGACTACGCCATCGTCCTCAACGACGCGGGCGAACAGCTTCAGGTTGCGGTGAACGACGGCGTGCTGAATGTCGGCGTCCTGCTGTCCGATGACTTCGGCGGCCATGCGGGCAGTGTGCGCGGGCTGCTGGGCGATGGGGATGGCGATCTCTCCGACGATTTCGCCTTGCGCGACGGCTCGCCGATTCCGGGAAGTGAGCTGTCCGTTACGAACGGCGTACCCAGTCTGAGCTTCAACTTCCTCTATGGTCGCGGCGCCTTTGCCGGCTCCGGCTTTGCCGATAGCTGGCGCGCCGATCCGGCGGGCACGGGCGGCGACAAGGACTCGCTGTTCTCCAACACCGTCACCTTCCCGGCCGGGTTCCCGGCGGCGGCCATCGGCCTCGACGACTTGCCGGCAGATGTGGTGGAGGCGGCGCGCCAGGCCGCCCGGGACGCCGGCCTCGATGAGAGCAACCCGGTCATATTCGACGCCGCCGTGCTGGATTTTGCGCTGACCGGTGACGACCGATTCCTTCAGGGTGCGCTGGATCTGGCTGCCGAGCCCGAAGCCGCGACGGAGCCCGACGATCCGCCGCCGCTGCCCGCGACCTACGGAGTGAGTGCTGCGGCGACGCGCGTGACGGAAGGCGACGGCGGCACGCAGACCGTGAGGTTCACCGTCTACCGTGTCGGCGATACCAGCGGCACCGCTGAGGTTGGCTATGCGGTTGCGGGCGATGTCGATGCCGACGACCTGGCGCCGGGTACGCCGCTCACTGGGACCGTCACCTTCGCGGATAGTCAGGAAACCGAGACGGTGTCGATCGGCGTCGTCGGCGATCCCACGAACGAAGGCGACGAGGCGCTGGTCATCGAGATCACTTCAGTCAGCGACGGTACCGCCCTGATCGCCGGCGCCACCGCAACGACGATCATCGAGAACGACGACGGCTTGCCCATCGCGGTGGACGATGCCGTCTCGGCGGACGAGAACGCGCCACTTTCCGGCAACGTGCTGGGCCCCAACCCCACTGACGCCGACAGCGACCCCGATGGAGACCCCTTCGAAGTCGTCGCACTGATCGACCGGGACGGGACTCGGATGGCAGTCAACGGCGGCATCGTCACGCTGTCGTCCGGTGCGCTGCTGACCCTCAATGCCGACGGCAGCTTCACCTACGACGCCTCGGGTGCACCCGGCGTGGCCGATGCCTTCGACGCTCTGCAGCCAGGCCAGGTCGGCAGCGACAGCTTTGGTTACGCCATCTCAGACGGCAATGGCGGTGAGAGCACGGCGACGGTCAGCGTCACGATCCAGGGCGCGAACGATGCGCCGATTGCGGCGGACGACGATTTCGTGGCCGATGAAGACGCCACGCTGACCGTCGATGCTGCGGGAGGCGTGCTGGCCAATGACGTCGACGCCGATGGTGGTGCACTGACGGTGGAGCTTGTCTCCGGTGTCTCGAACGGGTCGTTGACGCTGGCCGCCGACGGATCGTTCGCGTACACGCCGGCAGCGGATTTCAGCGGCACCGATCGGTTCGACTATCGGGTGGCGGATGGTGCCGGCGGGTTCGACACGGCAACGGTCACGATCACCGTCGCACCCGCCAACGATCCGCCGGAGGCGCGCGACGACCGTTTCAGCGGACCGCAGGGCCAGCAGATCCAGGGCGACTTGCTGGCCGACAACGGTAGCGGGCCCGACGTCGATCCCGACGGCGACGAACTGCAGGTTGTCGCCGGCACGCTCTCCAGCGCCCAGGGCGGCAGCGTCGTCATCTCCGCGACGGGCGCGTTCACCTACATCCCACCTGCCGATTTCGCCGGCGAAGACAGCTTCGACTACACCCTCACCGACGGTAACGGCGGCACCGACACTGGGACGGTTGTGCTGACCTTGACGTCAAACGATGTGGTCGGCACCGCCGGAAACGACTTCCTCTTCGGCACCCGCGCTGGCGACGGGATCGCCGGGTTGGAGGGGAACGACCGTCTCTACGGCAAGGACGGCAATGACGTCTTGGACGGCGGGCCGGGCGACGACAGGCTGTCCGGCCAGCGGGGCGATGACACCCTTGACGGTGGCGCCGGCCGCGATCGTCTCTCCGGGGGGCGGGGCGACGACCTGCTGACGGGCGGTGCGGATGACGATCATCTCTCCGGCGATGACGGCGACGACATGCTGATCGGCGGCGATGGGAACGACCTGCTGCTCGGCGGTCGGGGTAACGACGTTCTGGATGGGGCGGACGGCGCCGATTATCTCTGGGGTGGCTTCGGCAACGACATCATCCGCGCAGGTGCGGGCGATATGGTGATCGGCGGCGTGGGGGCGGATACCGTGGAGATCACGGGGTCGTCGGACCTTCGGGGCGAGTCGGTCGTGGTCAAGGGGTTCGTGTTGAACCGAGATCTGATCCGATTTGACGACGTCTTCGACGGGGACGCCGGCGCGGCCATCGATCTGGCCAACGCCGACGCTCATCTTCGCAGCGGCGCTGGCGGCGGCACGTCTTCGCCGAGCGACATTACGATGCTGATTGACGACGGAGGAGGGCCGTTTGCGCTCGTCTTCCAGAACGGCTTCAGCTCGGTTACGACGGCGTTCGGGCTCGACCGGTCGGACTTCGATGATGGGCCGGTCGAAATCGGGACTCTGAGCGAGGTCGACGCCTCACAGGATTGGATCTTGATCGGGTAGTGCCCCCGGGCCGCTCAGGACGACGGCAGCGTGATCGCCGTTCCACTGCGCCCCAGCTGCTCGACAACCTTCAGGGCGACGTCCGTCGTTGCCCCTTCGGTGTCGTAGCTGGGGTCGAAGGCAGTGACGCCGGCGGCCAGAATGGGTACGTGCCGGGCCACCGCTTCCAGGCAATCGAGAAGCTGTTCCGGCGTCAACCCGCCGGGCGTGGAGAACTTGTTCACCGGTGCCATGTCGGCGTCGAGCACGTCGAGATCGATGTGCACATAAACGCCGTCGACCTGCTGCGCGAGCGCCTCCAGCGCCATGCCGAGCGCGCCTTCGGCCCCCTGGCTCTGCACGGCGGTTTCGCTGACATGGTCGATGGCGGATCGGTCCAGGCGCGCGTGCTCTTCAGCATCGAAATCTCGTGCGCCGACCATCACCACCGCCTGCTCCGGCACGGGGCGGAAACCCTCTACGCGGAGCGCCAGCGCACGCCAGCAATGGCCCGTGAGGATCGCAACCGCCATGCCGTCCAGAAAGCCGCTCGGTGTCGTGTCCGGCGTGTTGAAGTCGCCGTGGCTGTCGAACCAGACAACGCCGACACGGGCCGGCGCCAAGCCGGCAACCGTCCCCACCGAGCTGCTGCAATTGCCGGCCAGCACGATGGGGAACGCGGCCTCATCGGCGGCGCGCCGCACTTCTGCAGAGATCGCCCCCATCAGCCCGAAGCCGGTTTCGTTCTCGGCCAGGAAGGCATCGTCACTATGGATATTGGCGGCAACCGGCATATGGCCGGCGTCGCGCAGTCGGTCCTTCAGGCCATGCTTGAGCAGATGCTCCGGGCCCGCCCCCATCCGATCCCGGAAATGGCCCGAGTCATAGGGCACCGTGATCAGTCTAATGCGCATGTTTCTCGTTCCCAATGCTGCCGCACCGTCGTTGGCAGCCCCACCGGTCTGAGGACCCCCATTGCTTACTAGCGCCTACAGTGGCCGGTTGCACCACCACAGTGTCCGGCGCGGCGCGCCGGGGTTCAAGCGCCGTGCGGTTCCCAGCTGACGCGATAGGCACAACGGCGGGCACCGGCCAGCAGGTGCTCGACCCTTTCAACCGAGACGTCCGCGCCAAGCGCAGCACGGAACACGGCGAGTTCCGATCGGCAAAGGCCCTGGCACGCACGGGCGGCCACGCAAATGGGGCAGTGGTTCTCGACCAACAGAGCGGAGGTCGCTGACTCGTCCTCCACTTCGGCCATGTACCCCTCTTCGCTGCGGGCCTGGGCCAATCGGCGTAGCTTTTCGCGCGTGTCTCCCGCATCCGCCAAGCGGGCCTGATAGTCGGCCAGCGACTGGCGTTCGCGATGGTCGATCAGCCGGTCGACGCCCTCGGCGCCGAACACGGTCTGCATGCTTTCCAGCATCTGCAGCATCAGGCCGGAATGATTGTCGGGGAAGCGGTCATGCCCCGCACGGGTCAGCGACCAGACCCGTTTGGGGCGCCCGACGCCGGCCCGCAGATCTTCGAAGGTCACCAGATCCTGGTCCTGCAGACGCTCCAGCTGCTGGCGCACGGCAACGGCGGTGACCGCCAGCTTGCGCGCGAGCACGGTTGCCGTCTGCGGCCCCCCGGATTTTAGCGCATACAAGAGGCGGTCCTGCGGGCGGTCGGTCACAGACAGGGTCTCCGATGCGATTTGAAAAGAAATCTCTTTCCTAATTTCGCCGCATCTAGTATGGAAAGCAACTGCTTTCTAAATTCGAGATTGCGCTATGGCCCAGGCGGCCGACACCTACCGTACGCTGCTGTTCGGCCGCTACGCGCTATCGACCTGGACGGTGTGTCTGGGCGTCGGCCTGCATGCGCTGACCTGGTTCATGGTGGCGACGGTGATCCCCTCCACTGTGACCGAACTGGGTGGCGCCCGGCTGATCAGCTGGGCAATGACCATCTATCTCATCGCCTCCATCGTGTCCGGCGCGGCTGGCGGCTTGACCAAGCGGCGGATCGGTGCACGCGCGGCCTTCAACCTGGGCGCGGCCGTGTTTGTCGTGGGCAGCGTGATCGCCGCTGCAGCGCCGACCATGACCGTGTTGCTGGTTGGCCGAGCACTGCAGGGATTGGGCGAGGGGCTGGTGATCGCCCTGTCCTATGCGGTCGTGCGGGAGATCTTTCCGAGCCACCTGGTGCCCCGCGTCTTCGGGCTGGAGGCGGTGGTGTGGGCAGCCTCGGCCCTAGCCGGGCCGGTTGTTGCCGGCATGCTGACCGAAGCCGTCTCTTGGCGCGCGGCGTTCGGTGTCAACCTGGCGCTGGGGATCGTCTTGATCGGGTTCGTGGCCTTCGGCATTCCGCGCGAGACCTCTCGATCCGGCGGCAAAGACCTGCCGCTGGTGCGGCTGGCGCTGGTGGGGGGCGGTATCCTGACCTTGAGCTTCGCCGGTCAGTTTCTGCAGGCAGGGGCGATCCTGGCCATCGTTGCCGTTTCGGTGGGATTTCTCGTGGCCTCCGTGCTGCTGGACCGTCGGGCGCGTACGCGGCTGTTCCCCCGGCGCGCCTTCCATCCGCGCGATCCCGTGGGTCAGGGTTTCTGGCTGGTACTGCTGATGCCGATCGCATCGGCCGGCATGAGCGTCTACATCCCGCTGTTCATGCAGGTGCAATACGGCTTCTCGCCCACCGGTGCGGGTTACTTCGCCACCCTGACCGCACTGGCCTGGTCCAGTTCGGCCATCGTTGTCGCCAGGTTCAGCGGCCGACGGCTCACGGACACCGCCATTGCCATGGGGCCGGTGCTGCAGTTCGCAGGCCTGGCGGTCGTTCTGGCCGGGTTCATGATCGACACGGTGCCGATGATCGGGCTGGGACTGTTGGTCATCGGGTCTGGCTACGGCATCAGCTGGGCGTTCATCAATCAGCGCGTCATGCTGGTGGCCGATCCGGCCGAAGGCGACCTGGCGATCGCCCTGATGCCGACCTTGCTGTCCACCGGATCGGCGCTGGGGGCGGCCGTGGCAGGGGCCTTGGCCAATCTCGGCGGTATCGCCGACCCGGTCACTGCCGATATGGTGCGCGCGGCCAGCACTTATATCTGCGTCGGCGGTCTGGCGCTCGCCGGAACATCGTTGGTGGCGGGCTGGCGTTTCAGCCGCGCCGTTCCCCGCGCGATGCCTGCCGGCGGGCCAGTGGCTCCAACGAAGCCGACTGCGATGGAAGGAACGTGACACCGATGACCGAACCCGCACCGACGGCGCTTGAGAAGGCGGCCCGCTTTCGCCGGCTGCACGAGAGCGATCGGCTGTTCACGATCGCCAATGCATGGGACGCCGGCACCGCCCGCCTGTTCTCCGGCCTCGGTTATGAGGCGCTGGGCACCACCAGTGCCGGGCTCGCGTTCTCGCTGGGCAAGCCCGATGCGGCCGGCGCCGTCACGCGCGAAGAGGCACTGGCCAATGCGGCGACGATCGCAGCGGCAACGCCCCTGCCCGTCACGGCCGACCTGGAGTCCGGATACGGTGCCGGGCCGCAGGAAGTGGCCGAAACGTTCAGGGAGGTTGTCGGCCTCGGCCTTGCCGGCGGCAGCATCGAGGATGCGACGGCCGATCCCAGCCAGCCGCTCTACGACATCGGCGATGCGGTGGAACGGGTGCAGGCGGCCCGCGCGGCGATCGACACCACCGGCAGCCCCTTCGTGCTGACCGCGCGCTGCGAATGCTATCTGACCGGTCACAAGGATCCCCTGCGCGAGGCGGTGACGCGCCTGACCCTCTATGCAGAGGCAGGCGCCGATTGCCTCTATGCCCCCGGCATCACGGACCGGGAGGAAGTTCAGATGCTGGTCCGTGCCGTGCCGAAACCGGTCAATGTGCTGATCGGCGTATCCGACGCCCCCTTGATGCTGAAAGACCTTCAGGCCTTCGGCGTGCGGCGTGTCAGCGTCGGCAGCGCTTTTGCGCGCGCAGCCCTGGGGGCCGCGATCCGCGCGGCGGTGGAAGTTGCCAAAGGCGGCACCGTCGGCTTCATCAAGCAGTCGGCGACCTTCAAGGAAATCAACCAGGTGTTCCTGGACGAAGACTGAGGCCATGTCCGACGCCATCGACGATACGGTCATTCGGGTCGCGGCGGCGTCGGATCTCGACGGGGTGCGCGATTGCGTCGATGCGGCGTTCACGCCGTATGCGATCCGCATCGGCCGCTCGCCGACGCCGATGCTCGCCGACTACAAGGCACTGATCGCGGAGGCCCGCGTTTTCGTTGCCGAGCGTGAAGGGTCGATCGGCGGCGTACTGGTGCTGCAGTCGGAACCTGACGCGATCCTGGTGGAAACGCTGGCGGTGCATCCACGCTGCGAGCGCCGCGGCGTCGGCCAGAGCCTTCTGATCTGCGCGGAGACTGAGGCACGCCGCACCGGCAAGCTGCGTGTGCGCCTCTACACCAATGAACTGATGGCGGAAAACTTGATCTGGTATCCCAGGCGCGGCTATGTCGAGACCGACCGCCGGGAAGAGGACGGCCGCCGTCGCGTCTTCTTCGCCAAGAGGGTGAGTGATTGACGCGAGTTCCGCTCGCCATGGTGCAAGAACGCGGGCCATTCGCCTCAAATCCCGCCGGACATTCAGCGTTTGGAAAGGTGTATCGGCGATGATCCCGAGGTGCTGTCGGGACTTGCCCCGACGGATTGGGGGTGTCCGCGTGTCGAGCTTGAACGAAATCGCCGGGAACACCCAACCCCGACACCAATCCCTAAAGACTTTAGCCAAATTGCCCGCACTTCCGGCGGGCATCGAACGTCGTTTTGGCGAATTCATCCGGTATGGCTTCGCCAGTGCCGTAGCGCTTGGCGTGGATTTCGGCGCGCTGATCTTCTGCACCGATGTTCTGGGGCTGCACTACCTGGCCTCGGCCGCCATCGGCTTCAGTCTGGGTATCTTGGTCATCTATGTACTCAGCACGCGGTGGGTGTTCGCCCATCGCCGGCTCGACAACGCGGCCACGGAATGGACGATCTTTGTGGCCATCGGCGTCGCAGGGCTGGTGCTGAACCAGATCAATATGGCGGGGCTGACCGAATGGGGCGGGCTGCCCTATCAGCTCTCCAAGATCGTGTCGACCGGTGTGGTCTTCTGCTTCAACTTCGCCGCCAGAAAGGCACTGCTGTTCACGCTTTCCAGCAGGGCTGAACCGGCAGCCAGAAAGGGTACGATCCCGTCATGACCGGGAAGACCGTCGCGATTGTCGGCGGCGGGCCGGCCGGCCTGACCGCCGCCTTGGAATTGGTGCGCCGCGCGCGCATGCGCGTGATCGTGTTGGAAGCCAGCGGCGATCTTGGCGGCATCTCCAAGACCGTCAACCACAACGGCAACCGCATCGACATTGGCGGCCACCGATTCTTCTCCAAATCCGACTGGGTGATGAACTGGTGGCAGGACATCCTGCCGATCGCCCATGGCGAGCCCGCGATCGATGTAAGCTATCAGAACAAGAGCCGCAGCGTGGCATCGGCGGCGCACGACGCCGACGACGATCGGGTGATGCTGGTGCGCAACCGTCTGTCGCGCATCTATTTCGACGGCAAGTTCTTCCCCTATCCCATCAAGGCCGATGTGGGCACGGCGCTGAA
>JANQIX010000078.1 GCA_028281925.1 Alphaproteobacteria bacterium
GGCCCGGCTTCCGGGGGAGAGGTCAACCTGGAACAAGCTCATCGAACAGCCCGAGACCATCATGTCCATCGGACTTCGAGACTGGGCTCACACAGGTCGTTAATTACTGCCGCTGGTATTAGTCGGCGCGTAACAGCGGGGCGGAGAAGATCGCCTTCAGGGCCTCGTCGCCGTCGATCTTGCGCCGGATATCGCGGATCACCCGGCCAAGGCGGGTGCGCAGGAATTTGAGCGCGCGGTTGTAGCGCTTGAACGGCTTGGCGTGGGCGTAGCGGCCGGCCATCAGCGCGGCCCGCTTGGCGACCCGGATATAGGACTGCCGCAGTGCCACGCCGTGCTTCTTGGCCTCGCGGCCGAGCACCACGATCGCCTTGTGCGTCAGCCGGATGTCGGTCGGGAAGGCGATGGCCTTGGGCTGCACCGTGGTGTCCACCGCCACATGTTCCAGGTCCCTGGTCTCCAGCGCCCCGGTCTTGTGCGCGACCGACAGGCTTTCCTGGAGCAGAGCCGCCAGCTTCTCGTCGCCCAGCCGCCGACGCCAGCGCGTCAGTGAGGAGCGGTCGAACGGTAGCCGGTGCTGGAAGCTCTCCTCGCCGCAGAAGTGCTGGAAATACGGATTCTCCAGCCAGCGTGCGCACAGCGCCTCGTCCGAAAGGTTGTGCATGTGCTTCAGGATCAGCAGGCTCGCCACCAGCCGGCTCGGCAGCGGCGGTTGGCCTGGGCCCTCGGCACACACGGAGCTGAAATGACCCCTTAGGAACTCCCAGTCGATCTCCTCACCGAGCCGCACCATGGGATGTCCGAGATCGATGATCTGATCCAACGATGGCCGGAACAGATCCTTCTGACGATCATCGCGCGGCTTGCCCATTGACGCGTCCCCGAGGCTCCAAACCGACCCTGAGGGAATCACAGCGTGGCCCCATCCCGGAAACGCAAATCGCAGGAAAACCGACCTTATCCCCCGGTTTTCTGGCAGAAACGAATACTACCCAGCGGCAATCAGTCAGCCAGATCAGTCACTTGACAGTTCTTCACAGGGGACTACGAAGTCGAGCGTACTGACCGCAATAGTTGGTTTATTCATCAATCTGCTGCTGGAGAAGATAGGCAGATCCGCAGATTGGATCGAGCGTTGATGGCGTTCGCCGCAGGCCTGCGTGTTCCGATACCGCCCTGCGCAAAGGCAAGATCTGCATAATCTGTGACGCCTATCCGTCCCGGCAGCCGGCGAGAAGGCTGCGGCGGCGCTCAGCTTCCAAGCGCACGGATCACCGCATCGGTCGACGTCACCGCGGCGACGTTCTGCATGGCGTAGTTGATGGACGCGTTGTGCCAGTCGGCGTTCATGGTCGAACAGCAGTCTTCCGGCACGATCATCACATAGCCTTTGTCGGCGCCGGTCCGTGCCGTGTGCTCGATGGACATGTTCGTCCAGGCGCCGGTGTCGATCAGGATGTCGCGGCCAGCACCCTTCAGGTAGGTTTCCAGCCGCGAGCCTTCCCAGGCGCTCATCCGCATCTTCTCTACGACAAGGTCGCCCGGCCTGGGCTCCAGCCCGTCGACCGGGGCGGCCCCCCAGGTGCCGCGCACCAGCGCATTCGCCTCGATCATGCCCTCAAACAGCGGCGCGTTCAGGGTGTTGGCGGGGTGTCCCGGCTCGCAGAGGAACCAGACATGGATGACCAGCACGCCGTGGGCGCGGGCCACCTCGGCGAGCCGTGCGATGTTGGCGATCACGTTCTGCTCGCGCGCATGCTGGGGCGATCCGGAGTCCGCAAACGCTCCACCGTCGATCACCACATCGTTCTGCATGTCCTGGATTAATAACGCACACCGCGACGGGTCGAGCCGGAAATCGCCGTCGGACGGAGAGCGCGTTTGAACCTGGGTTTGAGGGGGAGGGGACCGCACCTGCGTCGGCGCCGGCGCGGCGGGCGCGGCGGTGACGCGGGCGCTGCCGCCGGCCTTCATGAACGGTTCCTCACGCGGGCCGACGATGGTCCGCACCGCATAGACCGAATGGGTGGCGCAGAGGAAGAGCGTGCGGAAATCCGGCCCCCCCCAATGCAGGTTAGCGACCATCTCGGGCACAACGACCTTGCCGGTCAGCTGGCCAAGCGGGTTGTAGACCCAGACCCCGCCGGGCGCCGTAACCCAGACATTGCCGCGCGCATCGCATTTCATGCCGTCCGGCACGCCGGCCGCGATCTCAGAGCGGATGCCGCTGGCGAACAGCCGGCCATTGCGAAGCGAACCGTCGCCATCCACGTCGAACACGCGGATCAGCGCCATCGTGGTGTCGTTGATGTAGAGCAGCCGTTCGTCCGGCGAGAAGCAGAGCCCGTTCGGCATGTCGAACAGGGTGCGGTCGACGACGGGTTCCGGCGTCGCAGCGCTGGCGCCCACGCGGAACACGGCCTGCCAGCCAAGTTGGCGCGGCCGCTCGATGCCGAACACCGGCATGCGGCCGTACCATGGGTCGGTGAAGTAGATGGAACCGTCGGATCTTACGACGACATCGTTGGGGCTGTTGAGCTCCTTGCCCTCGAAGTGGCTGGCCAGCACCTCGCGCTGGCCATTGCGTCGTTCGCGGATCAGAGAGCTGGTCGAATGCTCGCAGACGATCAGGTTCAGATCTGCGTCATAGGTCATGCCGTTGCATTTTTTGGCCGGGCGCTTGACCTCCCGCACGCCCGTCTGCTCGTCCCAGCGGCGGCGGACATCGCCCGGCATGTCCGAGAACAGCAGATACTGCTCCAGCGGGTGCCAGATCGGCCCCTCGGTGAACTCGAAGCCGGTGCCGATGCGCGTGATCTCGGCGTCGACATCCATCAGGTCCCGGAACTCGGGACGCACGGCCTCATGGGTCATTGGCGACCTCCCCCTTGATCAATCCGGCGCGGCCGGGCCGCCACGCCTTACACGGGGAACCAGTTCCGCCGGGGCACCGACTGGGTGGTCGGGCCGGGGATCGTCGGCCCGTTGATGCGCCCGATCACCTGGCCGTGGTCGACGACGGCGGGGATGTCGTGGATCGGAAGCAGGAAGCGGTGATTGTTGAGCAGCTTCATGATCGCCGCCTTTTCCTGCCGCTTTGAGCCGGCATGGTTGCCGGTCACCTGCCATTCCATGTGCTGGGGAATGCGCACAGGGTCGATGATCTGGTCCTGGAAGTTGTAGATCACGTCGCCGCAGATATTGGCCGTTCCTTCGGCCGTTTCGACGATGACGTTCATCGAGCCCTCGGTATGGGCGTTCGCCGCCTCGCAGACGACGCCGGGAATGATCTCGATCGGGCCGGAGAGCTCCAGATCGAGGAACCTGAGCGCCTGTGGCGTGTGCAACCGGTCGATCAGATGCTTGATGTCGGCCTGCGGGTATTGCGGATGCATCAGGCCGGAGACGGAGCATTCCATCTCGCGCCGGTTGATCACCGACGTCGTGTTCATGGGGAACAGGTCGTCCTTACCCGCATGGTCGATATGCAGATGGGTGTGCAGGATGTAGCGGATGTCGCCCAATTTGAGCCCGTGCTGGGCAAGCTGGTTCTCGATCATGTTCTCGTGGAACTGCATGCCGCGCATGCCGAGAACCTGCATGATCTCGTTGGACCGGTATCCGGTATCGACCAGCACCGGATACTGCCCGCCCAGGATCAGGAACCCGTAAACCGGCACGCGCGCTGTGCGGCCGCAATTGTGGCCGAGCACGAGGAACGAATTCTCAAGCTCGATGTCCCCATAGTCCAGAACCTTGATCTCAAGCGCCATGGTTACCCTCCCTTACGCTTGGGGCTTTGCCCCTGTTTCGACGTGTCTCCGGTT
>JANQIX010000032.1 GCA_028281925.1 Alphaproteobacteria bacterium
CTTCACGAACTACCGTCCGCAGTTCTACTTCCGGACGACGGATGTGACGGGCGTGGTGGACCTGCCGGAAGGCACGGAGATGGTGATGCCCGGCGACAATACGCGGATGCATGTGACGCTGATCGCGCCGATCGCGATGGACGAGGGCTTGCGCTTCGCCATCCGCGAAGGCGGCCGCACCGTCGGCGCCGGCGTCGTCGCCAGCATCGTGGAGTAATCGGGTAAGGAGAGGGACCGGGCGGAGCTCGGAGTGCCGCCAAGAGCGCGCTCCGGGCTTCGGTTGAGCGGGCCCGAGCCTGCAGACGCGGTGGCGAATGGACCATGGATAATACGAATATCAGAATACGCCTGAAGGCGTTCGATCATCGCGTGCTCGACCAGTCGACCAGCGAGATCGTGCACACGGCCAAGCGTACCGGTGCGCGCGTGCGTGGGCCCATCCCGCTGCCGACGCGCATTGAGCGCTACACCGTGTTGCGGTCGCCGCATATCGACAAGAAGTCGCGCGAGCAGTTCGAGATTCGCACGCACAAGCGGCTGCTCGATATCGTCGATCCGACGCCGCAGACGGTCGATGCGCTGATGAAGCTCGACCTCGCCGCCGGCGTGGACGTCGAGATCAAGCTCTAGAGAGCGGCGAAGGATGGGAATGATGCGCTCCGGCGTGATCGCACGGAAACTCGGCATGACCCGCGTCTTCGACGACAGCGGCAGGCATGTGCCGGTGACGGTGCTGCAGCTCGACGACTGCCAGGTTGTCGATATCCGCACCGTTGAGCGGGACGGCTATCTGGCGGTCCAGCTTGGCGCGGGCAAGGCGAAGGTGAAGAACGTGGCCAAAGCCCAGCGCGGCCATTTCGCCAAGGCGCAGGTCGAGCCGAAGAAGAAGATGGTGGAGTTCCGGGTCAGCGAAGACTCGGTCCTGGAAGTCGGCGACCAGGTCCTGGCCAGCCATTTCGTCACCGGACAGCATGTCGATGTGACCGGCACGTCGGTCGGTAAGGGCTTTGCCGGATCGATGAAGCGGCACAACTTCCATGGGCTGCGCGCCAGCCATGGTGTGTCGATCTCGCACCGCTCGCATGGGTCGACCGGTCAGCGCCAGGATCCGGGGCGTGTGTTCAAGGGCAAGAAGATGGCGGGCCATCTGGGTGCCGAGCGGGTGACCGTCCAGAACCTGAGGGTCGTTGCCACCGACGATGACCGCGGCGTGATCCTGGTGCGGGGCGCCGTCCCCGGCTCCGAAGGCGGCTGGGTTCTGGTGCGCGACGCCGTGAAGCGACGCCTGCCGGATGAAGCACCGGTGCCCGGAGCGGTCCGCAAGGCGCCAGTCACCGAGGATGAACCGCCGGCAGCCGACACGGCACCGGAGGAGACTCCGTCGGCGGAGACTGCGTCGGAAAGCGTGGCCGAGCCCGAGGCTCCTGAGAGCGCGGAGGCCGCTCCGGCCGCGGAGGACACCTCTGCCGATGATGCGGCTCAGGCGACCCCTGAGGATGCCGCCGGCAGCGAACCCACTCCGGAAACGAAGGAGTGAGGCGATGAAACTGCAGGTGAAGACCCTCGACAACGCGGAAGCCGGTGAGATCGAGCTCGACGATGCGATCTTCGGGCTTGAGGCGCGGCCCGACATTCTGCATCGCATGGTTCTGTGGCAACTGGCCAAACGTCGGCGCGGCACCCACAAGGTGAAGACGCTGGGCGAGGTCAGCGGCACCACGAAGAAGCCGTATCGCCAGAAGGGTACGGGGCGTGCGCGCCAGGGCACGTTGCGTGCGCCGCATCATCGCGGCGGCGGTGTGGCCATGGGGCCGGTGCTCCGCAGTCACGAGCACGACCTGCCGAAGAAGGTCCGCCGGCTGGCCTTGCGCCATGCGCTCTCCGCCAAGGCGGCGGATGGAAAGCTGCTGGTGCTGGATGCCGCGAAGGCCGAGACGCACAAGACGAAGGCGCTGTTCGGGAGGCTGGAAACCCTCGGCCTGCGGTCTGCGCTGATCGTCGACGGTGACGAGCCGGACGAGGCGTTCCGGCGGGCCGCGCGCAACCTGCCTTTGATCGACGTGCTGCCGCAGGCCGGTGCCAATGTCTACGACATCCTGCGGCGGGATACGCTGGTGCTGACGCGCGACGCCGTGGCGAAGCTTGAGGAGCGCCTGAAGTGAGACACAACCGGCCAGTCTCGGTGTCGGCCGAACGCGCGTACGACCTCATCCGGTCGCCGGTCATCACCGAGAAGTCGACGATGATTTCGGAGTTCAATCAGGTGACGTTCCGCGTGCCGCTGGACGCGTCGAAGCCAGAGATCAAGGCGGCTGTGGAGATGCTGTTCAAGGTCAAGGTCAAGGCCGTGAACACGCTCCGGCAGAAGGGCAAGACCAAGCGGTTCCGCGGCATCATGGGCCGCCGGTCCGATGTGAAGAAGGCCGTCGTGACGCTTGCCGAAGGCCATCGCATTGACGTGAGCACGGGGGTCTAGAGCGATGGCGCTGAAATCTTCCAATCCCGTCACGCCCGGCACGCGGCAGCTGATCCAGGTCGACCGGTCGGAGCTCTATAAGGGCAAGCCCGTCAAGCACCTGACCGAAGGCCTGACGAAGCATGGCGGCCGCAACAATAGCGGGCGCATCACGGCGCGGCGGATCGGCGGCGGCCACAAGCGGCGCTATCGCGTCGTCGACTTCAAGCGGCGCAAGTTCGATGTGGCCGGTACCGTCGAGCGGATCGAGTACGATCCGAACCGGTCGGCCTTCATCGCGCTGATCCGCTATGCCGACGATGAGCTGGCGTACATCCTCGCACCACAGCGCCTCGGCGTAGGCGATACGGTGATTGCCGGCGAGCGGGCAGACATCAAGCCCGGCAACGCCATGCCGCTGAAGAACATGCCGATCGGCACGATCGTGCACAATGTGGAGCTGAAGCCCGGCAAGGGCGGGCAGATGGCGCGTGCCGCCGGCACCTATGCTCAGTTGGTCGGCCGTGCAACAGGCTATGCGCAGCTCAAGCTTGGCTCCGGCGAGCTCCGGCTCGTGCGTGGCGACTGCATGGCGACGGTGGGCGCGGTGTCGAACCCGGACCAGGCGAACACCAAGCTGGGCAAGGCGGGCCGCACGCGGTGGATGGGCAAGCGCCCGTCGGTGCGCGGCGTGGTGATGAACCCGGTCGATCACCCCCATGGCGGCGGCGAGGGCCGCACCTCCGGCGGCCGCCATCCGGTGACGCCGTGGGGCAAGCCGACGAAGGGGCGCAGGACGCGCAACAACAAGGCGACGGACAAGTACATCGTCCGCAATCGCCACAGGTCATAAGAGAGCGAGGGTAGTCAAGCGATGGCGCGGTCCGTTTGGAAGGGCCCGTTCGTGGACGGGTACCTTCTTAAGAAGGCTGAGAATGCGCGCGGCAGCGGGCGTAACGAGATCATCAAGACGTGGTCGCGGCGCTCGACGATTCTACCGCAGTTCGTGGGCCTCACCTTCGCCGTCTACAACGGCCACAAGTTCCTGCCGGTGCTGGTGACCGAGAATATGGTGGGCCACAAGTTCGGCGAGTTCTCGCCGACGCGCACCTATTACGGTCACGCCGCCGACAAGAAGGCGAAGAGGAGGTAGGGGCCATGGGCAAACCATCGGCACCGCCGCGGCGGGAGGAGAATGAGGCGAGGGCGTTCGCCAAGCTGATCCGCTCCAGCCCGCGGAAGCTGAACATCGTCGCCCAGATGATCCGCGGCAAGCGCGCCGACGAGGCGCTGGCGTCGCTGACCTTTGCGCACCGCCGCGTCGCTCAGGACGTGAAGAAGGTGCTGCAGTCGGCGATCGCGAATGCGGAGAACAATCACGACCTGGACGTCGACCGCCTTTATGTGGCCGAGGCGTTCGTCGGCAGGCGGCTGGTCATGAAGCGGTTTCGGGCGCGTGCCAGGGGCCGTGTCGGACGTATCGAGAAACCCTGGTCGAACCTGACAGTCGTGGTTCGCGAGGCTGAGGAGACGGTTTGATCCATGGGTCAGAAGGTAAACCCCATCGGCCTTCGCGTCGGCATCAATCGCACCTGGGACAGCAGGTGGTTTGCCGGGCGCGACTACGCCAATCAGCTGCACGAGGATCTGCGGCTGCGCCGTTTCCTTGAGAAGCGTCTGTCGCAGGCGGGAATCAGCCGCATCGTCATCGAGCGGCCGGCCAAGCGCGCGCGGGTCACGATCCACACAGCGCGGCCCGGTGTCGTGATCGGCAAGAAGGGTGCGGATATCGAGAAGCTGCGCCAGGAACTGGCGAAGATGACCGGCGGCGACGTCAACTTGAACATCATCGAGATCCGCAAGCCGGAGATCGATGCCAAGCTGATTGCCGAGAACATCGCCAGCCAGCTGGAGCGCCGGGTGGCTTTCCGCCGCGCGATGAAGCGCGCCGTGCAGAACGCCATGCGCCTGGGTGCCCAGGGCATCCGGATCAATTGCGGCGGCCGTCTCGGCGGCGCGGAGATCGCGCGGACTGAGTGGTACCGCGAAGGGCGCGTGCCGCTGCATACGCTCAGGGCGGATGTCGACTACGGGGTGGCGACGGCAAAGACGACCTACGGCACCTGCGGCGTGAAGGTGTGGGTGTTCAAAGGTGAAATCCTGGCCCACGACCCCATGGCGCAGGACAAGCGTCTGGCCGACGCCAATGCCGGCGAGCGGCCCAGCGGTCGCCCGTCGTAAGGCGCCCGGACGGTGATGGACAAGGTTGCGAAGCGAGAGTTTGAGGGATGCTAAGTCCGAAGCGCACAAAGTTCCGCAAGCAGCATAAGGGCCGCGTCAAAGGCGTGTCCGCTGCCGGAACGACCCTGAACTTCGGCGCTTACGGCCTGAAGGCCGTTGAGCCTGGCCGGGTGACGGCGCGGCAGATCGAAGCCTCGCGCCGCGCGATCACGCGTTACATCCGCCGCCAGGGGCGCGTGTGGATCCGGATCTTCCCGGATGTGCCGGTGTCGTCGAAGCCGGCTGAAGTGCGCATGGGCAAGGGTAAGGGCTCGCCGGAATACTGGATGTGCCGGGTCAAGCCCGGCCGGGTGATGTTCGAATTGGACGGCGTGCCGACCGACCTGGCCCGGCAGGCGTTCCTGCTGGCGGCAGCCAAGCTGCCGATGAAGACGCGATTCATCTCCCGCAACCTTGGGGAGACCGAAGGATGAATGCCGAAGACGTGCGGGCCAAGACCGACGACGAACTGAAGGACTCGCTGCTTCAGCTGAAGAAGGAGCAGTTCAATTTGCGGTTCCAGCGGGCGAACGGCCAGTTGGAGAATTTCGCTCGGGTGCGCGAAGTGCGCCGCGACATCGCTCGGATCAAGACGATCCAGAGCGAACGTCGCGGCGGCAGCGCCCGCGGCTGACGGGACGAGGAGGAAGAAGGCGATGCCGCGCCGTGTGCTCACGGGCAGGGTCGTGTCGGACAAGATGGACAAGACCGTCACAGTGCTGGTCGAACGACGGATCATGCACCCGGTCTATAAGAAGTTCATCAAGCGCTCGAAGAGGTTTCTTGCGCACGACGAAGGCAATGCCTGCCGCATCGATGATGTGGTGTCGATCGAGGAGGCGCCGCCCATGTCGCGCCGCAAGCGCTGGGTGGTCGTGCCGGGTTCCGCGGGCGGAGCCTCTGCCGGCAGCGCCGATGCGTCGGCGCCGGCCGTCGTGGCGGAGGACGCGCAGCCATGATCCAGATGCAAACCAACCTGGATGTCGCCGACAATTCCGGCGCGCGACGGGTGCAGTGCATCAAGGTGCTCGGCGGCTCCAAGCGCCGGTTCGCCGGCGTCGGCGATGTGATCGTCGTTTCGGTGAAAGAGGCGATCCCGCGCGGCCGCGTGAAGAAAGGCGACGTGCACCGCGCCGTCATCGTGCGCACGGCGAAGGAAGTGCGCCGGCAGGACGGCACCTCGATCAAGTTCGACGGCAATGCCGCCGTGTTGATCAACAAGCAGGGTGAGCCGATCGGCACGCGCATCTTCGGCCCCGTGACGCGTGAGCTGAGGGCCAAGCGGTACATGAAGATCATCAGCCTGGCGCCGGAGGTGCTGTGATGGCCGCAGTGCAGAAGACCCGCGCCAAGCTGCGGATCAAGAAGGGTGACCGCGTCGTCGTCACCACCGGGCGCGACAAGGGCAAGCGCGGCGAGGTGCTGAAGGTCATTCCGGCCGAGAGCCGGGTGATCGTCCAGGGCGTCAACATGGTGTCGCGCCATCAGCGGCCGACCCCGCGCGCCCAGGGCGGCATCATCGAACGCGAAGCGCCGATCCATGTGTCCAACTTGGCGCATGTCGATCCGGCCAGCGACCGGCCGACACGCGTCGGCTACATGACGCTTGAGGATGGCCGCAAAGTCCGGTTCGCCAAGCGGTCCGGTGAGGTCATTGATCGGTGAGCGCGAAAGAAATGGCTAGGCTGAAAGAGCATTACGAGACGGTCGTGAAGCCGGCCCTGATCAAGGAGTTCAACTATACGAACCCGATGCAGGTGCCGAAGATCGAGAAGATCGTGCTGAACATGGGGGTCGGCAAGGGCTCGCAGGACAGCAAGAAGATCTCCGCGGCCGTGCAAGACATGACCTCGATCGCCGGCCAGAAGCCGGTGGTGACCAAGGCCAAGAGATCGATCGCCGCCTTCAAGCTGCGCGAGGGCATGTCGGTGGGCGTGAAGACGACCCTGCGGCGTGGGCGGATGTACGAGTTCCTCGATCGACTTGTGAACATCGCGCTGCCGCGGGTTCGCGATTTTCGGGGCCTAAAGGGTGACAGTTTCGACGGGCGCGGCAACTACGCCATGGGCGTGCGCGAGCAGATCGTGTTCCCCGAGATCGACTACGACAAGGTCGACGAGGTGCGCGGTATGGACATCGTCATCTGCACCACGGCGAAGACGGATCAGGAAGCCAGGGCCCTTCTGAAGGGCTTCGATTTCCCGTTCGTGAAGTAACGGGTCTGGAGGACGGGACATGGCGAAGAAGAGTGCGGTTCAGAAGGACAAGCGGCGCCGCCGGTTGGCGGACCAGCAGCGTGCGAAACGGGCGCGGCTGAAGGCGCTTGCCGAGGACCGTTCCGTGCCGGCCGAGGACCGCTTCGCGGCACGTTTGAAACTGGCCGAGATGCCGCGCAACGGCTCCAAGGTGCGGATACGCAACCGCTGCGAGCTAAGCGGCCGGCCTCGCGGGTTCTATCGTCGATTCCGCGTGAGCCGTGTGGCTCTGCGGGAGCTCGGGGCGACCGGCCAGATCCCCGGCATGGTCAAGGCGAGCTGGTAAGGGAGTGTGAGGGGCGATGTCGTTGAGCGATCCGTTGGGCGATCTGCTTACCCGCATCCGTAACGGCCAGCGGGCGGGCAAGGTGAGCGTCGACGCGCCGGCATCGAGGCTGCGGGCAAACGTGCTGGACGTTCTGAAGCGGGAAGGCTACATCCGTGGCTTCTCGGAATCGGAAGAGCGGGCGGGCATCCGCAAGCTTCAGGTCGAGCTGAAGTACCATGACGGTGAACCCGTCATCCGCAGCATCGACCGCGTGTCGAAGCCGGGACGCCGCGTCTATTCGAAGATCAAGGACCTGCCGCGGTACTACAACGGGCTTGGCATCGCCATCCTGTCGACCCCGCGCGGTGTCATGTCCGACGCCGAAGCGCGCGCCGCCAATGTGGGTGGCGAAGTGCTTTGCCGCGTCTTCTAGCGGATTTGAGGGAACCTGCGCGATGTCCCGCATCGGCAAGCATCCGGTGGCTATTCCCGCCGGGGTCGACGTCAAGATCGAGGGAACGGAGGTCAGCGCCAAGGGCAAGCTTGGCCAGCTGGCCGTGCAGATGGTCGAGGACGTGACTGTCGACCAGGCGGACGGGCGCATCACGGTGATGCCGCGCGACGAGACACGGCGCGCGCGCATGCAGTGGGCCACCATGCGCACGCTGGTGAACAATGTCGTGACGGGCGTCAGCCAGGGCTTCAACAAGAAGCTCGAGATCGCCGGCGTCGGCTATCGCGCGGCCGTCGAAGGCAAGGACCTGGTGCTGCAGCTCGGTTACAGCCACGAGGTGCGGTATCCGATCCCCGAGGGCATTCAGATCCGTTGTGAGAGGCCGACCGCGATCGAGGTGAGCGGCATCGACAAGCAGCGGGTTGGCCAGGTCGCGGCAGAGATCCGCGCCTATCGTCCGCCGGAGCCCTTCAAAGGCAAAGGCATCAAGTACGAAGGCGAGACGATCCTGCGCAAGGAAGGCAAGAAGAAGTAGGGGGGCATCGCCCTGGCGCCGTGCGGCCACAGGCTGGCTGGAGCCGGGCGATTTGATGGACCGAGAGGACAGACATGCTGACGTCAAAGGCGCTGATGGACCGGCGCAAGCAGCGCAACCGGTGGAGCTTGCGGCGCAAGTCTGCGGGACGGCCGCGGCTTTCGGTGTTCCGCTCCAGCCGCCAGATCTACGCCCAGGTGATCGATGACGAGCGTGGCCACACGCTGGTGGCGGCATCGACCATGGACGCCGATCTGCGCGCCGGCTTGAAGACCGGGGCGACGGTCGATGCGGCCAAGCAAGTGGGTGAACTGCTTGCAAAGCGGGCGCTGGAGGCCGGGATTGAGAAGGTTGTGTTCGATCGCGGCGGGTATCGCTACCACGGCCGTGTGAAGGCTCTGGCCGAGGGCGCCCGCGAGGGCGGCCTGAATTTCTGACGGGGACGGGTAAGAGTATGGCACGCACGCCACGCGAAGGACGCGGGGAACGCGAAGAGAGCGAGTTTGTAGAAAAGCTCGTGAGCATCAACCGCGTCGCGAAGGTGGTCAAAGGCGGCCGCCGGTTCGGCTTCGCCGCCCTGGTGGTGGCCGGTGACGGGCGCGGGCGCGTGGGCTTCGGCTCCGGCAAGGCGCGCGAAGTGCCGGAGGCTATCCGCAAGGCGACAGAACAGGCCAAGCGCAGCATGGTCCGTGTGCCTTTGCGCGAGGGGCGCACGCTGCACCATGACATCCACGGCCATTTCGGTGCCGGAAAGGTCGTGCTGCGGGCCGCTCCGGCGGGTACGGGCGTGATCGCCGGCGGGCCCATGCGGGCGATCTTCGAGGCCCTTGGGGTTCAGGATGTGGTCGCCAAGTCGATCGGCACCTCCAATCCCCACAACATGGTGAAGGCGACCTTCGACGCCTTGCGTCGTGTCGAGGGACCGCGCCTTGTCGCGTCCCGGCGCGGCCGTCGCGTGAGCGACATCATCGGCCGCCGCGAGACCGAGACACCTGCCCAGCAGGAGCAAGCAGCCAATGGCTGACCCGACGAAGACCGAGCCGCAGGCGCCGGCGGCGGACGCCGCTGCTGCGAGCCCGGAGAAGACCGACACGGAAGCCGCTGAGACGGCTGCGGCGGATACGGCTGTTCCGGCAGCGTCCGAGCCCGAAACGACAGCGAGTGACGAAGCGGCCGCGCCCGATGCGGCCGCTGCCGATACAGCTGCGGCTGCGGATGAACCAGCCGAAGCCAGTGCGACGGATGCGCCGGCGGAACAGGACGAGCCGACCGATCCGGTAGCGGCGGCCCCGGTCGAAACCGCTGTCGAAGAGCCGGTGCCGGCCGCACCCGCAGTTCAGCCGGCTCCCGCTCCGGTCGCTCCGGCGGCTGCACCCGCCGCCAAGGCGGAGCGCGCGGAACGACGGAAGCCCCGGGCACCGATCAGCGGACCCAGCTTGAAGGTGCGGCAGATCGGGAGCCCGATCGGCCGGCGGCGCGACCAGCGGGCGACCCTGATCGGCCTGGGCCTGAACAAGATGCACCGGGTGCGGGAATTGCCCGATACGCCCGCGGTGCGCGGCATGATCGAGAAGGTCAAGCATCTGGTCGTCGTCGAGAACGAGGGCTGATGCCCTTTTGGGACACCCGGCCGATGCGGCCGCGGGATCGGGATTGAAGAACGATGAAGTTGAACGAGCTGCGCGACAACGAAGGGGCCCGCAAGCGGCGCATGCGGGTCGGCCGCGGCATCGGCTCCGGCAAAGGCAAGACGGCCGGGCGGGGCCAGAAGGGCCAGAAGAGCCGCACCGGCGTGTCGATCGGCGGGTTCGAGGGTGGCCAGATGCCGCTCTATCGGCGCCTGCCCAAGCGCGGCTTCAACAATGCCGTGTTTCGCAAGCACTATGCGCTGGTCAATCTCGGCCGCCTGCAGCAGGCCATCGACCGCGGCCGGGTCGATCCCGCACAGCCGATCGACGCCGAGGCGCTGCTGCGCGCCGGGCTGATCGACAAGCCGCTGGACGGCGTGCGGCTGCTGGCCAAGGGCGAGTTGAAGACCAAGGTGACAATTGCTGTTGCCGGAGCGTCGGCGGCGGCCGTCGCGGCGGTCGAGGCACTGGGCGGGCAGGTATCGGTCTCAGGCGCGGGCGCGGCTGCGACGGAGGGCCAGCCTTAATTGTGCCGCGACGGCGGGTATAGTGTGCCGCATGAGTGAGTCGCGCGGGAGGCGCGCCCCCTAAGCCCGGCGAGGACGATATGGCATCAGCCGCCGAACAACTGGCTTCCAACCTGAACTTCGGAGCGTTCGCCAAGGCGACCGAGCTGAAGCGGCGCATCTGGTTTACGCTCGGGGCGCTGGTCATCTACCGGTTGGGAACCTACATCCCCATTCCCGGGATCGACCCACTGGTTCTGGAAGAGGTTTTCCAGAATCAGGGCGGCGGCCTGCTCGGCGTGCTCAACATGTTCTCGGGCGGTGCGCTGGGGCGCATGACCATCTTCGCCCTGAACATCATGCCGTACATTTCCGCCTCCATCATCATGCAGCTGATGACGGCGGTGTCGCCCAGCCTGGAAGCCTTGAAGAAGGAGGGTGAAAGCGGGCGCAAGAAGATCAATCAATACACGCGCTACGGCACAGTGCTGCTGGCAGCCGTGCAAGCCTATGGGCTGGCTGTCGGGCTGGAGAGCCTGAGCGGGTCAACGGGATCCGCCGTGCTCGATCCCGGTGCCTTCTTCCGGCTGACGACCGTCATTACGGTGGTTGGCGGCACGATCTTCCTGATGTGGCTTGGCGAGCAGATCACGTCGCGCGGTGTCGGCAACGGCATCTCGCTGATCATCTTCGCCGGCATTGTCGCGGAGCTGCCGCGGGCTCTGGTGGGGACGCTGGACCTGATGGGCACCGGCGCCATTTCGCCGGTGTTTGTCATGACGATGCTGGTGATGGCCGGAGCCGTGATCACCTTCATCGTGTTCATGGAGCGCGCACAGCGGCGGCTGATCGTGCAATACCCCAAACAGCAGCGCGGCAACCGCATGGTCGAGGGCCAGAGCTCGCACCTGCCGCTGAAGCTGAACACGGCCGGCGTCATCCCGGCGATCTTCGCGTCGTCGCTGCTGTTGCTGCCGACAACGCTGATCGGCTTCTCCGGCGGTGAAGGGACCGGCTGGGTCCAGGTCATCGCCGCACAGCTGCAGCACGGGCAGCCCGTGTTCATGATCGTCTATGCGGCGTTGATCATCTTCTTCTGCTTCTTCTACACCGCGATCGTCTTCAATCCGGAAGAGACGGCAGACAATCTCAGGCGCTACAACGGGTTCCTGCCGGGCATTCGTCCGGGCAAGGCGACGGCCGACTATCTCGACTATGTGCTGACGCGTCTGACCGCCGTTGGCGCACTCTATCTGGCGGCGGTGTGCCTGATGCCGGAATTCCTGCTCGCGGAATTCTCGCTGCCATTCTACTTCGGCGGCACCAGTTTGCTGATCGTTGTCGTCGTAACGATGGACACGGTCGCACAAATCCAGTCTCATCTGCTCGCGCATCAATACGAGGGGCTCATCAAGAAAGCCAAACTCAGGGGGAGACGCGGATGAACCTGGTCCTTCTCGGGCCGCCGGGGGCTGGCAAGGGCACACAGGCCCAACGACTTGAAGAGGCATATGGGCTGAAGCAGCTGTCTACGGGGGACATGCTGCGGGCTGCGATCAAGAGTGGGAACCCGCTGGGGCGGCAGCTTCAGGAAACGCTGGATGCGGGCCAGTTGGTCTCCGACGAGATGATGGTGGCCATGATCTCTGCCCGGATCGAGGAACCCGACTGCCAGAACGGCGTCATCTTCGACGGGTTCCCGCGCACGGTGGACCAGGCTGAGGCGCTGGACGGGCTGCTCCAGGAGAAAGGCAGTCGCCTGGCCGCGGTGATCGAGATCCGCGCCGATGACCAGGCCCTGGTCGATCGCATAACCGGGCGGTTCACCTGTGCCAAATGCGGCGCCAACTACAACAAGCGCTTCAAGCCGACGGCGGTAGCCGGCGTGTGCGACGTCTGCGGCAGCACGGAGTTCGACTACCGCTCCGACGACACGGAAGAGACGGTGCGCAAGCGCCTGGAGACCTATCACGGACAGACAGAGCCGATTCTGCCGTACTACCGGCGCCAGGGGCTGCTGCACTCCGTCGACGGGAACCTGGATTTCGACGAGGTGAGCCGGCAGATCGCAACGGCCGTAGATAGCGTCACGGGCAGCGCTTGACAGCCTGTTGCGCACCCCTATAATGCCGGCCCTCTGGAGAGGGCCGGCTCCGGACACTGTCGTGCGTCCGCAATTCCGAGTCGGTGCAGCCGGAATTCTTGGCCAACTGGGAGAGAGCGCGTGGCGCGTATAGCAGGCGTCAATATTCCGACGGGTAAGCGGGTGGAAATCGCCCTGACGTACATTCATGGTGTTGGCCGGACGTCTGCCAAGCAGATCTGCGAACGTCTGGGCATTCCGGCTGAGCGAAGGGTCAACGACCTGACCGAAGACGAAGCGGTGCGGCTGCGCGAGACGATCGACGCGGAATACACCGTCGAAGGCGATCTCCGGCGTGAGGTCGCCATGAATATCAAGCGGCTGATGGATCTGGGCTGCTATCGCGGCCTGCGTCACCGCAAGGGCCTGCCCGTGCGGGGGCAGCGTACGCACACCAATGCCCGCACGCGCAAGGGGCCGGCCAAGCCGATTGCTGGCAAGAAGAAATAATCGGCTCGATCCTACGTTTGACGGAAGGCAGTTTTTGGTATGGCGAAACAGGCCGCTGCACCGCGTTTGCGTCGGCGCGAACGGAAGAACATCACCTCCGGTATCGCGCATGTGAGCGCCACGTTCAACAATACGATGGTCACCATCACGGACGCGCAGGGCAATGCGATTGCCTGGTCGTCGGCCGGTGGCATGGGGTTCAAGGGCAGCCGGAAGTCGACGCCCTATGCCGCCCAGATGGCCGCCGAAGACGCCGGCCGGAAGGCGCAGGAACACGGCATGCGCACGCTTGAGGTCAACGTGAAGGGCCCCGGATCGGGTCGGGAAAGCGCGTTGCGGGCGTTGCAGGCTGTCGGGTTCATGATCACGTCGATCCGGGACGTGACGCCCATCCCCCACAATGGTGTGCGGCCGCGCAAGCGGCGCCGCGTCTGAGGGCTTTTTCACCGCCCGGCCCGCGCATTTGCGTCTGGCTTCGGCGGTTCATCCGGCCACTTGCGCGGGGGGCGACTGCCGAAGGTCCTGCTGCAGGTATTGCGATTTCTGATGAACGGCCATCGCGACATGCGAGGGCCATGCTGACGAGAGAACCATGATCCCAGTCATCTCACGGAATTGGCAGGAACTGATAAAGCCGGCGGCGCTGGATATTCAGCCCGGGGGCGATGCCCGCCGAACGGCAACGATCGTCGCGGAACCGCTTGAGCGCGGCTTTGGACTGACCATCGGCAATGCTCTGCGCCGAATTCTTCTGTCGTCGCTGCAGGGCGCGGCCGTCACCTCGGTGCAGATCGACGGTGTGCTGCACGAATTCTCGTCGATCCCCGGCGTGCGTGAGGATGTCACGGACATTGTCCTGAACATCAAGACCTTGGGTCTGCGCATGCATGTGGAAGGCCCGAAGCGCATGCGCCTTCACGCCGAAGGCCCTGGCCCGGTGACGGCGAGCCAGATCATCACCGGCCCCGATATCGAGATTATGGATCCCGATCTGGTGATCTGCACGCTGGATGAAGGCGCCCGGCTGAGCATGGAAATGACCGTCAGCATGGGCAAGGGCTATGTCCCGGCGGTCATGAACCGACCTGAGGACGCGCCGATCGGCCTGATCCCGGTGGATGCGCTCTACAGCCCGGTGCGCAAGGTCACCTATCGGGTGGAGAACACGCGCGTCGGCCAGGTGACGGACTACGACAAGCTCTCGCTGGTGCTGGAGACGAACGGCGCCGTGACGCCGGAGGACGCCGTGGCGCTGGCCGCCCGGATCCTGCAGGATCAGTTGCAGCTGTTCATCAACTTTGAGGAGCCGCGGGCGGAGCGTCGCGAGGAAACGGCAGAAGAGATGCCGTTCAACAAGAACCTGCTGCGCAAGGTCGATGAGCTTGAGCTTTCGGTGCGGTCGGCGAACTGCTTGAAGAACGACAACATCGTCTATATCGGCGACTTGGTGCAGAAGACCGAGGCGGAGATGTTGCGGACGCCCAATTTCGGGCGCAAGTCGCTGAACGAGATCAAAGAGGTGCTGAGCACCATGGGCCTCCATCTCGGCATGGAGATCCCGAACTGGCCGCCGGAGAATATCGAAGAGCTGGCCAAGAAGCTGGAAGAACCATACTGATCGTCCGATGGCCGCTGCCCTGAGGGCGGCGGCCGCTGACTGCCGGCCGCATGTTGGGCCGGCGGGGCCGCGGGTGGCCCCACGCCATGAGGTACGCGATCGGTCAGCGGATGCGGCCATGGCGAGCGCAATCGGCTTCGCGCGGCGAGGCCCGGCCGGAGAGGAGACAGCGTCATGCGACACGGTATGAGTGGCCGCAAGCTGAACAGGACCAGCAGCCATCGGCGGGCGTTGTTCGCCAATCTGGCGGCATCGCTGATCACGCATGAGCAGATCAAGACGACCCTGCCGAAGGCAAAGGACCTTCGCCCGGTGGTGGAGCGCCTGATCACGCTGGGCAAGAAGGGTGGGCTGGCCAACCGCCGCAATGCACACGCCTTTCTCAGGAACGACGACGTCGTCTCCAAGCTGTTCCAGACCGGCTCCGGCAGTCTCGCCGATCGGTACAAGAACCGCAGCGGCGGCTATACCCGCGTCCTGAAGGCCGGGTTCCGCTATGGCGACGCCGCGCCGATGGCGGTGATCGAACTGGTCGACCGTGACGTCGATGCCAAAGGCAAGGCCGACCGTGAGCGCGTTGAGCGCGAACGGGAAGAGGCGGTAGACGAGGACTGAGCCCGCGGCGGCGCGTCCCTCGCATCGTCGCGCCGGTGGACGTATGCTTAGTTGACTGCGTCAAAGCCGAGGGAAATGTGATGACGGCAGGTAGACGTGCGCGCGGCCTCATTGCGGTTGCGGCGCTCGTATCGCTTGCGGCCTGTGCGAGCGAACGGGCTGGGGGCTCGGGTGCGGACAGCGGCGAACCGCAAGCAGCGCTTTCGGACGAGGCGCGAAGCCAGCTTGAGATTGCGCTGGATGGCTGCACGGCCGAGACGGGCTACGATCCGGAATCGCAGGTGGTCGCCGACCTCGGCCCGAACGAACTGGCCGAGGGGGAGCTTGCCTATCGCGACTGCGCCTACGGGGCGCTGAACAGCGTGGTCCGCCCC
Organism: Alphaproteobacteria bacterium; assembly: GCA_028281925.1. Taxonomy (GTDB): domain Bacteria; phylum Pseudomonadota; class Alphaproteobacteria; order DSM-16000; family Inquilinaceae; genus JACKIG01. The sequence goes on from JANQIX010000032.1 coordinate 15,582, forward strand.
AATCTGCGGCTGCCGGCGCTGCTGGACGAGTTGATCGTCGCGGACCAGCAGCTTACCGCCGCCATTCCTGAAGGCGGGGCAACACGGTCGCAGCGAGAGGCCGCGATCGACGGGCGGGTGGCGGAAATCCGCCAGCAGGAGTTGGCCATCCGCGACGCCGAACTGGCGGCGTCCGACGCGCTGATTTCCGAGCGGGACAACCTGCTGCGCCAGCAGGAGATGATGGATTTCCGACGGCAGTTGGATGTCGTGAACCAGCTTTTCTGAGCGATCAACGCCTCGGGCCGCAGCGATCGCGAGCCCGCCGGAGTCGTCGAGCCGCCGGCCCATGGTTGGCGCGCTGGGCGAAGGGCGTGATGCTCCGGCGCGGGCCGATGATTACCTGTGCGGAGTTCGAGACGTTCGTTCTCGACTACCTGTCCGGCAACCTGCTGTCGCGGTAAAGACGCGTTTTCGAACTGCATCTCAGGGTGCGCCGTGAATGCCTTGAAGCCTACCGGCGTTTCAGTGCGCTGGGGAAGGCGGTGTTCCAGGCACCATCGGACCCGCTGCCTGAGGATGTGCCGCAGGACCTGGTACACGCGATCCTGGCGGCGCGCGACGCCGACTGATCGGCTGCCACGCCGGGCCAAGCTGTAACCTTGCCTGCAGGTCCGTCATCCCAAGGGGCACGTGCGGCGAACCTTCGTTTCTGAGGGTGCCGCCGCCGCCCATGCGTTCAGTGCACGGAGACCGGGGCATGACAGCGAAGCCAAGCAACCAGACCGCCTTCCGACGAGAGGTCTACAAAGGCTGGGAGGCTTGGCGGGTCGAGCGTGGCCCCCTGGCATTAATCCTGGTCCCGCAGGTCGGCGGCCGCTTGATGGGGATCCAGTGGCACGGGCAGGAGCTGTCGTTCGTCAACCCGGATTGCGCAGGCCGCGTGCGGGATGTCACGGCCATCGCCAATGTTCACGACTGCAAGCGGCGCCTGGGCTTCCTGCTCTGGGGCGGTGACAAGACTTGGCTCGCCCCGCAAAGCCGTTGGACGGACGACGTTCCGTTCATCGATCTCGACAGTGGCGCGTACGATCTTACCGCCGACGAGGGCGCCGGCAAGGTCACGATGGTCAGCCCGGTCTGCCGCGAGACGGGCGTGCAGATCGAGCGCACGCTTACCTTAGAGGAGCAGGCTGGCGCCTGGAGCCTGACACATACACTACACAATCGCTCGGTCAACGACGTGACCTGGGCGCCCTGGGACGTGGCGATGATCAATCGTCCGGCGACCGTCTTTCTGCCGACACGCGCCGGCTCCGCCTTTCCCGATGGCGTGCGGACCTTCGACAACGAAGGGATTTCTGCGGAGGTGCGTGACAAGGTCGTGCGCATCGCCGACGGAATCGCGGCTGTGACCTGTCGGGAACCGCTGAGGTTCAAATATGGCGTCGATGCAGAGATTGGCAGCGTGTTGGCCGTGATCGAAGACGGACCACGCGGCCCGGTGGGGCTGCGCAAATCCGTGCCGGCCATTGTCGGCGGACCCTACGCCCATGGCTGTGTGGCCGAGGTCTTCAACGCCGCAGAGTATCCGTACTTCGAGGTGGAGCTGCACGGCCCGGTCACGACACTGGCGCCCGGCGGTTCGGTCTCCCTATCCGAGACTGCGTCGCTGTTTGACCTGGCGGCACTGCCGCCTTCTCCGGCGGAGGTCGGCGGTTATCTGGAGTTGTCCACGGAGCGGAATGGCGGGGAGGCCCAGTGACGCGGTGTCGGCTCCAGCGGCGCGGAAGCCCGGCTCATCGGCGCTGCGGGATTGACCATGGACCACATCCCGAGGGGAGCCGATCGCCCTTCGCCCTTTGAAACTAGAGATCGTTGCGTAGTCAAAACGAGAAAATGACCGTGGTAGGAGAGCGGCTTTCCATCGGCCGAGCGCTCAGAATGCACTGGCCGGAATACCTCATGGAGGCGTGGGGGCTCGGCACCTTTATGATGTCCGCGGGTCTGATTGCCACCCTGCTGGAGTATCCCGGCTCGCCGGTGCGCGAGGCCATTTCCGACGGCGCGGTCCGACTGGCGCTGATGGGGATCGCCATGGGGCTGACAGCGGTCGGTATCATCTATTCGCCCTGGGGTAAGCGCTCTGGCGCCCACATCAATCCTGCCGTCACGCTGAGCTTCCTGCGCCTGGGCAAGATCCATCCGATCGATGCAGGCTTCTATATCCTGGCTCAGTTCGCAGGCGGAACGGTCGGCGTGCTGCTGGTCTGGGGGTTTTTGGGGCCTGCGTTCTCTACGCCGCCGGTGCTGTTCGTCAACACGCTGCCTGGCCGGTCGGGCTTTGCCGTTGCGTATCTGACTGAGGTGGCGATGGCCTTCGGCCTGATGCTGATGGTGGTCTCCGCACTTTCCTCACATCGCCTGATGCCACGCATCGGCCTGTTTGCGGGCATCATGGTGGCCAGTTACATCACTTTCCTGGCTCCGCTTTCCGGCATGAGCATCAACCCGGCTCGGTCGTTTGCATCCGCCGCACCTGCCGGCGAATTCGGCCATCTTTGGGTCTACTTCACTGCACCGGTGCTTGGGATGCTGGGGGCAGTCGAAGTGTTCCGCGCCGCCAAGCGGGGCCGTGGGTGCTTCTGCGCGAAGCTGAACCACGACGAAGCCTATCGCTGCATTCATTGCGGTCACGAACCGGGCGCCGGTTCGCCAGACCACCCGAGCGCTCCGCCCAAGCCCTAGACCGATCCCAAGCGCAGGAGATCCAGCCACGGCGTTCACTACAGCCGATGGCGAGATCGCATCCGTCGACACCGCACAGATGGTGGAGGTCGATCGGGCGATGATCGAGAATTACCACATCGAATTGATCCAGAAGATGGAGAACGCCGGCCGCAACTTGGCCCATCTGGCACGCACCCGCTTCCTGGGCGGTGACCCGCGCAGCAAGGCGATCCTGGTGATGGCGGGGCGCGGCGAGAACGGAGGTGGCGCGCTGGTCGCCGCCGGGCGAACGAGAGCACCGCACCGGTCCTGTCCCTGGACGCACCGTCCGGCATCGAAACGACGACAGGGACAGTCTTCGATCCCGCCATCCGGGCCGCCGCAACGACGACATTGGCGCTGCCGAAGGAAGGCCTTAAGGCGCCGGGCGTCGCGGCCCATATTGGGGAACTCTACCTGGCCGACATCAGTGTGCCGCCCGGGCTCTATGCAAGGTTGCCACTAGGGCTGGAGGTTGGGCCGCTGTTCGCCCGCGACGACGTCGTTCGCATCGGTATCGGCCACGTCGCAAGCGTCGCATGATGCAGTTGCGGACGAAAGCGTTTCTAACTGCGGACTATTATTACTATTCACCATCTGCGGTTGAGCGATCCCAAGCAGCTCCGTCGGCGCACAAGACGGTCCCAAGGGTCATGCAGTACGGCCGGACTGCTGAATGGCGAGAGTCAATCTGGCCAAATAGAGTACATGCTAAGACTTGGTAAACGTCGTCATCGATCTCTTTCTTCTTGCGACAGTTGCCGCAACAGTTCCGCGCTGATAGAGTGCCGCCGCACGCGCTAAGGGAGCAGAGTTAATGAGTGAGCAGTCGGCAGACACTTCCGGGACGGCACCTGCGCAGGCAATGCCCCCTTTCTACAAGAAGCCCGCGCTGTTGGATTCCAACCGGCATAGCAATCTCTCGCTGAAGGAAGCAAGCGGCTATCAATTCGCACGCGAAACGATGTCGATCTTCACGAATGTGACGGAGTTCGCGGTCGCCGCCCGCCACTATCCCATCGTGTTTTCGACCGGTGACGCTGTCGCGCCCGTCGCCATCGTCGGTGTGCGTCAGGGACAGAACCTGTTCGTCAGTGAGGGCGGCGAGTGGCAGCGCGATTACTACGTGCCGGCCTATGTCCGCCGCTATCCCTTCATCCTTGTGGCCAGCGAAGACAAGTCCAAGCTCGGCCTCTGCGTCGACGAAGAGGCGGAGGCCCTGGTGGAGAGCGATGTGCGGCCGTTGTTCCGCAGCGGCAAGCGCACCGAACTGGTGGAGCAGGCGCTGAATTTCTGCACCGCTTTCCATCGCGAAGCACAGGCCACGGAGGCCTTCTGCGCTGCCGTGAAGGAACAGGATCTGCTGGTCCCCAACCGCGCCGATGTCCGTCTGAAGTCCGGCGAGCGTTTGGGCGTCGGGGGCTTTCAGGTAATCGACGAGGCGAAGTTCAACGCGCTGAGCGATGAGGTCTATCTGGACTGGCGCAAGCGCGGTTGGATCGCCCCGATCCATTTCCATCTGATGTCGGCCAGCAACTGGGCTGGTCTGGTCAACCGCGTGACCGAGGCATAGCGGCCATGACAAAACAAATCGGGGACAGGATCGGGACGCACGTCGCCATTCTGATGGTCTGCGGCATGCTGCTGGGGTTCACCGGCGGTGTGGCGCATGCGCAGGCGGCCGTCGACGAAGAGTCGGTGGCGCCGACGCTGCGAGACATTGTGGCCGGTGAAGAGCAGGAACAGACGCCGCCGGACGACGCAGAGGCGGCCGTCATCGACGGCTTCCGGTCGGCGAAGTTCGGCATGACGGATACAGAGGTTCTGCAGGCGATCCTCGATGATTTCGGCATTACCGATTCCGGCGTCGATCGCGAGCGCAGCCCGCTGGAGCGGACGACGTCGCTGATCATCCGGACGGAGGATCTGCTGCCGGAGAGCGGCCCGGCTATCATCTATTACATCCTCGGGTATTCCAGCCAGGAACTCGTCCAGGTCAACATCCTCTGGGGTGCGCCGATCGTCGGCGAGGAGGATTTCGACCCGCAGACGCTGGTGGTGACCGCCAACGCCCTGCAGGCGTATTTCGCCGGCCAACGCTACGCGCCCGACACGGCGATCGCCAACCTGCCGCTGGAGGATGGCACCCTGATCGTGTTCACCGGCTCTGACGAACAGGGCAGGCAGGTCACGCTCTCTCTGATCAGCCGACTGGTTCAGGCGGCGGAGGAGGGCGCCGAGGGCGAAGGAACGGAAGAGGCGAGTGGCGAGGAAGAGGCGAGCGGTGAGGGTGAGGTGGAAGAGGCGGTGCTGGTGCCGGCGCTGCTGCGCCTCTCCTACGTCGCCGATCCTGCCAATCCCGATATCTTCCGCGTCGAGCCGGGATCCTTCTAAGAGTTGCCCGTAGTCTTCGGAGCCCTGGCTTCGCTCGCGGCTGCGCCAGCGTTGTCCAGGGTCCGAACGCCCGTTCTGACCCCTACCCCTACCCCTAGGGCGTATGCTGCCACCAATACTGTTCGTTGATCGTGAAATAGGGAACGTAGTGGCGGATCGCTGACGTGGGCACCACTTGGCCCAGTTGGTTGTCCAAGACCAATGACTGCCCTTCGTGCTCTATGATCAACACGGCGTGTATGAGGTTCAGGTTCGTGTCCTGCACCACGGCAACGCGCATGTCGTCGTTGTCGAAGCCAAGCAGCCTGAGCGACATGAACTTCGCGATGGCATAGTCCTCGCAATCCCCGCTGTTCTCGAAGAACTCATTTGGTGACGCCCAGTAGTCCGGGATGCCGTAGTTCATAATGTCTTCGATGTACGGCGCGCTGTTCATCCTGCGGTGCACTTCCTCAATCTGTGTGCGAGGATCGAGGCCGCGCAGGCTGTCCAGGAAACCTGTCCATTGCTGGAGCATGCACCTGTCGGAGCCGGTCTGCTGGCAGGGCTGACGCAGCCGCTGCTGCTCTCCGGCATAGCGGGCGATCATCGTCGTCCATTTGGGGAAAGGCGAGAGATCCGACGAGCGGACCTCTGCAGCATTGAAGACCGACAGGCTGGCATGTCCGCTCGCAGGATCGGCCAATGCTGTGAGACCGACAGCGGCACAGGCCGCGAGATATCGCATTGCTGGCAGTCGCTGCTTCAGTGTCCGCACGATTCACCACACCTCACCTGCGTGCCCCGCGGAAATGCCGGGCCGGGAGCGCGGCCGATGGTGCCAGAGGGTGGTTAAACAAATCCCTGCTTTGCGATCACAATCACGTTGGAGACCAGAAGCGCATCAAAGTAACGTGAGTTCCGCGTCGAATGCCATGTGGCATGACTGCGAGTTTAGAATTCATACATTCATGGTCTCATAGGGTCGGTCTTCGCAAAACCGCTGCGCCGGCGGTTGTAGTGCCGTTAGACTTGGCAAGACGGCGCGCCTCGGCGCCGACAGCCCGCAAAGAGGTGCCGCAATGTCGATCCTGCTTCAGGCCGAGCCGCCGGAGATGAGCCGCGGGCCGCGAATCGGCCTCGGTGTGACGATCGGGATCGTCATTATCTTCGCGGTGATCGCTGCCTGGCTGGTCACCGCCTTCATTGAAGACGAATGGGAAGGCGATCTTTTGGCATGGCAGGTCCGGCTGGGGATCGTCGCCGACAGCCGCATCGCAGCCGTGGACGGCTGGGTGGACGCGCAGCTCGACGCGATGGACGGTCTTGCGGAAAATCCGGGTCTGCGGCTCTACCTGACGCAGGTGGCCGCCGCCGGCGGAGAGCCACCCGAAACGCCGGAAGCGGCTGCGCAGGTTACGTTTCTGCGCAACCTGATGGTTGTCGTTGCAGACCGGTTCGGGTTTTCCGCACCGCCCACCGGCCCCGACGTGCGGGCCAATGTGGGCCGCATCGGCATCGCGGGCATCGCGTTGACGGATCTGAATGGGCGGGTTCTCGTTGCCACGCAGACCATGCCGGAGGTCACCGGCGATCTGCTCGCCTTTGTCGTATCCGCCGAACGTGGCGGCCGGGCGGTGCTCGACCTCTACCGGGATGGCGACGGCCAGGTTGTGATGGGATTTGCCGCCCCGGTCTTCCCGGTTCAGGGCGAGCCCGTCGCCGATCAGCAACTTGGCTGGATCTTTGGCGTCAAGCCCGTGGCGGACGAGTTGTTCGGCCTCTTGGAGCAGCCCGGCGCCGTGGAGCAGACCGCGGAGGCGGTGCTGGTGCGCGAAGCGGGCGGCGTGATCACCTATCTTTCCCCATTGCTGGACGGTGCTGAGGCGCTGGAGCGCAGCCTGACCGGCGATACGGCCAACCTTGCCGCGCAGTTCGCCATTGAGACGCCGGGTGGCTTTGCTGAGCGGACCGACTATCGCGGCGAGGCTGTGCTGGTGGTGTCGCGATCCCTCGATGAGCCAACCGGATGGACCCTGCTCTACAAGGTCGATCGAAGTGAAGCCCTGGCCGATGCCGAAGCACGGCAGAGCCGCTTGGTCGTCGTCTTCGTGCTGGTGATCGGGCTGGTGGTTCTCGCCATCGCCGGGGTCTGGTTCTACGGAACGTCGCGGCGGGCCCGCCGTTCGGCCGACCGGTTCCGGGAGATTGCGGAGCAGCTCGATCGCAATGAACGGTTCCTCAGGCTGGTCACCGACAGTCAGCCCAACGTGATCTTCATCACCGACGCCGACAGCCGGGTGCGGTTCGCCAATCGCCAACTCGGCGAAGCGACCGGCGTGGCGCAGGAGGATATTGCCGGCAAGCCGCTGGCCAACGCCATCGGCCCCCATCTCGCCGGCCAGTACGAGGCGCTGAGCCGCCAGGCGCTTCAGGAGCGCGCAACGGTGTCGGAAACGGTCCGTGACGAGACGAAGAGCGGCATCCGTGTGACGCGCAGCAGCCATGTGCCGCTGCCCGACGACAGCGACCTCGCCGGGGCGGTGCTGATCGTTGAGGAAGACCTGACGCGGATGGTGATGGAGCGTGAACGCCGCGAGCAGGTGCTGCGCGACATCGTCGACACCCTGGTCACTGTCGTGGACAAGCGTGACCCCCATTCGGCCGACCATTCGCGGCGGGTGTCGCGTCTGGCCGGGACCGTCGCTGGCGAGATGGGTTTGGCGCCGACGATGGCCGAGACGACCGAAACGGCGGCGCAATTGATGAACCTCGGCAAGATCCTGGTGCCGATCGAAGTGCTGACCAAGCCCGGGCAGTTGACCGATGCGGAACGCACGCAGGTGCGCGACAGCATTCACACAAGCGCAGAGCTGATAAAGGCCATCGCCTTCGATGGCCCCGTGCACGAGACCCTTTGCCAGGTTCAGGAAAAGGTCGACGGAACGGGCTGGCCGTCCGGTCTTGCCGGCGACGGCATTGTCCTGCCCGCGCGGATCATCGCGGTCGTCAACAGCTTTGTCGCCATGGTGAGCCCGCGCGCCCACCGCGACAGCCTGAGCATCGAGGACGCCTTGGATGCCCTCTCACAACAGGCGGGCAAGGCGTTCGATCGCAACGTAATCGCCGCGCTGATCCACTACCTCAACAACAAGCAGGGCCGCGATACGCTTTGAGGCCCGAAGGCCCAAGGGGCAGCCTCGGCCAGCCGGAAAAATCAACCCGCTCCGGTGACCGCGTTGGCCAGCGCATCTTCCAGGACGCGCATCAGGCCTGCCGAAATGGCCCCGTTGGATCTGAGACCGATCGTCTCGCGGAAGGCGCGCACCGCGGCCGCGGTACGAGGGCCGTAGACGCCGTCGACGGGACCAGGATCGAAGCCGAGATCCGTCAGGCCCTGCTGCGCTCGGGCCACGAGATCGGAGGGCGTGGGCGCCAGTACCGCGTAGCCGCCCGCATAGGCAGCGATCAGCCGCGTCTCGGAGAGACGCGCAAGGGATGCCTGGCGCGTGCCGCCACAGACAACATCGACATAGCTGATATCCGCCGATGCGTCGGGTTCAAACGACAGCAGTGGGCCAGCCGCACCCGTCGATGCATGGAAAACCATGTCGCCCGTCGTGGTTCCGGAAATGAATACCGGGCGTCCGCAGACGCCGCGGCCGAGCCGGAAGGCGTTCGGCCCCAGACGCAGCCGCGCGCCGATGAGTGCGTCCAGCTGGTCGCCGTAGCGGGCCCACGCCAGCCGGTCCGGCGACGATGCGAAGTCGACCACTTGCCAGGATCCGGCGAATGGCGGTTCCTGGACTGTGGTCCGGCTGAGAGAGTCGAGATACCCCGCGGCCGTCTGGTTGCCTGCCAGCGAGGCCTCATAGAACCAGCGCAAGGCCTCTTCCTCGTCGGCCTCCACGCTGGTGCCTTGGGCGTAGAGGACCCCGAGGTTGAGCATCGCCTGGGCAACGCCGCGGTCTGCGGCCTGCTGATAGAGAGCGATGGCCCGGTCGACGTCCTGCTCAACCCCGTCGCCGGCTTCGTAGAGAACGCCCAGATTGAACTGGGCGAATGCATCCGCACCCGGCGGCTCCGCTGCTTCCATCCAAAGCTCGACGGCCTGTTCCACATCTGGCTCCACGCCCAGGCCCTGCCGGTGCATGACGCCGAGCAGGAAGAGCGCACGCTTGTCGCCGGCTTCCGCCGCCGGTTCGAGCTCGATCAGCGCCGTGTCGTAGTCTTCGGCCTGAAATGCCTGATATCCCTCAAGAAAGTCTGCACGGCTCTCTGTATGGGCGAACAGCAAGGCGCCCGCGGCCACTGCCGCCAGGGCCGCGCGGCGCAGATGCCAGCGGCCGAGACGGCAGGCGGTTCCGTTGCGAAGGTCAGGTGTCAATCCGCTTCCCCCAGGCATCGCATCCCGCTCCCGACGTCCGGCGCGCTCCCGCTGACCGACCGGCGCAACCCAGTGTCGGACCGCATACTACCCAGGATCGGCTTTCGCCATCACCCTGACACGGCCGAGCGCCGCCAAGCGTTTCCGCCGGCTCCGGACAGTCCCGGAATTCGAGGTTTTTTGCCTGTCCTCTTGACAAATGCTAGGGAAAACGACAACCAAGCCTTGAAGTGCGTTCGGTAACGAATGGCAGCATCGCTGGTGTGGCGGGGTGCCGCAGTCCCGGTCAGGCGGTCGTGGGGACGATCTGCCGGACGGACACGCGACAGGCCCATGATGCCCGTCAACGGTGTCATAGTTGGGGGCAATCTCAGGAGCTGCAGCGGTCGTTGCAGCGCCACCGAAAGAAAGAGTGGGGTGCCCGTAGATCTTAGGATTTGCGTGGTAGTTTGGGGTGGATCAAGGCGGTAAAGAGTACGGTTGGTCGATGATCCTCGTCTGTTACATTAACTCCTGGCCGCGATGCGGCAAAAGGGGCATACTACCGGCGCTGGTGGCGCATCTGTCAGGGCAAGCACCATGAACCTCTTCTCTCAGCTTCAGCAGAACGCCTACACTGGCCGAAGAGGGCGTCCGTCGCTCTCATTGCGTCCGCGTTGGCTTCTAAAAGCCTTCGCCACCCTTCCTATCATTTTAGGGGTGATTGCGGCGGAATCATGGCCCGCCCAGGCTCAGGTGCTGCCGGGCGCGGTCGAACCGGGCCGGATCGAGCAGGACTTCCAGCCGGGCCGGGAGCCGCGGGCGGAGCCGCGGGATGAGGAAGGCGCGCCGGAGATTGAGGCGCCGGACGGTGCGGAGGATGTGCGGTTCGTTCTGCAGCGGATCGAGGTCGTCGATTCGACGGTCTACTTCAACAGCGAGTTCCGCTTCCTCTATGAGGATCTGATCGGGCAGGAAGTCACGCTGGTCGACATCTATGACGTCGCCGACGGCGCGACCGCGCTCTACCGGGGCGACGGCTACATTCTGTCGCTGGTTGTCGTGCCGCCGCAGGAAATTACGGATGGCGTGGTCGAGCTTCGCGCCATTGAAGGATTTGTCGATCAGGTCCAGGTGGAGGGCGAGATCCCTGGCTCCAAAGAATATCTGGAGCGGATCGGCCGCCAGATCAGCGAGAACATGCCGCTGAACACCCGGGATCTTGAGCGCTACCTTCTGCTGATCGGCGATCTGCCGGGTATCGATGCCCGCGGCGTGCTGGCGCCGTCTGAGACGGTACCGGGCGCGTCCGACCTGACCATCGTGGTCGAGCATGATCCCGTGGACGGGTTCGGAACGGCGGACAATCGCGGATCGCGCTTCATCGGCCCCTATCTCTTCAGCGTCGGCGTCATCGAGAACTCCAATCTCGGCTTCTATGAGAGCTTCGGGATCCAAGCGTCTACCGCGGCGGAGACCGAGGAACTGCGGTTCGGCCGGGTCACAGCGTCGGTCCCGGTGGGGATCGAGGGGACGGCTTTCGACTTCTCGGCATCCTTCTCAGAGAGCGTTCCCGGGTTCACGCTCGAGCCGTTCGATCTGGATACGTCGAGCTTCACCTGGGACGTGGGCGTTTCGCATCCGGTCATCCGGACGCGCGAAGAGAACCTGCAGGTCGGCCTGACCTTCACGTGGCGCGACACGCGCACGAACTTCAACGACAATGTGCTGAGCGATGACGAGATCCGCTCGCTCAGGGCTTTCGCGGCTTACGACTTCGTCGACGACTGGCTGGGCGTTAACCTTATCGAGGCCAGCGTCACCTTCGGCCTGCCGCTGTTCGGATCGAGCGATCAGGGCGAGGCCGACCTGTCGCGGCCCGAAGCCTCGGGCGAATTCGCCAAGTTCAATGCTACGCTGACCCGTCTGCAACGGATCATACCGGGCTTGGCCGTGCTGGCTTCGGCAACCGGTCAGCTCAGCACCCGGGCTCTGCTGGCGAGTGAGGAGTTCGGGTTCGGCGGCGTCAATTTCGGCCGCGGCTTCGATCCGTCGGAAATCACCGGTGAGCATGGCGTTGCCACGAAGCTGGAGCTGCAATACGGCGAGGCTCTGGAGAACGACATCCTCAACAGCTATCAGGTCTACACCTTCTTCGACGCGGGCTTCGTGTGGAACGACGACGCGCCGACGGATGCGGCCGAGGACAACCGGGCCTCTGCAGGCATCGGCGTGCGGGCCAATGTGGTGGACGCCGTGTCGCTGAACCTTGAGCTGGCAGGCCAAGTACTGGGCGGGTCGGCCTCGAACGACGACCCATCGGACCGCGACGTTCGCGTGCTGTTCGGCTTCGTCGCCCGCTTCTGACCCTGAGGCCGCGGCTGCGGAGCGGCCCGAGCCCATCACCATCGGCCATGGGCGATTCGGCGCCAGGACCGGAGACGCGTCGGCCAGGTTCGCCCTGGCCGACATTTTCTTGCGCAAGGCGCGCTTGATTCTATCGGGGCATCTGCCTAAAATTTGCCCCAATTGCCGTGCTTCAGTACGGAATAACCACGGAGTGAATTAACCGTGGGGGAGGCAGTGTCTGCGGCGCGAATGCGTCGACAGGCACCGCAAGCAGACGGGCATGAGAGATGTGCGAGAGGGCATCGCATCGGCTTCGCGTGGGCGGGGCTGCGCGATGCTTTTGGCTTGTGCACGGGCTTTGGGGGATCGATCTCGATCTGAACAGCTTGGGTGCCAATAAGGTACCGTCGACGCGGACTGCCGCGGGCCCCGGATTGGGCCGGCGTGTGTCTTTGTTAACGGTTCGCGCGGTGTGGGTCTGCAGGTTGAAGTTGAGGCATCGGCACAGTTGCGCCGACAGGATATCGAAAGGTCGAGCGTAAGCCGCTGAGGTGGCACAGTAATTTGGCGAGGATAAACAAGAAGACGGCAATATATTTTTCGATGGCTGCATTTTCGAAAGACTAGGAAGTCAGGGAGCGCCGGGTCGGACAAGCGCAAGCAGGTCTGCCGGATCTCTATATTGCAGCCAGATCAAGCTGGCGCGGCCGTGGTCATTAACCATTGTGCCGAGCGCAAGCGGCATTAACCAAAAATACTGGAAATATTTACCTTTAAGATTGCAAAAATTTGAGATTTGTTGATGACACCTAGTTGGGTGGGAGCTAATATGAGAACGCGGGTGTGGGGCCCGCGAGTTCGTCGTGCCACGCCGAATCTGGGGCCGACGGCAGTCGAAGGGAGAGGGAAGCCATGTCGTATCGTCGCAGTCGTGCAGTGAACAGCAACCGATCCGATGCAGCCCTCCGTCCGGGCTTGGCTGAGCGGCGTTATCGCGACACCGGCCGGGCGGGTCCTGTGAGCCTGGAGCGTGTGCACGATTTCGGCCATTCCCCGGCCCTGCGCAAGGCGCTGGCCGGTACGACGGCGCTGACAGCGGCGGCCGTGTGCGGCTATCTGCTGTCGTCCGACCTGGCGCTGGCGCTGCCGACCGACGGCACGGTCGTCGAAGGCCAGGCTGAGATCATCTACGGTGATAACTCCGTCACCATCCAGCAGGGCTCCGACCGCGTCATCATCGAATGGCAGACCTTCGATATCGACGTGCATGAGAGCGTCAATTTCGTTCAGCCCCACGCCCTTGCTGCTGCCCTCAACCGTGTCCTCTCCGGCGATGCTTCTCAGATCCTCGGCTCGCTGACGGCCGACGGCCAGGTCATCATCTCCAACCCGGCCGGCGTGGTGTTCGGCCCCGAGGCGAATGTCGACGTACAGTCGATCGTCGCCACCTCGCTCAACATCATGAACCGGCCATTCATGGACTCCGGCCGGCTTGATTTCCAGGTGTCCGGGCTGGTGGAAGAAGGCGTGCAGCGCCGGGACGCCGCACTCGACTCGATGGTGGTCAACCAAGGCGACGTCCGGGCTGATGAAATGGTGGCCTTCGTCGCCCCGGGCGTGAGCAACACCGGCTTGATCGTCGCCGAGGTCGCCATCATGGGTGCCGGCGAGGCCGCGGTGCTGGACTATTACGGCGATGGTCTGATCAATTTCGCCATCACCTCGCCAACCACAATGCTGCCGATCCACACCGACGGCACGGCAGCCGAGGCCCTGGTGGTCAACGGCGAGGGGGGCACCATTCTGGCCGACGGTGGCCAGGTGATCTTGACGGCCGACGCCGCGGCCGGCGTGGTCGACAACGTCATCAATCTCGACGGCGTCGTCGTGGCGCGCAGGATCGAGAGCCAGGGCGGGCAGGTTGCTCTGGTCGGTGGCGACGAAGGCTCGGTTGTCGTTGCCGGCACGATCGACGCCTCGGGCGTTGAGGAAGACGACGAAGGCGGCACCGTCCATGTTTTGGGCGAAACCGTCGTGCTGGCCGACGGTGCGTCGATTGACGTCTCGGGCCCGGCCGGCGGTGGCACTGTCCTTGTCGGTGGTGCGGTTCAGGGCGGTCCGTTGGCGGCCGGCGGCCATATCGCCTATTCGCAACTTGAGCCGGGTGCCGGTGGCGGCACCAACATCTCAATCGACGTGACGACCGCGTTCGAGACCGAGAGCTATATGCCGACGGCGGATATCGCCTACGTGGCTGAGGGCGCCGAGGTTTCGGCCGACGCCGAGACCGATGGCGACGGCGGCACGATCGTTGTCTGGGGCGACGAAGCGGGTTTCCTCTATGGCGAACTCACCGCGGAAGGCGGCGAGGAAGGCGGCGACGGCGGCTTCATCGAGTTCTCGTCCCCGGGTTATCTGGATTTCGACGGCACTGTCTCGACCGCCGCGGCCAATGGCGCACTCGGCACGTTCATGATCGACCCCACCGACGTCGTGATCCTGCTCGGCTCCGCCGACGGAGATGACGTCAACAACGGTCGTGTGGATGAGGCGACGATTCTTGCCGGCGGCACGGTTGGCTTTGGCGATGGCCCAGCCAATCCGTTCCTGATCTATGAGAGCGAGATCGAGGGCACGAATTCCAACATCATCATTCAGGCGACGCGCAGCATCGGCGTTTCGGAAAACGGCCAGGGGCCGGGCACCATCGTGCTGTCGAACAACCGCAGCCTGACCCTTGAGACGCGGAACAACACCGGCGACGGCGCCGGCGGTATCGACCTGACCGGCACAGCCTTCTGCGGTTCGTGCGTTGGCGACCTTGCCGGTTTGACGGACCAGCAGGTTGCGTTTGCCGTGCAGGACTCGCCCGGTGGTGAGGCGAATATCGAAATCACGGCGTCCAGCCTGGGCGAAGAAACCGGCGACATCATTCTCGGTGAGCTGTCGACGGAGCGCGGCGGGATCACCGTCCGCACCGGCCGCGGTTCGATCGTATCGACCGCGTCAGTCGTCACGGGCGCTGGCGGTCACATCCTGATGACCACCGACAATATCGGCGCTGGCGTCAACGGCGGCGACATTATCGTTGAGGGTCTGTTGGAGACGGGCAGTCTCCTCTTTTTCAGTAACACAACCGCCGGCGACGTCGTGCTGACCGCCGCTGAGGATATCCAAGTCACCGCCACGGGCGGTATCGACACGGATAGGGGCGGGAATACTGGGTTCAGGCGCGGCCGTGATGGCGACATCCTCCTGAACGCTGGTGTGACAGTTGGTGAAGAAGGCGCGGGGCCGATCATCGACCCGGCGGCGGAAATCGATCTGGATGCTGAGATCAACGCCGGATCGGACAATGTCGAGGCGAATGCCGGCATCGTTCGCCTTGCTGCCAATATCCGCGCGTCCAGCGACAACATCTCCGGCACGGCCACGCAGGTGTTTGTGGAGAGCGATGCCGCTGAGATCCAGGACGGCATCGATGTCGCGTCCGACGAAGGCGTGGTGGCCAGCGACGTCGTGGTGAATGTCGCCGACGGGACCTACGATCTCGACTCCGACGGCGTCGTGATCGACAAGAACCTGTCGCTGATCGGCGTTACGGGCGATCCGGAAGTGCCGGGCGCCGGCTCTCCGCTGCTGCAGGGCGACGGCACTGGCTTCGGCATGGAGGTCGAGGCGCCGGCTACCAATGTTGAGATCGCCGGTTTCCACATCGACAACTATGCCGACGGCATCCACGCCGATATCGGCGACGGTACGCCGACGGCAGGGTCGGTGATCGACATCAACAACAACACGATCACCAACACGACGAGCGACGGCATCTTCGTCGACGAGTTCGCATCCGTCACCATCGAGTACAATGATATCCTGGTCGAGGACGGCGACGGCGTCGAGATCGAGGACTTCGACGATCTTACGGCCCATGTGACGGGCAACGTGATCGGCTCAGAGACGGCCGGCGTTGTTGACGGTAACGGCATCCTGATCGATGACGAAGGCGATGCCACGGACATGTCCGTCTTCATCCGCCAGAACAGCGTCAGCGGATTTGCCGAGGGCATCGATTTCACGTCGACGGAAGATGGCGGCGCGTCGATCCAGGCGCTGGTTGAACAGAACGTCATCAGCGGGAATACGGTCGGCATCCAGATCGACGGCGATTTCGATCCTCCCGGCACGAGCAATGACGAGTTTGCCGTCGACGCCAGCAACATTACGGTCTTCAACAACGATCTGTCCGGCAACGCGGACTTCGCAGTGCAGCACAATGGCGACGGCGTGCTGGACGCCTCGGGCAACTGGTGGGGCACGAACAATGAGGCCGACGTGCTGGCAGAGACCAGCGGCCTGGTTGACATCACGCCGTTCCTGGATGTCGGCACCGACACGGATGCCGGCACGCTGGGCTTCCAGGGCGACTTCACGGTCCTGAACGTCACGACCCTGGGCGAGCAGACCGATCCGGGTCTTGATCCCGGCACCTTTGGTGCGTTCGACGCCACGGACAACCAGCTGCGTATCAACGAAGCGATCCAACTCGTTTCCGGCTCGACCGTCCAGGTCTGGGACGGCAACTATGTCGAGAACGTACTGATCAACATCGATGGCCTGAGCCTGCTGGGCGGCTTCGACTCGCCGACAACGCGGCTGGGCACCTCCACGATCAATCCGTTCGACGACACCGCGCCGGTGATCCTGATCACCAATTCCGCGGGCAATCCCGAGACGCTGGTCGATCTGTTCACGATCGACGGCGACGGCACGGGCTTCGGCGTGGACGCCGAAGACATCCGGGGCCTGACCCTGTCGAACCTGAACATCAGCGAGACGTCGGACGCGGCGATCCGCGTGGTCGTAGACCATCAGCCGACCCCGGGCGACTCCACCACCAGCATCACCGACAACACCATCGACGGCAGCAACACGGGCGACGGCATCGAGATCGCCGGCGACGGCCGCGGCCAGGGCGGTGATGAGCTGGTCGGTGCCACGGTTAACATCACGGGCAACACGATCGGTGAAGACGGCGACGACATCGATGGTCGCGGTATCGTCTTCACGACGGATATCGGCGACCCGGACGGCGACTTGGCTCTGGGCTCGGACTCCGGTGACGAAACCGACGTCGCCATCCTGATCGAAGACAACGACGTCTTCAGCGCCGGCAACGCGCTGGAGTTCAGCGGCGAGATCGGCGATATCGGCGGCATCCAGGACATCGTCATCGCCATCACCGGCAACAATGCCGGCTTCAACAGCACTGCCGGGCACGGCATCTACTTCGGCGGGCCGATCTTCAATACGGACCTCGACATTTTCGGCAACCTGATCGACGCCGGCCTCGACGGCATCCACTTCGCCGGAGCGATCACGGATTCCTCGAACATCGGTATCGGCGACGGCTCCGCGGGCAACACCAACACGATCGTCGCAGACAATTCTGGCGTCGTCTTCGCCGGCTCGATACTGGGCCGCAACTCCGTCTTCCTGAGCAGGAACGTCATCACGGCGGGGCCGAGCCTCGGCGACCGCGGTGTCGAGTTCCGCGACGGGATCGGCGGCAGCTCAGCCGTCTCGGTGCAGTTCAACACGATCAACGCCGGTGACGACGGCGTGGCCTTCTATGACCTGAACGGCGGCGCCAATGGCAGCGGCGTCGAAGCGATCTCGGGCATGAGCGACGTCATCGTCGCCTTCAACACGATCGGTTCGGCCGGCACGCCGGTCGGCCAAGAAGGCCTGGACTTCGACGAGATCACCGACACAGCCGATGTGTTGATCCACAACAACACCATTTATGCCGCACGCGACGGCATGCAGTTCGACCGCCTGATCGACTCCACCGGCTCTGGCACTATCGTTCGTCCGAACGGCCTGGACTACAGCGGCGCGGTCGTGGTCGTGAACAACGACGTGTCCGCCGGCCGTAATGGCGCGCTGTTCGACAATACGATTGGCGGCGCCGACATCGCCTTTGGTGAGAATGACTGGGGCACGGATGCCGATCCTGTCGGCGGCGACGGTGTGCAGTTCGGCACGATCGCTGGCGATGCCACGGTCAGCTTCGAGCGCGAGCACATCGACGCGGACGGCGACGGCGTCTCCGTGGTCGGCGGTATCCTGGACACGGCTTCGCTTGAGTTCCGCGAAGCCCGTCCCGGGACACCCGCGGACGGCCGCGACACCGACATCGATGCAGGCGGCATCGCGGTGAACGTGGTCAACCTGCAGTCGCCGAGCACGCTCAGCTACGCCGGCGGCAGCTTCACCGGCGGTGCTGTGGCGGTGAACGTCGACAACACCGGTCTTCCGGCCGGCACGGCGGGCACGGTTGAGTTCTCCGGCGCGCCGGCGTTCGACGTGACGGACGCGGACGGCACCGTCGCGCAGTTCCTGACCGACGATACCGGCCCGGGCATCAATATCGACTTCGGCACCTCCACGGCGTCGTTCACCGGCGGTGAAGACGGCATGGTGTTCTCCGGCCCCGGCATCGACATCCTGGGCGGCGGCGCCGGCTTCAGCGGCAGCCTCGGATCGATCTCGTTCACCGGCCAGACGGACCAGTATGTCTCGCTGACCGATGGTGCTGAGTTCGACGCGGGCACCGGCCTGCCGAACCTGATCGACGTGACCGGCGTGACCTTCGACGGCCAGACGCCGGGTGTCCTGTCGCTGGTGGATCTGGTCGGGCTTGAGAGCAAGCTGTTCCACTTCCTGGACGGCCCCGAACTGGACGGCGACCAGAACGGCCTCTTCTACTACGGCCCGACGCTGGCCGTGACCGAAGGCAACAGCATCCAGCTTGCGGTCAACACGGTTGAGATCATCCGCAATGCCGGCCTTACGGCCGGCCAGGTGGCGGTCGGCTCCGGCACCTTCGGCGGCTCGGTTGAGCTGTGGGTCGACAACCTGAAGGTGACCGGCGTGGACACGGGCGACGGCAGCCCGGTGATCGACACCGACGCCGTCGATCCGTTCGCCAATCAGGGCGATTTCGACAACGGCTTCTACATTGCCGATATCGGCGCGATCGGCGACGGCTCGCTGAACGCCGTCACCTCGGGCTCGGCGGCCAACGGCAATGACGTCGAGAACGTGACGATCGATCCGTTCGTCTTTGCAGGCTCCGGCCCGACCAGCCTGATCGGCAGCGATGTCGGCGTCCAGCTCGGCGCCGCCGGTAGCACGGCGATCAACGCGGTCGTCGACGGCAACGCCTTCTACGACCTGAATTACGGCATCGTCTCCGTCAATACCGCGGGCAACACGCGCCTGATCAACAACGTGATGCGCCGCATCGCGTTCGATGGCATCCAGTTCCAGGACGGCATTGGCTCCAATGAGGTTCTTGAGATCCTCAACAACAGCATCGGTGCCGGCGACCACGGCATCGCGCTGTTGGGCGCGATCGGCAGCAACGCCGATGTGGACATCCACGACAACCGCATCCTTGCCAACCAGAACGAGGACGCTACGGGTGCCGGCATCTACTTCGGCGGCACCATCGGCGGCACCATCGGCGGCACCGCGACGGTCAATATCGGTGACGGCGACCGCTACTCCGGCACGGCGTCCAACATCATCACGGTGGCGGGCAACAGCGGCGGCGACGACGTCTCTGGCCTGGACGGCATCCACTTCGCCGACGATGTCGGCGGCGAGGCGGACATCGTCATCGACGGCAACCGGATCGGCTATACGCCGCCGGCCACGTCGGGCGGTGACCGGGCGCCGGTGGCGGATGACGGCATCGAGTTCCACGGCGATGTCGAAGGCGATGTCGACGTCACGATCACGGACAACTGGATCCGCGCTCAGGATGACGGTATCCAGTTCTCCGCCCGCGTGCGCCAGAACGCCGAAGTGCTGATCGGTGGTGGCAGCTACAACTACAACTTCATCAGCGCAGGCGATGTCGGCATTCTGTTCGGCGGCGCGGTCCGCAACTCCGCCGGGACGGACAGCGAGATCGAGATCTCGTACAACGACATCTACGGCGACGACGGCATCGTCTTCGAGGGCCGTGTCTCCGGTGAGGGCCACGACACTCTGATCGCCCACAACCACAACATCGTCGGTCGCGACGGTGACGGCATCCGGTTCGACCGGGCGATCGACGACGCCGAGGTGCGGATCCTCGACAACAACGACGGCATCTATGCCACGGACGACGGCATCGAACTGGCCGGCGGCCTGACGGGCACCGCCTATGTGGCGATCGCCCGCAACAACATCCGCGCCGACGAAGACGGCGTGTTGGTGGACGGCGAAGGCGTGTCCGACCGGTCGCATCTGGCCATCGTCGACAACAATATCGGCTTCTACACCGACCGGATCGGCGAGAACGGCATCGACATCCAGTCTGTGACCAACCGTGCCTCGGTGTGGATCGCCTACAACGACATCTACTCCTACGGCAGCGCGATCCAGTTCGACGGGCCGATCACCACGCGGTCGCGGTACATCGACTGGACCGGCTTCTATCCGGGTGAGTTCGGTGTCGGGATCTTCGGCAACACGCACATCAACTCGTACTATGGCGACGGCATCGAGTTCAGCGGCCCGGTGGAAGGCGGCGAACGCAGCGTCCGTATCCTGATCGCGGAGAACAACCACGGCATCGATGCCGGCCAGCACGGCATCACCTTCGATAGCCTGGTCGACAACGCCTATATCCGCATCGCCGCCAACGACATCGAAGCGGGCCTCTACGACGGTATCGGCGACGGCATCCACTTCGGCGGCGAGATCTGGTACTCCACGATCGACATCGGCTCGGTTTTCGAAGACTACGGCAACGAGATCGACGCCTACGGCGACGGCATCGACTTTGATGAGCGCGTCCGGTACTCCGACGTCTACATCGAGAACAACGACATCAACTACGGCTCAGCCCCTGGCGAGCGCGGCATCGAGTTCGACAACGGCGTCTACGCCAGCAACGTCTACATCATCGACAACGAGATCCTCGAAGAGGATTGGGAGTGGCGGCGCAACGACTACGGCCGGTGGTACAGGCACTACTTCGTCGGTGATGACGGCATCCTGTTCAACGACGGCGAGTACAGCGGTCAGCAGTCCATCGACGGCGAATCCTACGTCGTCATCTCCGGCAACCAGATCGGCAGCGAATACCGCCCGGTCGGGCAGAACGCGGATGAAACCGACGGCGGCTCGGGCGTCGACATCCAGTCGGTGGCCGACTACTCGACGGTTGAGATCAGCTACAACGACATCTACGCGCAGGACAATGCGGTCCAGTTCGACGGCACCGTCGAAGACAGCTGGGTCGACGTCTCCTGGAACGAGCACCTGGTGGGCTACGACCGCCACGGCGTGACGTTCGAAGGGGCCGTGCGGAACAGCTACGTCGACATCCTCGGCAACAACCACGGCATCTTCGCCGGCCAGAACGGCATCAACTTCGGCGGCGTGGTGTCATGGTCGGACATCTGGATCGCCGGCAACATCATCCAGGCCGGCGAGACCTCGCCCTATGACGGCGACGGCATCCATTTCGACGGCGAGATCTGGCACTCCTGGATCGGCATCGGCGGACCGCTGCCGTTCATGGGCAACGAGATCGACGCTAATGGTGACGGCATCGACTTCGACGAGCGGGTCCGCTATTCGACGGTCGCCATCAAGAACAACGACATCGATTACGGCACCGGCGAAGGCGAGCGCGGCATCGAGTTCGACAACGGCGTCTATGACAGCGACGTCTATGTCTGGTGGAACCTGATCCTCGAGGACGACTACGAGTACACCGGTGACGACGGCATCCTGTTCAATGCCGGCGAGTATGAGGGCCAGGCCGCCATCGACGGCGACTCCTATGTCAGTATCCTTGGTAACCAGATCGGCAGCGAGTACCTGCCGGTCGGCCAGAACTCCGACGAGGATCTGGACGGCGACTACAACAATGGCGGTGCCGGCATCGACATCGACAATGTGAGCGAGAACGCCTACCTCGATATCGGCTACAACTGGATCTACGGTGAGGACTACGGCATCCAGTTCGACGGCGGCTCGCCCGCGGTCGAGGACAATGCGGTGGTGCGGATCGCCGACAACTTCCGAGTCATCGGCTTCAACGAAGACGGCATCCAGTTCCGCGAGGACATCACCGACAACGGCCTGGTGATCATCCGCGACAACAGCTGGATCCGGGGCGGCGACGACGGCATCGAGTTCAACGGACGCATCCTCGGTGACGCCACCGTGCGTATCCTCGACAACCGCCGCATCATCGGTCTTGACGACGAAGGCATCGAGTTCAGCACCATCCGCGGCAATGCGCGTGTCGTGGTGGCGGGCAACCACCTGATCCGCGGTGGCGACAACGGCATCGACTTCGACGGTACGATCCGCCAGAACGCGATTGTTCGGGTCCTGGACAACCACCGGATCCTCGGCCTCGGCGAGGACGGCATGGAGTTCGGCTCGATCCGCGGCAACGCCCTGGTCCGGATCGCACGCAACGATCTGATCCGCGGCTACGACACCGGTATCGATTTCAATGGCACGATCCGCCAGAACGCGGTCGTGCGTGTTGTGAACAACGACCGGATCATCGGCCGCAA
>JANQIX010000018.1 GCA_028281925.1 Alphaproteobacteria bacterium
GGTTCCCATGTCAGCGCAATCTTCATTTCCGCCGAAGTACCGGCCTTGGCGATGATCCAGCCGGCCTCCCCGGCGATCTTCAGCCCGATCTCGACCGAGACCTCTTTCGGCGTCAGGTCCAGGCTGCCGATCATTTCTTGCAGATTGGCGGCATAGGCCCGTAGCGACCCCATCGCCTCGCCGAAGCTGGTGGGGGCCTTCGCCACGATGTCCTGGCTGGCCGCCACTGGCGATCGTCCACCCTTCGCCACAAGCCCATGGCTCGCAGCCTCGGCCGTGTCGTCGACCGCCTGAGCCTTGCGCGCGACCGTTTCGTCCACTTCAACCAGCACGGGGCCGTGCGGGGTCTCGAACCTGAGGATGCCGGTCATCGCTGCCACCCGTTGCTGTTTATGCGTCTTAACAGATATCCTTCAGCGACAGCGCGCGCCACCTCCATCAGCCATGCCGAGCAAGCACGCCCTTCTTATCGCCAACGCAGCCTTCCGCCACAGCGAGCTGCAGCGTCTGTCCGCCCCGCCGGAAGACGTGCAGGATTTGAAGGCCGTGCTGGAAGACCCCGAGATCGCGGGCTTCGACACGGTCGAGCTGAAGATGGATGCCTCGGTGGTGGACGTGCAGCGCGCCATCGGGCGGTTGTTCCGGGATCGCCGGCAGGACGATCTGCTGCTGTTCTACTACTCCGGCCATGGGCTGCTGAGCCCCGATGGCGAGTTCTACCTGGCGGTGACGGAGACGGACCCGGAGGCGCCCTGGGCGGGGTCGCTGGACGAGCACTTCCTTCGCCGTGAGATGGATCGCAGCGCGTCGCACCGGCAGATCCTGATCCTCGACTGCTGCCATTCCGGCGCGATGATCCCGGACGGCATGACAGCGCGCAATGCCGGCGTGGCGCCGAAGATCACCAAAGAAACGTTCGACCCGTCGGGCCATGGCCGCTTCATCATGACCGCCACGACGGCGGAGCTGATGGCCTTCGAGCAGGATGGGCGCTCGCTCTACACTCGCTATGTCGTCGAGGGGCTGCGCACCGGTGCCGCCGCGCCGGACAGGGACGAGATCACGATCACCGATCTGCACGACTATGTCCGCACGCGGGTCGTGGAAGACACCGCAGCCCCGATGCGCCCGCAGCTTTGGAGGGACGCCCAGACCAACCCCGCGCCGCTGACGATCGCCCGCAATCCCAGGCCCCGGAAACCGCTTCCGGCGGATATCGTCGACATGCTCTGGGGGCCGGACGCGCATCGCGCCCATTCCGCCGCCGTCATCCTGATCGGTCATCTCCAGGGGACCGACAACTGGCTTTCGGCCGAAGCCGAACGGGTCCTGCGCCAGCGGCTGGAAAAGACCGACGATCTCTCGGTGCTGGTCGCCGACCCGATCCGGGCCGCCTTGGCGGCCGGGTGGGCAGTGTCGCGGCCGGCCGAGTCCGTAAGGGCGGGAACGGCGCGCGGAACGGATGCTGCGCCCTTGCGGGTCGAGCGACCGGCGCCAGGAAACCGCGGTGCAATTGTGGACCCTTCGGATCTGGGGGCGCAGGACGGCAACAATCGCCGTCGTTGGATGATCGGTTCTGGCGCCTTCCTGATCTTCGCCGCTCTCGGCGGTATCGGCGTACTCCTCTCCGATCTTGGCGGCGACACCCGACCTCCAGGCGTGGTGCAACCAGACTCTACTGCGCTCGGACCGACCGAGCTGAACCAACTGGCACCACCGGCTCCCCCGCCACCCATGCCGAGCGAGCCGTCGGACGTCCCCGGTGCGACAGAGGAGCTGACGCCGGAAGAAATAGAAGAGGTACGAGCCATCCTCGATCACATCTTTTGGGAGCTTGGCGTGCGTTACGAGGACCTGGGCATTGATGTAGCGACGGCGGATGGGGCCCAGGATGCGTGGACAATCGATGCCACGAATATGGTCCTTGAGATGCTCGACATGCCGGAAGTGCAAGCGCTTGACCGGCCGACGCTTGAGATCCTCCGAGAACTCGGAGTGGCGTTCGCAGAGAGCCTGACGAGTCCCGCTGCTCCACCCGGCCCGGCGCCCATTCAGGATTGCGATGTCTGCCCGGAATTGTCGAGGATCTACGGCGGTACGTTCCTGATGGGCTCACCGGAGGATGAGGAAGGACGCGACGACGACGAAGGGCCCCAGCGCTCCGTGACCGTGGAGAGCTTTGCGCTCGGACGGACGGAGGTGACGTTCGATCAGTGGGCGGCCTGCGTTGCCGATGGCGGCTGCCGCTCAAATCCCGAGCCCGACGACCGCGGTTGGGGTCGGGCCGATCGACCGGTGATCAATGTGAGCTGGGAAGACGCGCAGGAATACGTGCAGTGGCTGAGCGGCAAGACCGGTGAGACCTATCGGCTGCCGAGCGAGGCGGAGTGGGAATACGCGGCGCGCGGGGGAACCGATACACCTTACCCCTTGGGAAGTGAGATCACGCAGGGACAGGCGAATTTCGGGGGCAGTGCCGGAGGGTCGGCGGAGGTCGGGTCATACAACCGTGGATACTCGTGGCTGCCGGACATGCGCGGCAACGTGTGGGAGTGGATGCAGGACTGCTATCGCGACGGCTACGACGGCGCGCCCTCGGACGGCTCGGCGTGGGAGAACGCGACCTGTGAGCGTCGCGTTCTGCGCGGCGGCTCTTGGCTGTCCGATGCCGATGCCCTCCGCTCCGCGGCCCGCGACGGCTACTACCCGGACGTCCGGACCGAGGATGTCGGCTTCCGTGTCGCCAGGACACTGGCTCCCTGAGGTTCGGCATTTCACGTCACAGCGAGCGCAGCCGTCCTGCCTCCATTTCTCCGACCATCGGCACGGTCCTGCCGTGGAGCGGTTGTAGGTCGGCGTCAAGCGACAGCGCGACCCGACATCGCGGACGTCGGGGCGGCGGTGCGTGTCGGCTTTCGGCTGCGCCTCAAGCGCGACCTACGCGTTTGCGGGGGTCAATTGGGCCAGGTGCTCAATGCACTCTGCGCAAGTCATGGTCTCGCTGACCGTGGCCAGCGAGCGCACCGTGGCGTCATGGGCCTCGGCTGAGAACGCGGCGCAGCCGTCGGTCAGCAGCACCGTGTGGAAGCCGCGGACATGGGCGTCGCGCAGCGTGCTGGCGACGCCGCCGTTGGTGACGATGCCGCCGATCACCAATGTCGTGATGCCGGCCTTGGCGAGCACGAATTCCAGGCGGCTCATGTAGAAGGCGGAATAGGCGACCTTCTCGATCGTGAGATCGGCCGGCTGCAGGTCGTCGATCAGGGCATGGCCCCAGCTTCCCGGCGCGAAGTCGCCCTTGGCCAGGAACGGGCGCAGGCGGCGCAGGTGGTCGCTGATCAAGGGCTCGCCGCCCCGGCCGGGGACCAGCGTGAACTGGGTGGAGACAATCCAGCCGCCGCTGGCGCGCATGGCGTCGGCCACGGATTTGTGGCGGGGAATCAGCGCTGTGATGGCCTCCGCGCTCTGGCCGGCGCGGCCATAGGCGCCGTCCGGGTGCACGAAGTCGTTCTGCATGTCGACGATCAGGAAGGCCGTCGTCGGGCCGCCGAGGGTCATGGTGCCGTCTCCTCCGTCCGTCCCAGCACGACATTGCCCAGTCGGTCGACCATGGCCGTCATCCCGGGGTCGACGAAGATCGTCGTGTCGGGCTGTTCCAGCACCGCGGGGCCGCGGACCTCCGCCCCCACGGGCAGGTCCAGGCGGGCATAGACGGCGGCCTGATGCCAGGCGCCGTCGGCATAGACGGGGCGGGTGCCGGTCTGCGCATGGTCGACCGTGCCGGCGCCGGTGGGAGCCAGCAGCTCCAAGGGCAGGCTGCGGCGGCGGCCGATCACGGCGGTGCGCAGGTTCAACACGCGGATCGCCACGCCCGACAACAGCCGGCCATAGGCGGCACGATAGGCGGCCTCGAAGCTGGTTCGGATCAGGTCTGCCGTGATGCCCGTCGCGCCGTCCGCCAGGGTCACTTCGACGGGCACGGCCACGGTGTGGCTCTGGCCGACATAGGACATGTCGAATTCGAAGGCGGTGTCGATGCCGTCGAAGCCGACGCCGGCGCGATCCAGCAGCGCCCGGCCCGCGGCGGCGGTGCGCACCATCTCCGCATCCACGGCTGCCAGGTCCAGGCCGTCCAGCGGCGCGTTCAGGGTGTGGACGAAGTCGTGGCGCATATCGGCGATCACGCAGCCGAGCGCGCTGGTGACCCCGGGAAAGCGCGGCACCAGCGCCTTGGCGAGGCCCACCTCGCGGATCAGGGCACCGGCATGCAGCGCACCGCCGCCGCCGAAGGGCATGGCGACGAAGCGCTTGGGGTCGTGCCCACGCTCGATCGACACCAGGCGGATGGCGCCGGCCATGCGCGAATTGGCAACTCGGATGATCGCCTCGGCCGCCTCGACCGACGACAGCCCCAGCGGTTCGCCCACATGGGTCGCAATCGCGCGTTCCGCGGCGGCGACATCCAGGTGATCGAGCGCGCCGCCGATGGGGCGCGCGGCGTTGATACGGCCCAAGACGACATTCGCGTCGGTCACCGTCGGCCGGTCGTTGCCCAGGCCGTAGCAGGCAGGGCCGGGGTCGGAGCCGGCGCTTTCCGGTCCGATCTGCAGCAGGCCACCGGCATCGACACGGGCGATGGAACCGCCGCCCGCGCCGATCGTCGTGATCTCTATCATCGGCGAGCGCACGACGAGGCCGAAATCGATGCTGGTCTCGGGGCTGAGCGCGCTTCGGCCCTCCGCCACCAGCGAGACGTCGAAGCTGGTCCCGCCCATGTCGCAGGTCAGCACGTTGGGATAGCCGGCACTGGCTGCGATATGGGCGGCCGCAATCACGCCGGCAGCGGGGCCGGACAGCGCCGTGTGCACCGGGCGCTGGTGCGCCGTCTCCACCGTCATGACGCCGCCGTTGGACTGGACGATCAACAGCTCACCGCCGAACCCGCCGCTGTCCAGCCCCTGTTCCAATCGGGCCAGATAGCTCGCCACCACGGGCTGCAGATAGCCGTTCAGGCTGGTGGTCGAGGTCCGCTCGAACTCCCGGATCTCCGGCAGGATCTGGTGTGAGGCCGTGACGTAGGCGTTGGGCCAGACTGCGCGTAAAGCTTCGGCCGCTGCGGCTTCGTTGGCCGCATTGGCATAGGCGTTGATGAAGACGATGCTGACCGCCTCGGCCCCGCGCGCCAGCAGCGTCTCGGCGGCCTGCCGCACCTCGGCCGGATCGACGGCTGTCCGCACGGTGCCGTCGGCCAGCGTGCGTTCCGCCACCTCGACCCGTAGGTCGCGGGGGATCACAGGGTCGAACCGGCCCCACAGGCCCCAGGTGGTCGGGCGGTCGCGGCGCCGCATCTCGACGACGTCGCGGAAGCCGGCCGTGGTGATGATGCCGGCGCGCGCGCCCTTGCGCTCCAACAGGGCGTTGGTGGCCACCGTCGTGCCGTGCACCACGGTGGCGATGGTGCCAAGGTCGTCCACTCGGGCACGGATGCCGGCGAGGAAACCCGTGGCCTGGTCACCGCGTGTCGACGGCACTTTGGCGACCTGGCAGGTTCCGCCCACTTCGTCGTAGACGAAGACATCGGTGAAGGTGCCGCCGACATCGACGCCGATCACATGGCGGCTGGGCGCACTCATTCGCCGGTCTCCGCCGTGACGTAGCCCAGGGCGATGTCGCGCGCGGCGGCGGCCGGGTCGCGCTGGTCCGGCGGGCCGTAGCCGCCGCCGCCCGGCGTCTCCAGTCGGATACGCTCGCCGCGGTTGAGGCGCACGCCCACCATCTTCGAGGCCATGGGCGGCGTGTGCCACGCACCGTCCTGCTGATAGCAGAAGCGGTTGGCGGCCCCGGGTTCGCCGCCGGCCACGCCCTGTGGCGGGAAGCGGCCGCGCTCGCCGAACAGGAACAGGTCGGCGGACTCCTCCAACAGTTCGATTTCATAGACCGCGCCCAGGCCGCCGCGGTGGCGGCCCTGCCCGCCGCTGTCGGGGCGCAGCGCCCATTGGGTGAACATCACCGGATAGGCGGCCTCCAGGATCTCCAGCGGCGGGATGGTGGCGGTGGAGATGGGTGCGTTGCCGTGGTTCAGCCCGTCGCCGGCAGGGTTGCCGCCATGCCCACCGCCGAAGAAGCTGAACATCACCCAGCGCCGCCCGTCCTGCCGGTGCCCGGCCAGCGACACGGCGTTGATGGTGCCATAGGCATTGGCGTTGGTGATCGCCGGGTCGATCGCAGCAAAGGCGCTGAAGACGACGTCGATGATGCGCAGGATTGTCTCGGTATAGCCGCCGACGGGCTTGGGCGCGCGGGCGTGCAACAGCGAGGTTTCGGGAATGCGGAACCGGATCGGCTCCAGCACACCGGCATTGGCCGGCACCTCTGGGAAGATGTGCTTCAGCGCCACATAGCAGCTGGCGACGGTGGTCGAGTACGCGATGTTCACCGGCCCGGCGCATTGCGGGGCGGAGCGGGAGAAATCCCAGACCATCCGGTCGCCGTCGATCGTGATGTCGAGCGCGATGCTGAGCGGCGCATCGGTATGGCCGTCATTGTCCAGGAAGTCTTCGGCCGAATAGGTGCCGTCCGGCAGGGATGCGATATGGGCGCGCATCAGCTTGGCGGCGCGGCCGCGCAGTTCCAGCATCGCCTCGGCCACGGTGTCGTCGCCGTATTCGTCCAGCAACTCGGCGAGCCGTTTGGCGCCGAGGTCCAGCGCGTTGATCTGGCCGTTCAGGTCGCCATAGGCGCTGCCCGGCAGACGGCTGTTGGCGAGGATGATGTCGACCACGTCCTGCCTGAGCTCGCCCTTGGCATAGAGCCGCACCGGCGGGATCAGCATGCCTTCCTGGAAGCACTCGGTCGCCACGGGGTTGTAGTTGCCGGGCACGTTGCCGCCGACATCGTGCCAATGCCCCACCGAGGCGAGATGGCAGAACACGCGGCCATCGCGGAAGAACGGCCGCACCAGCCGGAAGTCCGAGAGATGCGTGCCGCCGTCATATGGGTCGTTGAAGATGAAGACGTCGCCGTCGGCGGCATCCGGCCCGAACCGGTCGATCACCGCCTTTACTGCAAACGACATGGCGCCGACGAAGATGGGCAGGCCGGACTTGCCCTGCACCAGCGTTTCGCCCGTTTCGGCGTGGTAAAGGCCGTGCGAGGCATCGTGCGCCTCGGCAATGATGGGGTTGAAGGCGGTGCGGAACAGGGTCGCGTCCATCTCGTCGGCGATCTGTTCCAGCCGGCCCTTCAGGACGGCCAGCGTGACGGCATCGATCATCGGTTCTCGGTCCTCACCCGCCGGTATTCCAGGCGGCCGCAGGGGCATCGGGGTCGCGGGACAGGCTCATGCGATAGGCGTAGACGTCCGGGCGGTAGAGGGCCCGCAACAGCTCCACCGGCCGGTCCGACTGGTCGCGAACGACGCGGGTGATGGAGAGCAGCGCCGCCCCCAGCTGCGTTTCCAGCCGTGGTGCCACGGCGGCATCGGCCAGGGTGGCGCTGATGGTCTGGTCCGCCGCGCTGGGGCGCACGCCGGCACGTTCCAACAGGCTCAACAGCGGCTGCCGGGCCAGGTCGCGCTTGGAAAAGGACCGCCCCAGATCCTCCGGCACGAAGGTGGTCAGATGCGACATCGGCCGGTCGTCGACCCGGCGTACGCGCACCGCCCGCTGGACCTTGTCGCCCACGGCAGTATCCAGCGCCTCGGCAACCGAGGGCGAGGCCTTGACATAGTCGAACTGCAGCAGGTCCACGGTCGTGCTGGCGCCCATCGTCGCCAGGGTGGCGAGCAGGCCGTTGATGTCGGCCCGCAATGGCTCTGATGGCTTCGATGGAATGGCAAAGGTGCCGCGGCCCTGAAAGCGCCGCACCATGCCGTCGCGTTCCAGCATCTCCAGCGCGCGGCGCACGGTGACGCGTGAGACTTGGAACTGCCGTCCCAGGTCGTGCTCACTCGGCAGCGACCGGCCGGGCCCAAAGGTGCCGTCCATCACCTGTTCGCGCAGAACCACATAGAGGCGGTGATAGAGCGGCACCGGCGCGCCGCCCTCCATGGGCCGTTGTGTGGTGCGGCGGTCACGCGGCATCGCCGACCCCGCGCGCCTGGGTGGACCGGGCGGCGTCCAGTCCCGCCAGCCGCCCCAGCACAACCGCCGTGACCAGCCCGTTGCCGGAGAGATAGCCGGCAGCCTCAGGCCCTGAGAGTCCGCAGGCCGCACCGCCGCCCGCGTAGAGGTTGGGCAACGCCGTCCCGTCCGGCCGCAGCACACGCGCGCGTCCGTCGACAGCCAAGCCGCCTTGCGTGTGGAACAGCGCCCCCGTGACCTTGACGGCGAGATAGGGCGGCAGCAACACGGATCGTGGGTCGAAGCGGCGGCCTAGCGGCTCCAGTACCGAACCGCCCACATATGTGGTGACCTGCCGCATCGTTTCGGCCAGGGCCGCGGGCGGCAAACCCGTTGCCTCGGCCAGACCGTCCAGCGTAGCGGCGCGTTTGACGGCTCCAGCAGCCTCGGCCTTGCGGAAATCCTCGAACTGTCGGGCGACGTCTGCGATCCGGCCGTCGAATATGGTCCATGCCACACCGCCGGGCTGGGCCAGCACGTCTACGGCCTGTTCGGAATAGCCGCGGCTCTCATCGGCAAAGCGCTGGCCTTCGGCATTCACCTGGATGCCGCCCTCGGTGATCACCGCCCAGGTGATCAGAATGCCATGCGGATGCGCGACCGAAGCATGACCCTGATAGCCCGACATGTCGCGCGTCGCAGCACCCAGGGCGCGGCCCCATAAGACGGCGTCGCCCCGGTTGCCCTCGTGCCCGAAATAGAGCGCGTCGGCCATATCGGGGATATGGGCGCGCACCATCTCCGCATTGCCGCCATAGCCGTTAATGGCCAGGATCAGCGCGTCGCAGCCGACCCGGTCGACTGCCCCATCCGGCCGCGCCAGATCGACGCCCGCCACCCGGCCGTCGGCATCGGCATAGAGCGTCACGGCCGTGGCACCGGTCATCAGTGTGACCGCGGCATCCCCGGCGGCCTGCATCAGATGGGCCATCAGGGCCTCGCCCGTGCGTTCGGGCAGGGCGTGCATGCGCAAAGTCGAATGGCCGGGATAGACGAAGTCGTCCAGCACCTCGAACGGGATGCCGGTCGCGTCGGCCAGCCATTCGACCGTCGGTGCGGCGGCTTGCGCGACGGCTTGGACCAATGCGGGATCGGCCCGGTTCTTCGCCTTGGCCGTGAGGTCGGCGGCAAACCGCGCCGGGTCGTCATCGATGCCCTTGGCGCACTGGAAGCGCGTGCCGGCCGCGGGGATCAGGCCGGCCGACAGGGCCGTGTTGCCCTGCGGCAGCGGATCCCGTTCCGCCACGACAACCTCAGCGCCCGCAGAGCGCGCAGCCAGGGCCGCGGTCAGGCCGCAGGCCCCGGCGCCGATGACCAGCACCGGCACCGTGGCGTCGAATTCGATCCCGTCGGCGGGCCGCACGCTCATGAGTCCGCCTCCCCGGTTTCGCCGTCGTCGCCGGCATAGCGGCGGCCAGCCGCCAGCAGGTCCGGCGTGCCGAGACGCGCGTTCAGCCCAGCGAAATCCAGCATCCGGTCGCGGAACGGTGCCGTGCTGCCATGCTGCCGCAGCGAGGCGAAATAGCTCTCCGCCGTGGCCGCCAGCGCTCGCACCAGCCCGCCGGGGAAGATCACCAGTGAGAAGCCGAGGCGCTGCAATTCGTCCGCGCCCATCAGCGGTGTCGTCCCGCCTTCCACCATATTGGCCATCAGCGGCGCTCGGTCGGCGAACCGGTCGGCCAGTGTCTGGATCTCTTCCACGGTGCGCGGTGCCTCGATGAACAGGATGTCGGCGCCGACGTCCAGGTAGCGTTCGGCTCGGGCGCAGGCGGCGTCGAAGCCCTCCACCGCCAGCGCATCGGTGCGCGCGATGATCAAGGTGTCGGGGGACTGCCGGGCTTCGACCGCGGCCAGCAGCTTGCCGGCCATCTCCCCCGCCGGCACGAGCGTCTTGTCGCTCAGATGGCCGCAGCGTTTCGGCAGGGTCTGGTCTTCCAGCTGGATGGCGTTGGCGCCCAGCCGCTCGAACAGCCGCACGGTGCGCTGCACGTTCAGTGCATTGCCGTATCCGGTGTCGGCGTCGATCAGGATCGGCAGATCGACGCGTTCGCGGATCGCCGACAGCGTGTCGGCGACCTCAGCCATGCTGACCAGGCCGATATCGGGGCGGCCGAAGCGGGTATAGGCGATCGACGCGCCGGAAAGGTAAGCGGCCTCGAACCCCGCATCGGCGGCGAACGCGGCGGTCAAGCCGTCATAGATGCCGGGCGCAACCAGAATCGCCGGGTCGGCCAGGCGGGACTTGAGGTTGGTGCCGGGCGACCGCACGGTCCTAGATCCCCAGATAGGCGCGTTTCAGGTCGCTGTTCTGCAACAGCTCCCCTGCCGTGCCGGAGAGAACGATACGGCCCTGTTCAAGGATATAGGCGCGGTGCGCGATCTCCAGCGACTGCACCACGTTCTGTTCGACCAGAAGGATGGCGATGCCCTGGCGGCTTATCTCGCCGATCAGCGCGAACATCTCCTCCACCAACAGGGGCGACAGGCCCAGAGAAGGCTCGTCGAGGATCAGCAGCACGGGCTCCGCCATCAGCCCGCGGCCGATGGCCAGCATCTGCTGCTCGCCGCCCGACAGCGTACCGGCGCGCTGGGTCATGCGCTCGCGCAGGCGCGGGAAGGTGGTGAACACCCGCTCCAGCGTGCTGTCCCGGTTTGCGCGGCCACGACGATAGCTGCCGAGCTCCAGGTTCTCGTGAACGGTCAGGTTGGGGAAGATGCGCCGGCCCTCGGGCACCTGCACCAGGCCGGCGGCCACGATCTTGTGGGCGGGCCGGCCGGTGATCTTTTCGCCAGCGAACCGGACGCTGCCGGCGAAGGGCCGGTAGATGCCGCACAGATTGTTGTTGAGCGTGGTCTTGCCGACGCCGTTGCTGCCCAGGACGGCGACGATCTCGCCGCCGCCGAGATCCATGTCGACCTCGCGCAGCACCTCCACCTCGCCATAGCCGGCGCGCAGCCCTGAGACCTCAAGCATGGGCGGTCTCCGATGCCGCGATGCGCTTGGCCGCACCATGGCCCAGATAGGCTTCGACCACCTGCGGGTCTGCGGCGACGGCGCGCGGCGGGCCACTGGCGATGATGGCGCCGTTATTCAGCACATAGGCGTGCTCCGACAGGCTCATGACCGCGCGCATCACATGCTCGATCAGCAGGATGGTCACGCCGTCGTCCCGGATCGATCGGATGACGGGCACGATCTCATCGATCTCGGTGGGGTTGAGGCCCGCCATCACCTCGTCCAGCAAGAGCAGGCTGGGCTCGGTGGCCAGCGCGCGCGCCAGCTCCAGCCGCTTGCGGCCGGCCACCGTCAGGCTGGTGGCCGGCTGGTCCAGCATGGCGCCCATGCCGACCCGGCGGGCTACGGCTTCCGCATTCTCCAGCGCGTCGGCCCGGTCGGCATGGCGCAGATGGGCGCCGACGGCGATGTTCTCCCGCACCGTCAGCCGGCCGAAGGGCTGGACGACCTGAAAGGTGCGCACCAGGCCAAGGCGGCAGATGGTATGGGCCGGCAGGCCGGTTATGTCCCGGCCTTCGAACCGCACGCGGCCTTCGTCCGGCTTCTGGAAGCCGGCGATGATGGTGAACAGCGTGGTCTTGCCCGCGCCGTTCGGGCCGATCAGCGAGACGATCGCCCCGGCACTCACATCCAGAGACGCGTTGTCCACGGCCCGCAGGCCGCCGAAGCTCTTGGAGATGTTGCGCACCTCAAGCATCGCCGGCTTCCTTCAGCCGGCCCGCCTGCTGCGGCTGCCGTCGGCCGGCAGCGCGCCGCAAGCGACCCATCAAACCCATCAGGCCGTCGGGGAGGAAGCGCAGCATGACGATCAGCAGCGCCCCGTAGAGCGCCAGGTTGAGGCCCGGTGCGTCGCCGGTCAGCTCCTTCGTGACCTCGTCCACGCCGTGCAGCACGAAAGACCCGACCAGCGGTCCGAACACCGTGCCCATGCCGCCGATGATCGGGACCAGCAGCGCCTCGACGGAGAAGCCGACGCCATAGGCGATGCCGGGGTCGAGATAGAGGAAGATTTGCGTGTAGAAGACACCGGCCGACGCCGCCATGGCGCCCGACAGAATGATTGCCGTCAGCTTGACGCGGAACGTGTCGACACCCAAGGCCCGGGCGCTGTCTTCATTCTCACGAATGGCGAGCATCCAGGCGCCGAGGCGGGAGTCTTCCAGAGCCCGCGTCAGCACAAGAGATCCGGCGACCATTGCCAGGATCACATAATAGAAGACGTCCCGGCTCTCGAACTGGAAGTTCGCGGCGCGCTCGTCCAGCGGTATTAGGATGCCAGCCCCGCCGCCGGTGAAGTCCGATGTGTGGGCGACGACCCTCAGGACTTCGGCGAACGCGAGCGTGATCAGTGCGAAATACGATCCCCGCAACCGGAAGCGGAAGCTGAGCGCCCCGATCAGGCCGCCGACGAGGCCGCCAACGGCCATGGCGGCCACCATGGCCACCCAGGGGTTGAGCCCGAGATGGATCTGCAGGGTCGCGGTGGCATAGGCGCCCGAGCCGAAGAACGCCGCATGGCCGAAGGAAAACTGGCCGGCATAGCCGCCGAGGATGTTCCAGGCCTGACCGAGCAACGCGAACATCAGCGAGAGGATCAGGAACATCATGACCTCGTTCGAGGTCACGGCCAGCGGCAGGGCTGCCAGCACGGCCACCGTGATGCCGATCGCGGTATAGCGCCCCGCCATCATGCGCGGTCTCCGAACAGGCCGGTGGGGCGGAACAGCAGCACCGCGATAAAGACCAGGAAGATGCCGATCTGACCCAATGTCTCGCCAAGGAACAGTCCGCCCAGCGACTCCACCACGCCGATCAACAGGCCGCCCACCAGAGCGCCGGTGAAGCTGCCCATGCCGCCGAGCACGACCACGGTGAACGCGATCAGCACGAAGGCATTGCCCACCTGCGGCGTGACATAGAAGGTCGGCAGCAACAGGCAGGCCGCGGCGGCGACGCAGGCCGTGCCGATGCCGTAGCTCATGGCGAAGATGTGGTCGACATCGATGCCGACCACGCGGGCGCCATGCCGCTCTTTCGCCACGGCGCGGATGGCGCGGCCGAGATCGGACCGTGTCATCAGCACCCACAACAGGCCCGCCACGACGAAAGCGGCCCCGAAGGCCGCGACGCGCGGCACCGAAAGAAAGGCGAAGCCCACATCGATCACGTCGAAGGCATACGGCACGTCGATCGTGCGGGTGTCCGACCGCCAGAAGAACAGAGCCAGGTTCTCGATGATCAGCGCGATCCCAAGCGTGACCAGCAGGACGTTCTCGTCCTTGCCGTGGCTGGCATGGGCGATCACCGTCCGCTGCAGGCCGTAGCCCAGCGCGAACATCGCCGGCACCAGGATCAGCAAGGCCACATAGGGGTCGATGCCGGCCAGCGAATGCAGGAAGTAGACGCCGAACAGCGACAGCATCAGCAGCGCCCCATGGGCGAAGTTGATGATGTGCAGCACGCCGTAGATCAGCGTCAGCCCCAGCGCGATCAGCGCATAGATACTGCCGGTCAGAAGGCCGTTGATGACGGCCGGCACCAAGATCGTGAATTCAAGCATGGGTGGCCCAAGCGTCCCAGCACGGCGGCGCCAGACGAGGCGCCGCCGGCAGGATCGACCTCAGCCCCGTTCGGGCATGGGGAACACGGGTTCCGCCGACGCCACCTCTTCGGGGAAGATGACCTCGATGTTGTCGCCCTGGATCTGCGTGTTCACCGGGCGTGCGCCCTGGTTCTGGCCGTCGACGAATGCGGTCGGGCCATAGGGCATGATGTGACCGTCCCAGGTGCTGGCGGCCAGCGCTTCGGTGACGGCGCCGCGGTCGGCGGAACCGGCACGTTCCAGCGCATCGGCCAACAGGCCGACGCAGCAATAGTCCAGGAACACCTCGTAGGTGAAATAGAGGTCTTGCGCCTCCACGCGGGCCCGCAGGTCGGCCGCGGCCGGGTTGGCCGGGTCGAACCAGTGGTTGCAGTCCATGATGAACTGGGCCGCGTCCGGGAACTCCTCCAGGAAGCGGAAGCTCGACGCCGCCCCGCCCAGCACGGAATAGATCGCCTTGGGCTGGATGCGCTGCTGCAGCATGGTACGCGCCAGCAGCACATATTCGTTGTAGTAGTTGGCGGGGATGATCAGGTCGGGCTCCCGCGCCTGCAGCTGCAGCACGACGTTGTTGAAGTCGCGCGTCGGCGTCGGGTGGCTGATTGTGTCCAGCACCTCGAAACCGTAATCGGGCAGGCGTGCGTTCAACAGGTCGGCCAAGCCGCTGCCGAACAGGCTGTCTTCGTGGATGATCATCACCGTGCGCGCCGGGCTGCCGGCGGCCTCGTTGATCGTCACCAGGTTGTTCAGCGCACTGTCGGCGATGGTGCCGAAGCCGGGGCCGAAGCGGAACACATTGGTCAGCCCGCGGCCGACGATCTGGTCGGACACGCCGACATCGACGATGTGCGGGATGTCGTAGCGCGCCGCGGCCTGGGTCGTGGCCAGCGAGATGCTGGAGGCAAAGGCGCCGATGATCGCCGTCACGCCTTCCTCATTCATGCGCTCCACCTCCGCCGCGCCCACTTCGGGCTGCGACTGGGCGTCGCCCAGCACAGGCTCCAGCATCGCGCCGTCCATCGAGGCGATGCCGCCGGCGGCATTGATGTCTTCGATGGCCATCAAGGCGCCGGCGCGGCCTTGCTGGCCGGAATAGGAAATCGCGCCGGTGACGGGGTGCAGGATGCCGACCTTGATCGGCTCTGGCTGCGCACGCAGGCGTCGCGGCAGGCCGGTGGTCGCAGCCAAAGCCGCACCACCGGCCGCGCTGGCGGCCAGCACCCGGCGGCGGGAAACGGGGCTCAAGAGACTGGATTTCCTGGACATGAATTGTGCCTCCCACTCTTGGTGTTTCGTTGCCGACGCCCCCGGCGGACCGCCGTCGGATCGGCTGATGACCCAGGCTACCAAATGTCTTATGTTTAATACAACTCGCACGCTTTCGTAGAGAAGAAATCATGCCAGTTGTCCAGATCACGCTCATCGACGGCTATGACGCTGCGACCAAGGACAGGCTGCACCAGGCGCTGACGGCTGCCGTCCGCAGCGCCATCGGCGCGCCGCTGGACGGCATCACGGTGATGATCCAAGAGACGGCGGCGGAGAACTATCGCCGCGGCGGTGTGCCGCGCACGCCCGGCACGCCGCCGACGCCGGCCGCCGATCTGGTGCGCAACTTCCTGGGCGAGATGCAGCGCCGTGACTTGGAGGCCGCACGGGCCTTTCTGGCGCCGGACTTCATGATGACCTTTCCCGGCGATGTCCGTCTGAAGCGGCTGGAAGACCTGGTTGCCTTCGGCGAGACGCGGTACCGCCGGATCTGGAAGACTTTCGTCGGTTTCGACGAGGCGCCGGGCATCGACGAGACAGTCGTCTATTGCCACGGCACGCTGGCCGGGGAGTGGCCCGACGGCACGCCGTTCGAAGGCATCCGCTTCATCGACCGCTTCGTCGTGCGCGAGGGCAAGATCGCGGGACAATGGGTGTGGAACGACATAGGCGAGATGCGTGGCGGCGGGACATCATCGGTCGGCCGCCCGTTGGGCCCCGCGCTCAGATGATCAGTCCGCGCACCCTGTTCGACAAGATCTGGGACGCCCATGCAGTGGCCGAGGAAGACGGCCGTACGCTGCTGGCCATCGACCGCCATTTTGTGCATGAGGGCTCGTTCCACGCCTTCGACGCTGTCCAGCGCCGGGGCCTTTCCGTTCGAAGGCCGGACCTCACGATCGCCATCGCCGACCACTATGTACCGACGCAGCACCGCGTCCGGCCCATCGCTGATCCCGAAATCGCCGGCATGGTTCGGCTGTTGGCCGACAATGCGGCGCGGGAGGGCATCCGCCTGTTGGGGCTTGGCGACCCGCGCCAGGGCATCGTGCATGTGGTGGGGCCGGAACTGGGGCTGACCCTGCCCGGCACGGTGATCGTCTGCGGCGACAGCCACACCTCGACTCACGGCGCCTTCGGGGCCTTCGCCTTCGGCATCGGTGCGTCCGATGTGGCGCATGTGCTGGCCACGCAGACGCTGTGGCAGCGGCGGCCAAGGACCATGCGCGTGGTGGTGGACGGCACCTTGCCGGATGGCGTGACGGCGAAAGATCTGATCCTGACCGTAATCGCCCGCATCGGCACCGGCGGCGCCACGGGTCATGTGATCGAATATGCCGGCAGCACGATCACGGGCCTCTCCATGGACGGCCGCATGACCGTCTGCAACATGTCCATCGAAGCGGGGGCTCGCGCCGGCCTGATAGCGCCGGATGAAACCACGCTTGCCTATCTCGCCGGCCGGCCCGCTGCCCCCAAGGATGCGCTTTGGGATCGAGCTGCGGAGGCCTGGAGTGCACTCGGCAGCGATGTCAGTGCGGTGTTCGATCGCGAGGTGCATCTTGCTGCCTCGGGCATCGCGCCGACGGTGACCTGGGGCACCAGCCCCGAAGATGCCCTGCCCATCGATACCGCCGTGCCGGACCCGGCCGACGTTACCGATCCGGAGCGGCGCGCTGCGTTGGAGCGGTCGCTGGCCTATATGGGCCTCACCCCCGGCACCCTGCTGGTCGACATTGCCATCGATCGGGTCTTCATCGGGTCGTGCACCAACGCCCGCATCGAAGACCTTCGCGCCGCCGCCGCTGTGCTGCGCGACCGGCGGGCGCGGGTGCCGGGCATGGTGGTGCCGGGTTCGACGGCCGTGAAGCGGCAGGCGGAGGCCGAGGGGCTGGACCGCATCTTCACCGCCGCGGGGCTGCAGTGGCGCGATAGCGGCTGTTCGCTCTGCGTGGCCATGAACGGCGATGTGGCCGGGGCGGGGGAGCGCTGTGCCTCGTCAACCAACCGCAACTTCCCCGGCCGCCAGGGCCGCGGTGCGCGCACCCATCTGATGAGCCCGGCCATGGTCGCCGCCGCTGCCGTCACCGGCCGGTTGACCGACCTGCGCACGATGGCGGGGGAGCCGACGTGATGCAGCCCTTCACGCGCCTGACCGCCGTCGCCGCCGTCTATGATCAAGCCAACGTGGATACGGATCAGATCATCCCGGCCCGCTTCCTGCGCAAGCCGCGTGGGCCGGGCTATGGCGGCTTCCTGTTCCACGACCTGCGCTTCGACAAGAGCGGGCGCGAGTGCCTGGACTTCCCGCTGAATCGGCCCGTCTGGCGGGAGGCCCGAGTCCTCATCGCGGGCGCGAATTTCGGCTGCGGCTCGTCGCGCGAGGCCGCGGTCTATGCGCTGGTGGACTACGGCATTCGCTGCGTGATCGCCCCCGGCTTCGCCGACATCTTCGCCGCGAATGCCGTGCAGAACGGCCTTTTGTGCGTGACACTGCCGAACGCCGAACTGGCGCTGATCCGTGACACAGTCGAAGCTCAGCCGAACGCCCACCTGACCGTTGACCTGCCCCAACAAACGGTCGCGATGGTCGACGGCACCGCTGTCACATTCGCCATGGATCCCTTCCGCAAGCGTTGCTTGGTCGAGGGCCTGGACCAGATTGCAATCACCCGCGCACGCCTGGACGAGATCGCTGCCTTCGAACGCAAGGCGGATGCGGCGGCGCCCTGGCTGAAGGTTGCGCTGCCAGCGCCGGTTACGAAGGCCGACCCATAGCGTCACGGCGCCAGCGTTTGAGTGTTGCCGTCGATGGCCAGGGCCTGACCCGAAATCTTGGCGCCGGCGGGCGAGGCGAGGAACAGGGCGGCGTCGGCGACCTCTTCAGCCGTCACCCAGGTCTTCATGGAGACGCCGTCGACATAGCGGCGGCGGATCGCGGCCTCGTCCACGTCATGGGCCTGGGCCTCGCGGGCGACGACGCGGTCCATGCGCGGGCCGTCGACCGCACCCGGGCAGAGCGCATTGACCCGCACGCCATGGGGTCCGAGTTCCATCGCCAGCGTCTTCATCAGCCCAACCACGCCCCATTTGGCGGCGGCATAGGGGCTTCGCTTCGGATAGCCGAACAGTCCGGCGGTGGAAGCGGTCAGAAGCAAGAGGCCGCTCTGCTGCGCCTTCAGGACGCGCGCCGCCCAGCGACAGGTCAGGAAAGCGCCATCCAGATTGACGGCAAGGCAGGCCTTCCAATCGTCGAAGGCAATCGTCTCCACGGCGCCGGCGGGGCCACCGATGCCGGCATTGGCGACGACGATGTCCGCACCGCCCCAATCGGCTTCAATCCGGTCAAGAAAGGCGCCGAGAGACGCTTCTTGGGAAACGTCGGCTTCGACGGCGATGGCGTCAGGACGGGCCTCACGGAAGGCCGTCAGGGCAGCTTCATCCACATCGCATACGGCGATCCGTGCCCCCGCGACGGCGAAGGCATCCGCAATCGCCCGGCCGATGCCCGCGGCGCCGGCCGTGACGACGGCGCGGGCACCGTTCAAGACCGCTGTGTTCGACGACCGGCCGGCGTCAGCCGCCATGCCGCTTCATCGGTGCGACGGCAGCGATGTGCTCCGGCGACAGGCCACAGCAGCCGCCGATGATCTGCACGCCGGCCTCAACCCAGTCGCTCGCAAACCGACGGAATTCGTTCGGCGGGATGATGTCTTTGAACTGCCAGCGCGGCATCTCGAAATAGCCGCTGTCGGGATAGGCCATCAGGGGCCCGGCGAAGCGGCCGCGTAGCGCGTCGACGGCATCGCCGATCAGGTTCGACGGCGTGTGCATGACGCCGGCCGCTGCGACGTCGAAATCCTGCAATACCGCAGCCAGGTCCTGGAACGGCACGTCCGGTTCCGGCAGGAAGCTCAGGACTTCACCGTCCCCGCCGCGCCGTGCCGAAAAGCCGGCCCAGACCGGAAGCCCGGTCTTGACCGCCGCCTCGAAGGGCGGGCCCATCCGGCCCGGGTCGTACATCATTTCCAAGAGGATCAGGTCGCAGCCCTCGCGGCGGAACAGGTCCGCCAGTTCCGTGAGCGCCTCTGTCAGAACGGCTTGCGGCGGGATGCGCGTCTGGTCCGGCTGGCTGGTGCCGCCGACCACAGGGCACATGTGGGAGAGGGAGCCGGCGACCAGGACATCCGCGCGGCCGCTCGCTTCGCGGGCCCGGTGTGCCGCCTGAACGGCCGTGCGGTTGATCTCTTCGAACCGGTCTGCGAAGCCGGCGGGCTCCAGCATCAGCCGCGACGAGGCATAGGTGTTGGCCGTGATGATGTCCGCGCCCGCTGCGATGTAGTCGCGGTGGATGGCTTCCAGGATGCCGGCGTTGTCCAGCGACGCCGGGCCGCACCAGGCGTCCGGGTTCATGGACACGCCGCGCCGTTCCAGTTCGGTGCCCGTGCCGCCATCCAGGATGACGATGCCGCCGTTCCGCAGCCGGCGGTCTATCTCTGCGTAAGCGATCGGTCGATCCCCCAGGACTCGTCACTGCTTGTACTGGGGCGCCTCGCGGTCCATGCAGCGCAGGCAGGCTTCCCATTCCAGCGCGCCTTCATAGCCGTACCAGTCGCTCTTGGCCATATCAGCCAAGTGACGGCCGATCTCCGCCTGGTTCAGTGTCATGATCTCCGCCCCGGCGGCGGCGGCCGACTGGACCGCCAGCTGTACCGCGCAAGCTTGATCGAGATAGAAGGCCTTGTAGAAAGCTTCACCCACCGTGCGGCCCAGCACGAAGGCGCCATGGAAGGCCTCGACGATCATCGACTTGCCTTCGGCCGCCTGAAGCAACCCAGCCAGGAACGTGTCGGTGCACTCGAACTCATAGCGGGTATAGCCGATCTGCTCGGCGCCGCCGATCATCAGAAAGGCCTGGGAGTAGGGCTGAAGGCCCTGCGCCTGAGCGGAGACGCCCATGATCGCCTTGGTGTGGAAATGCATGACGCAGGCGATCTCCGGCCGCGCCTCGAAGAACAGCTTGGCGATTTCCGTGGCCGAGGGGTTGGCCTCGCCATTTTCCGGCGTCAGATTGGCCCGATCGAAGCCGACCTTGACCAGTTTGGAGGCCCTGACCTCTTCATTGAACAGGCCGTAATGGTGGGTGAGCAACGCGTCCTCGCCAGGCACGCGGGCGGCGTGCCACTGGTTGGTGAGGTCGGTCAGCCGGTACTTGCGCAACAGGTGATAGACGGCCGACAGCTCCGTGCGGGTCTTCCATTCGGCGTCCGAGCAGGGGGCAGGACCGGCGGGGTCAAGGGCGGGAGCGAGGGCCATGGCGGTCGTTCCTGTGGGCTGATAGGCGATGCGCGCACATGATCCCATCATGGCCGATCACGCGGCCGCTACGCCAAAGACGACGCATGCTGGCCAGGTTGGACGCCGATATCGGTGCGCCAATCATCAGGGGTCAGGTCTTTCCTTCGCAGATGTTCGATGCTAGCATCGATTCATGGCCAGACCGCTTCGCATCGAGTTTCCCGGCGCGCTCTATCACCTGACCGCGCGGGGCAATGCCGGGCACGACATCTTCGTCAATGATGACGACCGCACGCTGCTGCTGGGTCACCTCGGCAGTGTTTGCGAACGTTTCCGATGGCGCGTCCACGCCTATTGCCTGATGGGCAACCACTATCACCTGGTCGTGGAAACGGTGGAGCCTACGTTGGCGCGCGGCATGCGCCAACTGGGCGGCGTCTATACCCAGGCCTTCAACCGGCGTCACAGCCGGCCGGGGCACGTCTTCCAGGGCCGATACAAGGCGATCCATGTGGCACGGGAGTCCCATCTTCTGGCGGTATGCCGCTACGTGGTGCTGAACCCCGTCCGGGCCGGACTGGTGCGATCGCCAGAGCTGTGGCCGTGGAGCAGCCATCGCGCGGTGCTCGGCGAGGCCAAGGCGCCGGACTGGCTGGATACCGCGTGGCTCCTGTCCCAGTTCGGGCGCCGTCGCGCGCGGGCGCGGCAGGCCTATGCCACCTTCGTGGCGGACGGGGTGGACGCGCCCCCTGTGTGGGAGGATCTGCGCCGCCAGATCTTTCTGGGCACGCCGGAGTTCGCCGATGCCATGCAGGCCCGGATCGACCAGGCTGCCGACCTGTCGGAGGTACCGGCTGCCCAGCGCCGCCCCGCGCCGAAGCCGTTGGCCTTGTATGCCGAGCAACATGCCGACCGCAATGAGGCTATGGCGCGCGCCTATCTTTCCGGCGGCTATTCCCAGGCCGCGATCGCCCGCCATTTCGGAGTGCACTACACGACCGTCAGCCGCGCGGTGCGTCGGTTTGAAAGCGGCTAGGGTGCATTGGGATTGTGATTGTGAAAGACCCGACCCCGCATCGATCGGGTGCATGCATCTTGCGCTATTCACTGCATGGTGAATTCTCGCGGCGTCCGTAAGCCATCCTTAACGGCTCAATCGTATCTATAGGCCGGGGCCGGTCCTGCCGTCGCCGGCCCGCGATCCCAGTGGCCGCCGGCATATCGATGCCGCCAGATTGTCCACCTGTCGCGTTATTCGGCCTGTCGGAGAATTATCGTATGGATATGTACGCGATCGACGATTCAGATGACAGTGTTGGCGGTTGGACATTGAAAGGGCGCATCACGCAGCCCGAAATACGAGACCTTGCAAAGCATCACTATAGTTATTTACATGGACGAAAGAACGCCAAACGCTTGGTCGCAAGCTTCCAGGACTGTTCGGACCTGACCCTCAACGGTGCCGATCTCAGGGATGCGGAAATG
Source organism: Alphaproteobacteria bacterium (assembly GCA_028281925.1). Taxonomy (GTDB): domain Bacteria; phylum Pseudomonadota; class Alphaproteobacteria; order DSM-16000; family Inquilinaceae; genus JACKIG01. The sequence goes on from JANQIX010000018.1 coordinate 21,791, forward strand.
GTCGGCGCCAAGCTGGCAGGCTCGCGGCTGCAGCGGGCCAATCTGTCGGGCTCGAACCTGTTCGGTGCGGACTGTTCGGGGATCGATCTGCGGGACGCAGTGCTGGAGCGTGCCGACCTGCGTGGAGCGATCCTGTCCAACGCGCAGCTTGCGGGCGCCGACCTGCGCCGTGCGGACATCCGCAACGGCTTCATCCTGCATCAGGACGAAGACGGCAACCTGATCCCGATGCGCGAGGCCGACGCCGTGATGGACGGCGCCAATCTCGACCGCGCGAAGCTGAAGGGGGCCCGGATCGGCCGCGTCTTCGGCCAGCGCACCAGCATGCTGAACGCCGATCTGACGGGCGCCAATCTCGCCAACGCCGATCTTTCGGACAGCGATCTCCGCGGCGCGGTCTTCGCCGGGGCGGACCTGACCAACACGTCGCTCCGCGGATGCGTGCTGCACGGCGCCGTGCTGGCCGGGGCACTTCTGGACAATACCGATCTGGAAGGCGCGGATCTGACCGCCTCGCAATACGGCTATGTCGACATGCTGAAGGTCGACCTGTCCAAGGCGATCACGTCGATCGAGCTGGACAGCCTGGACAAGTCCATCGCCGAACTGCTGCGCGACCATATGCTGTGGGTGCGCACGCTCGGGCGCGAGGGCCATCAGGCGGATCTGAGCCGGGTGGATCTGCGCAAGGCGGAGCTGACGGGGCTCGACCTGTCGGCTGCCAATCTGACCCTGACGAACATGTCATTCGCCAACCTGTCGGGCACACAGTTCCGGGCGTCCAACCTGTCGCGCCTGATGGCCATGCATGCTGACATGACGGATGCCGACCTCAGGGGCACGCGGCTGGACGGCGCCAATCTTTTCGGATGCAACCTGTCGCATGCGCGCCTGTCGCCGCTGGTGTTGACGGGGACGAGTGGGCGGGCGGCCCATACCTCGCTGCGCGGCGCCAGGCTTGAGGAGGCGAAGCTGCAGCAGGCTAACCTGACCCGAGCGGACCTCTCCGGCGGTCGCCTGACGCGGGCCAATCTCCGGGATGCGAACCTGAAGGATGCCGTGTTGCTGGATTGCGATATGACGGGCGCCGACCTGCGCGGCGCCAACCTGGACGGTGCCGATCTGCGCGGGGCCGTTGGCGTTCGGTACTGAGCGGCGAAGGACACGCGTCAGGCCCGAGCGTCAAAGACTTGCAGCCGCGATTGCGCGTCTCTGACGATGTGGATGCTGCCCGTCGCACGAGCGCGTAAGCGAATTTTAACTGCGCCGCCCTATTGAGAAAGGTGCCACTCGCGTCTCGGTGGGCGACCGTGGTGCCATGGCCGACTGTCCTGGCCTCGTGATCTCGGCGGAGTGTCCCGGCAGTCGAACGAGCGCTTGCACGCGCGGAGGCTCCCGTTGATGGTCGCGGACCCGATGACTCTCGCCGACGATGAGGCAAATGGGCCGCCGGTCAGAGGGCGGCTTACTCAGCCGGAACTCATCGAGCTCGTTCGTCGTCACTACAACTACCTGAATGGACGGCGCAACGCGCGGCGCCTCATCATCAGCTTCCATGACTGCTCCGGCCTGGCGCTGAACGGGACCGATCTGCGTGAGGCGGAAATGGTGGGGGCGCGGCTGACGAACATCTGCCTGCGCGGTGCCCGCCTGACCGGTGCCAACCTGTTCGGAGCGGACTGCACGGGTGCGGACCTGCGCGACGCCCAGCTGGAGCGTGCCGATTTGCGTGGGGCTATCCTGTCCAATGCCAATCTGGCAGGTGCGGATCTGCAGCGCGCCGACATCCGTGCCGGATTCATCCTGCGTCAGGACCAAGACGGGAACCTCGTGCCGATGCGCGAGGCCGACGCCGTCATCGACGGTGCCAATCTGGAGCGGGCGAAGCTGAAGGATGCCAGGATCGGCCGCATCTTCGGCCAGCGCACCAGCATGCGCAACGCCGACCTCAGCGGTGCCAACCTGGCGCATGCGGATCTGTCCGACAGCGATATGCGCGGCGTCCTGTTCGCAGGCGCGGACCTGACCAACGCGTCGCTCAAGGGCTGCGTGTTGCACGGCGCCATGCTCGCCGGGGCATTGTTGGACAACACCGACCTCGATGGTGCGGACCTGACGGCATCGCAGTATCGCTATTCGGACATGCGCAAGGTGGACGTGTCGCGTGCGATCACGTCGATCCAACTCGATAATCTGGACAAGTCGATCGCCGAGTTGCTGCGCAGTCACATGCGCTGGGTCCGCACGCTGGGAAGCGAGGGACATCAAGCGGATCTAAGCCGCGTCGATCTGCGGCAGGCGCAGTTGACCGGGATGGATCTGTCGGCCGCCAACCTTGCGCTGACCAACCTGTCCCATGCCAACCTGTCAGGGACGCAGTTCTGTGCCGCCAACCTGTCGCGGGTCATGGCCCTCAATGTGAACATGACGGATGCGGATCTCCGGGGGGCGAACCTCGACGGCGCCAACCTGTCGCGCGGTTGTCTGACGCATGCCCGGTTCTCGCCCCTGGTCCTTACGGGAACGAGCGGTCGCAAGGCGGTGACATCCCTCAGGAATGCCCGCTTGGAAGAGGTCAATCTCACCGAAGCGGATCTGAGCCAGGCCAACCTTTCAGGGGCGAAGTTGGCGCGCTCCGATCTCAGGGACGCCAACCTATCGGACGCCATTCTGCTGGACTGCGATCTGAGCGGTGCCGATCTGCGGGGCGCCAATCTCGCTGGCGCCGATACCCGCGGTGCCGTTGGCATCTGTGTCTGAAGCTCCGCCGCGGTGTCGAAGCCCGGCAGGGCTGTATCAAGCCCGCACGTCAAAAACGTACAGTCGAGCTTCCGCGTCGCTGACGATGTAGAGGCGGCCCGTCGCAGGATCGACAGTCACGCCCTCCGCCTGCTTCACCTCTCTGTACTCGCCGTTCCTGCCATACCCCAGTGCTGCGCTGTGAAGGACGCGTTCTTCCTTCGGGCAATAGAGATAGAGCCGCTTCGCGCGATCGCTCACGACCCATAGGGCCTTGCGGGCCGGATCATGACAGAGGCCGGAATAGTCGACCGTTTCCGCCCGCCCCTCAGGATCTGAGAACCCGATTTCGTCGGTGAGCAGGGTGTGGTTGCGGATCTTCTTGAGATCGGACGACACTTCGATCATCAGCCCGGGATCGCTTTCCTTGACGCAGAACAGCGAGCGGGTGTCGGCATTCCACGCGATGCCTTCCAGTCCCTTGTTGTCGTCGCCGCCATCGGCAAGATAGTCGGCAATCCGCTCGTACCCCTCCATTTCCGTCAATCGCTGCCGGGCCATGACGGACTGCTTGGCGATATTCAGCTTCAGGATCTCGTTGCCCTTCTCTCGCACGGCGAACAGCGTTTTCCCACCGGGATGCGTGGTCACGCCTTCAAGTTCATTGTCCGGTATCTTGAAGGATCGGCCTTTATCCACCTTGCCGCCCCGGCCCAGATACAGAATGCGTTTCGTATCATCGCTCACGGTCCAGAAACCGGCGCCGTCATGCGCAAGCGCGATGCCCGATGGCTCGGTCAGTCCGGCACGCTTATTCTCGATCTTGAAACGGTCGAGATAGGTGAGATTGAAAGACATGGGCGCTGCCTTTTCTCATGATTATTGGTGCCGCGATGCGCGGTAACATTTCTGCAGCATAGCGATCTCGATACTTCGCCGCTATGGCGGCCTAATCTGCTGCACGGCGATCATGGGGGTGCAGGCGCGGCCGTCCGGCGACTGTTTACGGCAGACGCCCGACGAAGCGGGCCAGGTCGGCATTGAAGCGGTCGGCCACCTCAAAGAACGGCACATGGCCGATGCCGTCATAGACGATCACCTGGGCGTCGGCGCGTATGCCGGAGAACGCCTCGCTGACATCGACCCGGACGATTTGATCCTCCGCCCCGTGGATGACCAGAAGCGGCTTGGTCATTGCGGCATAGGCCGGCCCAACATCGACCACCCGCGTCAGAAGGGCGGCGCGTACCTGTGGCGGCGTCATCAAGTTCAGCGCAACAGCTTCGGCAAGCTGGTCCGGCGAGAGCGGGGCCACCATGGCGCCTTCGATGAAGCGCCGGATGCCATCGACCTGGGTCGCGAAATCGAGGCTGAAGGTGCTGCGGCCGACAGCCGCGACGGTGGGTCCGAAAATCTGCTCCGCCGCGCCGGGGCCGTTTCGAAAAAAGGCACCGACGGTAACGACGCCGGCGATCCCGCCGTCACCGTACTTTGCCAGATAGTCTCCGACGATGATGCCGCCATAAGACCAGCCGACCAGCACTGGGTTTGCGAGGCCGAAGGCGTCGATCACGGCCCGCACGTCGTCCGCCATCAAGTCACCGTCCTGATAGGCGCCCGGGGCGTTGGGCCGTGCCGAGAAGCCGTGGCCGCGTAGGTCGAACGCAACAAATCGGAACCGGTCGGCCAGCGGGCTGTCGTACACCGTCACCCATGAGGCGTGCGCCTGTGACCACCCATGGATCAACAGGATCTCCGGTCCGTCCGGGTTGCCCCATTCGCGGGCATAGAGGTCGACCCCACCGCCGCCTTCGACGAACCGGCCCATGTCAGCTGTCACGGTCTGCACCCCGCCTGCCACCATTGCCATGATGATGGCTGTAGACGCCACCCAAGTCGACCGGCCCGGCGAAAACGTTGCTGCTAGAGGGCGAAGGAGAGCCAGTCGACCAGCGGTTTCAGCCGGGTGAAACGGCCCAGGCATTCCTCCATGAAGTCTCCGCGGGTTGCCGTGTCGGGAGAGGCGATGTCGATCCAGGCCGACAGGCCCTTGCGGCGCAGCAGATCGGCATGGGGATGGTCCTTGGGATAGCCGGCCGGAACGCGTGCCAGCTCCGGTTCGCTGATGCGGGCGCCGCCGTCGCTCAGTTCCGCCAGCCTTCGCGACAGCGTGTCGCCGGCCGAGTCCGCAACCTGCGCACGGAAGCGCTCCAGCGCCGGCTTTTCGAACGCGAAGACGCCGGCCCCCAGCGTCAGGCGATCGGGTTCCAGGCCGAAGAACCAGCTTGGCGGGCTGGAAAGGTCACCTTGCGGCATGAACGCGATATGCAGGTGCGCGTTGTACGGCGTCTTGTCCTTTGCGAACCGCAGGTCGCGATGCAGCCTGTAGACGCGGGAGGTATGTGCCGTACCGGTCAACGTCTCCAGCCGCGCTGCCATCGCGGCGCAAAACCGATCGGCGGGCTGCTTCACCGCGCGCTCGTAGATCTCTTTGTTGTCGGCGAACCACTGGCGGTTGTTGTTGGCCTTCAGTTCGGAAAGGAAGTCCAGGGTCTCCGCCGGAAAGGCGGAGAATGCCGTCTCCGTCATGGGCCGCGTCTCCTCGTGCCTCTGGTCATTTGGGCGGAAGGGTCGAAACGAAGCGGAGGGCGAGCGCAATCCAGCCCTTCAGGGCGGCGTGATCGCAGGCGGCCGCATCGACGAAGACGAGCCCGCCCATAGGCCGGCCAGTGAAGTCCACAGGCATGGCGCCTGGCCGCTGCAGAGCTTCCGCCTCGTTCTCTTTGCCGACGCGCAGCATGAAGCGTCTCTCGCCCGTCTTGGTCCGGTCGGCGCCGCCCAGCATGTTGCCGTGGAGGAGGAAGCAGACGCCGCCCATCATCCGCTTCTCCGAAATGCCGGCCATGCTACCGAGCCCGTCGCGGAAGCGCTGGGCCAGCTCTTCATCATAGGCCATCGCTGGTCCTCAAGGTTGGGGGCATCGGCGGCCCGATGCCCCGATCCGTCCGTGGGCTACCCGCCCATGCTCTCGTAGGTGATCATGGCGATGTGTGCGCCCTGTGGGTCTGCGATCGTCGCCATGCGGCCGACGCCGGGCACGTCCATCGGGCCGTGCAGCAGCTTTGCGCCTGCAGCCTGCGCCTTCGCCAGCCGGGCATCGACGTCTTCGACCGTGATGTAGATCGTCCAGGCGCCATGGTCCGACGGAAACGGGGAGAATCCGCCGATCGGGCTTTCGCTGATCATGATGCCGGAATAGCCGGCCCCGTCTTTCATCGGGATGTCGGCGATGGTCCATCCCAGCACGTCGCTGTAGAACCGCTTGGCCGCCGCTGCATCTGGGCCGGAATGCTCGATCCAACCGGCCACGCCGGGTGTCGTCATAGAATGGGACATATTGGGTCTCCGTTGAGGTGCCTCGCCTGCCAGGTGCAGACTTGGCCGAGGACGTCGGCGGCGACGGAGACCCGACAAACGTCAAAGGTTTTTTTCGCAGTCCGTGATCTGGCGGCGCAGGTGCCGCCGTTCCGGCGCCGTCGGCCCGAGCGCGAGCGCCCGCTCTAGTGCGGCCTTCGCGGCCGCCGCGTCGCCCATCTCGGTGAAGAACGCCGCCCGAGTGGTGTGGAACCACTGATAGCCGGCAAGATCGTGCTCCAGCGTTTCCAGCATCGTCAGCGCTGCCTTCGGCCCCTCCACCTTGGCGACGGCTGCGGCGTGGTTCAGCCTGACCACGGGCGTCGGCTGCATCAGGTAGAGCGCGGCATAGAGGCGTTCGATCTCGCGCCAGTCCGTGTCCTCAGCGTGCGCCGCTGCGGCATGGACGGCGGCGATCGCAGCCTGGATCTGATAGGGACCGGGCGTGCCGTGCCGCAGCGCCTTTTCAAGGAGAGCGCGAGCCTCTGCGATCATCGGTCGATCCCAGAGCGCGCGATCCTGGTCGTCCAGGCCAACCAGTTCGCCCTCGGGATCGACGCGCGCCCGTCGCCGCGAATGCTGCAGCAGGAACAACGCCAACAGCCCCATCAGTTCGCTGACGCTGGGGAACAGATCGAGCAACAGCCGCGCCAGGCGGATCGCCTCTTCACACAGCGGGGCTTTGATAAGCGTGTCCCCGGCGCTTGCCGACCAGCCTTCGTTGAACATCAGATAGACCAGCAGCGACACAGTCTTCAGGCGGGCGTGGCGCTCCGCCAGGTCGGGCGTCTGGAAGGGAATGTCGGCGCGCATCGCCGTTCGCTTGGCCCGTGTGATGCGCTGCTCCATCGCCTTGGGCTTGACCAGAAAGGCGCGCGCGATCTCCGCCACCGAGAGGCCGCCGACAATCCTGAGCGCGAGGGCCGACTGGTCCTGAACCGTCAAGTCCGGCCGGCAGCAGATGAACAAGAGGCGCAGCACGTCATCGCGCAAGCCCCCCATGTCGAGACGGTCGACCAAGTCGCCTTCCGTGTCCTGATCTGCGCTCTCCGGTGATGCCGCGTCGCGGGATCGCGAGGTCCGGCGTAGGCTGTCGATCCCGGCATTGCGGCCGACGGTCAGCAGCCAGGCCAATGGGTCGTCGGGCAGGCCTTGGCGTGGCCACACCTGCACGGCCTTCAGGCAGCTTGCCGAGAACGCCTCTTCCGCCAGGTCCAGGTCCCGGAACTGGCGGGTCAAGGCGGCGATCGCCTTCGGCCGGATTTCGGCGAACCGAGCCTCCAGCCAGGCGCTATAGGGGCTCATGGACTCTCCAGAATGCCACCCGCCCAGGCTACGGGCCGCACCTCGAGGGCATCGTGGAACGTGCCGAGAGAGCCGGCGAACGCGAGCGCCTCATCCAGCGACGCGCAGTCGATGATGTAGAGGCCCATGAACCGCTCTTTCGTCTCTGCGAAGGGGCCGTCGACGACCAGAGGCTTCTGCCCCTGGTCAGGTGGGGGCTTCAACGTCACGGCATTGCTGAAGGGCATCAGCTTGGCCACGGCGAAGGCACCGCGTTCCTTCAACCGCGCCTGCAGATCGCGGTGCTTCTGCAAGACGGCTTCCTGCTCGTCCGGCGGCAGCCGGTCGAACACGCCGTCGGCGGAATAGATCAGGATCGAATAGAGCATGGCACATCTCCCGCAGAGTCGTCGCCCGGACGCCAAGGACGTGCGGCAGCCTGCGGATCCGACATGCCCACGCCAACCTGCGACCGTGCCCGGATATCGGGCCGTTGCGATCCGCAACGACGGTCACGGCCCGTGGAATTGAGCGTGGCGGTCAGGGGCAGGCTTGTCTATCACTGGCGTTCCCATCCGGAACCGGCCATCAGGGCCGCCGAGGTATCCATCCCGTGAGCCGCTTCGAACCGCGCAATCCAGAGTTTCGGGAATTCCTGGTCGAATACGTCGCCGCACAGGGCTATCTGACCCTGATCGGCGTCGAGCTTACGCGGGTTGAACCTGGAGAGGTCGAATACCGCATCGCCTATCGCCCCGATATCGGGCAGCAGAACGGCTTCTTCCACGGCGGTGTCATCGGCGGCATGGCTGAGGCGGTCATGGGCGCAGCTGCGGCGACTTTGGTGGCCGCGGGGCACAATGTTGTCGGCGCCGAATACAAGGCGAACCTGCTGTCACCGGCGCTCGGGCCGACGCTCGTCGCCCGGGGCTCGGTCGTGAAGCCGGGCCGGACCCTGATCGTCTGCCGTGCCGATGTCACGGTGATCGGCGACGACGGTAGCGAGACGCTGAGCGCCATCGCCCAGGGCGCCATGGCCGTGATTGCGCCCCGCGAAGGCTGACACCGCTCGACCGCCGATCCTCACTTACGGTTGCACCTAAAGTGTCTGGCCGCCGGTATACGCTGGCGGCCAATCCGCGCACTTTGATTTCTAATTATGCCGTCTTTGTGCATTATTGTTGAACCCTTCCGGAGGATTCGACATAGAATGCACATGAACGCGGCACATGCCACGCAATCGGGGCCCGGCGCTGATGCATGACTTCGGAGCCGCCTTTGCCAGCGCTTTTGCGCTGATTGCGACCGCGGATGCGGAGTTGATGGAGGTCATCGGCCTCTCGCTGCGCGTGACCATGGTCGCCGTGCTCGTTGCCTGCCTGATCGGATTGCCCCTCGGGGCCACCCTGGCGATCGCGCGGTTTCCGGGCCGGGGCATCCTGGTGGTGCTGACCAGCGCGCTGATGGGGCTGCCGCCGGTCGTCGTCGGCCTGATCGTCTACATGCTGCTCTCTAACGCCGGGCCGCTGGGCGTGCTGCAGCTGCTTTATTCGCCGACGGCGATGATCATTGCTCAGACGCTGCTGGTGACGCCGATCGTGGCGTCGCTCACGCGCCAGTTCATCGAGGATCTCTACGGCGAGTATGACGAGCTGCTGAAATCCATGGGAGCCGGCCGCGCCACCATCATCGCGACCCTGCTCTGGGATGCCCGCTACTCTTTGGTGACCGCGGCACTGGCCGGTGTCGGCCGGGCGTTGGCGGAGGTCGGCGCCGTGATGATCGTCGGCGGCAACATCAACCATCTGACCCGCGTCATGACCACGTCGATCGCGCTTGAGACGTCGCGGGGCGAATTGGCGTTCGCACTGGGCCTTGGCATCATCCTGGTGGTGCTGTCGGTTCTGGTGAATGCCGGCCTGATCGGACTGAAGGCGAGTGCCCAACGCCGCGCCTACGCTTGAGCCTGCGGCACTGCAGGCCGATCTCGGGGCCGCAACGCCCGTTGCGCTCCCTATGCCCGCCGTCACGCTGGACGGCGTGACCTACGAACGCAGCGGCAAGCCGCTGCTCGACGACCTTCATCTGGAAATCCCCTGCGCTGGAATCACGGCGCTGATGGGGCCGAACGGGGCCGGCAAGAGCCTGACACTGCGGGTGCTCGCCGGTCTGATCGCGCCCTCGCGCGGCCGCATTGTCTGGCACGACGAAAGGATCTGCTCAGCGCGCGACGTGGCGCTGGTATTTCAGAAGCCGGTGCTGTTGCGCCGCACGGTCCGGGCCAATCTCGAGCACGCGCTGAAGATCTACGGCATTCCGCGCCATCAGCGTGTGGCGCGTGTTGGCGAATTGCTGGCAATCGGGCGGCTGCAGGACCTGGCCGATCGGCCGGCACGCGTGCTGTCGCGGGGTGAACAGCAGCGTGTGGCGATGGTGCGAGCACTGGCGGCCCGTCCCCGAGTCCTCTTGCTGGATGAACCCTCCGCCAGCCTCGATCCGCCGGCGACGGCGATGATCGAAGGGCTGGCACGGGGGGCTGCGGATGATGGCGTGAAGATCGTGCTGGTCACCCACGAGGCCGGTCAGGCGCGGCGTTTGGCAGACGACATCGCCTTCCTGCACCGCGGTCGTGTCGTGGAGTGCGGTACAGCGCGGGAGGTCCTCGACCGGCCGCAATCGCGTGAGGCCAGCGCCTATCTGGGCGGTCTGCTGCTGGTCTGACCCGCTTTTTCCTTACGGACCGTTCCAGCGAACGCGCCCGTGATCGGTAAGGTCGTAGCCGCCAAGCTCTCCGGCCTTGGCCGCAAACTCTGCCGAACGGCAGAACGCGAGCAGCCGCTGCATGGGCGGCTCGAACCAAGCGCGTCGGTCGACCAGCAGGTCGAAGCGCTCTTCGATCGTCGGCAGGAAAGCCAAGCCGAATTGCCGGGCCATGGCCTCCAGCCCCGGTGCGGCGTCAGCGCGGCCCAAGGCCACGGCCGCAGCGGCTTCCGTCTCGGTGCGCATCAACTCCGGCAGCAGGTCGACCTCGTCCATCGGCACGGCCTGCGTTTCCATCAAATGGTGCAAAAGGATGCCCGCGCCGGCCGCCGCTTGGCGCTGGACCAGCCGCCGTCCGCGCAGATCGCCAACGGTCTTGACGTCGTTTGCCGCGCCTGGCGACAGGATCAGGCCCTGGCGCCGACGGGCCCATTCGATGAGAACGACCGGCCGATCCGCCAGCTGTTCTTCCACATGGGCGACATTCCACTCGCCGCTTGCGGGTTCGTAAACGTGCATCCCGGCGGCGATCGCCTGGCTCGATCCGACCCGGTCCAGCCCGTCCAGGCTGCCGTCGAACAGCGTCGCCAGCTGGGATCCCGACTCGCGGATAGCCCAGTCCAAGAGCGGGTCGTGGCTGCCGGCGATGACGGCTGGCGCCGCAGTGCGCCCCCGGGGTGCGTCCTGAGATTTTCCCGATAGCCAGGATTCGATCGCCAGCCGGGGAAACAGCAGCTTCCCGGTGAGCCGCCGACACGGAATCTCGCCGGCGGCCGCCAGTTCGTAGACTTTCCGTTCCTTGACGCGAAGCAGGGCCGCGACTTCCCGCGTCGTCAGGTATTCAGGGTCGGAGAGTCTGGTTTCCATGCCGTTTCGTGGGGCTTCGGGTTCGGTCCGACAAAGGCCGGGCCACTGCTTTCAAGCACGACGTTACTGTAGCATGATCATAGCGATCGTGCGGCGGTGCATGGTCGATCAACGACCGTATCGCATACGAAGGGCCATTGCGGTTGGCCCTTGGGGACCGGCGGGGAGGACGGGAACGACCGGATGACCGATGGCGGGATAGGCAAAGCTGACATCGTCGAGGCGTTAAGGAAGGTCAAGGGTCCAGATCTGACCAGCGACGTCATAGCACTGGGTCTGGTCTCGGAGATCCTGGTCGATCAGGGTCGCGTGACCTTCGCAATCACCGTTCCGGCAGACCGGGCCGAACAGCTGGAGCCGTTGCGCCAGGCCGCCATCAAAGTCGTCGGGGAACTGCCGGGTGTCCGCGACGTCGTCGCCGTACTGACCGCAGAGCGCGCGGGCAAGCCCGAACCAATGCGGATCCAATCCCCAAGGCCCGACATGCCGCGATCGGGAACGCCGTCCGTTCCTTCCAGTGCCCAGATGGCGCCTTCCGCCGAAGGCGGTCTGGCTGATGTCGGCGCCGTCATCGCGGTGGCGTCGGGCAAGGGCGGTGTGGGCAAATCGACGACCTCGGTCAACATCGCTCTGGGCCTTGCGGCCAGTGGCGCGCGCGTCGGGATCCTGGACGCCGACATCTATGGCCCATCCATCCCGCGTCTCTTGCGTCTGACCGGCCGACCCACGGCGGCCGGCGGTCGGACGCTGAAGCCCATGTCCAGCTATGGGTTGAAGGCGATGTCCATGGGCTTCCTGGTCGACGAAGACACACCGATGATCTGGCGCGGGCCGATGGTCATCTCGGCGATCACCCAGATGCTGAACGAGGTCGCGTGGGGGACGCTGGACATGATGGTGGTGGATATGCCACCCGGCACCGGCGATGCCCAACTGACCCTGGCCCAGCAGGTACCGCTCTCCGGTGCCGTGATCGTCTCCACACCGCAGGATCTGGCGCTGATCGACGCGCGCAAGGCGCTGAACATGTTCCGTAAGGTCGACGTGCCCGTGCTCGGGTTCGTGGAGAACATGAGTTACTACATCTGCTCGCATTGCGGGCAGACGGACGACCTGTTCGGCCATGGCGGCACGCGCCGTGAGGCGGAGCGGATCGGCGTCCCCTTCCTGGGGGAGGTCCCCTTGCATGTCGACATCCGGCGGAACTCCGACGCGGGCACGCCGATAGTCGTCGCACAGCCGGAGAGTCCGCACGCTAAGGCCTATTGCGCCATTGCCGACCGCGTGATCGGTCGCCTGGAGGCCGAGCGTGCGCGTGGCGGGGCCAAGCCCCCACCTCGTATTGTCGTGTCTTAAGGGATCGTCGAAAAGGCGCCAACGGAACTCTCTTGGACTTGCTTGGGTGTCATCAAGTGATTGCGCAGTCGCGCGCAGGAGGATGCAAAGAAAGCGGCGATCGCTACGTTGCTTATACCGCAATTGATAATCATTATCATCTCGAGAGTGAGCCGATACCCGAGTAACATTAGAACTGCGATCATTTGACCACGAATGAACCATTGCGCAGACCGGTTGCTGTAAGCAATAATCATTCGATCATGGTGGGAGTTGGGGCCATCGCGGCACGGCAGTATTCCTCATCCGCGGAGCAGGAATTGGCGCCGGCAGAGCCTGTCGCGGAGGAAGATCGTCTACGCGCAGCCGCTTATGCGCTGCTGGCGCGCCTTCTCGTCCGCCCACCCACGGCCGAAAGTCTCGATGAAGTCAGGGGGTTGTCCGGCGATCAATCGGATCTCGGCCAAGCCTACACCGCTTTGGCGTCCGCAGCGGCCTCGCGGGATGCCGAGACGATCGGACGCGAGTACCACGATCTGTTCATCGGCGTGGGGCGCGGCGAACTGCTGCCCTATGCCTCTTACTATCTGACTGGGTTTGTGAACGGCAAACCGCTGGCGGCGTTGCGGTCGACCATGCGGGATCTGGGCATTGCGCGCGATCCGTCGTTCAAAGACCCGGAAGACCATATCGGCGCGCTGATGGGCATAATGGCCGGGCTGATCAGCGGCGGTTTCGGGCCGCCGGCCACGCTCGCCACCCAACGGTCCTTCTTCGACGCCCATGTGGCGCCCTGGGCCACGCACCTATTCGGCGATCTGGAAACCGCCAAATCCGCTGCGTTCTACCGACCGGTGGGCACAATCGGCCGCCTGCTGATGGAGATCGAGGAGACCGCTTTTCGCATGACCTGATTGGGGGCGTCCGGCGGCGCACACCGTTCCACCCGCCGGTTTTCGACCCTGTCCACCAGAGCGAACGGAAAACCAAACGCCCGGACACGTGTCCGACGTCAACCGGGCTGAACGAGGAGAGGAACAGCATGTCCGAAGACGCGCGCACAGATGGACCCAGCCGGCGCAACTTCCTGCAACTGGCCGGTCTCGGCACGGTCGCGGGTGGGGTGGCGGCGTTGAGCGCGGGCGAAGCCGCGGCGCTTGAGCCCGACCAGGCCACCGGCCCCGGTTACCGCGAAACCCAGCACATCAAGACCTACTACGACAGCGCCAAGTTCTAGGGCGCTTTTCGAGGTTGAGGAACACGCGCTGGCTGGCCGCAGCGGACCTGCCCCGCCTGCGGCGTGATGCGCCCAAGAAGACCATCTGGAGGAAACCATGCTCAGGAAGAAGACAAACGGGGTTGCCCACCGCGCCCGTCTGTCGTCCGCCCAGACGGAGCCGACGATCAACACGGTCGACCGCCGCACATTCTTGAAGAATTCGGGCCTCGCCGTTGGCGGCGTGGCCGCGGCGTCGACCTGCGTCGGCGGTGTCGTTCGGCCCGCCAAGGCGCAACAGGCCGCTGCCGATGGCGTGCAGGTGATCCAGTCGATCTGCACCCACTGCTCGGTCGGCTGTTCCGTGATCGCGGAGGTGGAGAACGGCGTGTGGACGGGCCAGGAGCCCGGGTTCGACTCCCCCTTCAGCCTCGGCGCCCATTGCGCCAAGGGCGCTGCAGTGCGCGATCACTCGGTGGGCGAGCGGCGCCTGAAATACCCCACGAAGCTGGTGGGAGGCGAGTGGACCCGCGTCTCATGGGATCAGGCGATCCAAGAGGTCGGCGATCAGATGCTGTCGATCCGCGAAGCTTCGGGGCCCGATTCCGTGTACTGGCTGGGTTCGGCCAAGCACAACAATGAGCAGGCCTATCTGTTCCGCAAATTCGCGGCGTTCTGGGGCACCAACAACGTCGACCACCAGGCGCGGATCTGCCATTCGACCACGGTCGCAGGTGTTGCCAACACCTGGGGCTATGGCGCCATGACCAATTCCTACAATGATATCCACAATTCGCGCGCGATCTTCCTGATCGGCGGCAATCCGGCCGAGGCGCATCCGGTGTCGCTGGTCCATCTGATGCGCGCCAAAGAGCGCAACAACGCCCCGCTGATCGTCTGTGACCCGCGCTTCACCCGCACCGCGGCCCATGCCGACGAGTTCGTGCGGCTGCGCCCGGGTTCCGACGTGGCGCTGGTCTGGGGCCTGTTGTGGCACATCTTCGAGAACGGCTGGGAAGACCAGGAATTCATCCGCCAGCGGGTCTGGGGCATGGACCAGATCCGGGCCGAGGTCGCCCGCTGGACGCCGGAAGAGACAGAGCGTGTGACCGGCGTGCCGGGCTCGCAGCTCGCCCGTGTCGCCCGCACGCTCGCCGACAACCGCCCGACCACCGTGATCTGGTGCATGGGCGGCACCCAGCACACCAACGGCAACAACAACACGCGGGCCTACTGCGTGCTGCAGCTGGCGCTGGGCAATATGGGCCGGGCCGGCGGCGGCACCAACATCTTCCGCGGCCACGACAACGTGCAGGGCGCCACCGATCTCGGCGTGCTGTCGCACACGCTGCCCGGCTATTACGGCCTGTCCAACGGCGCCTGGAACCATTGGGCGCGGGTCTGGGATGTCGACTACGACTATCTCGCCGGCCGATTCTCAAGCACCGAGCTGATGGAAAGCGCCGGCATTCCGGTGTCGCGCTGGATCGACGGCGTGCTGGAGGATCCGGAGAACATGGACCAGCCGGACAATGTCCGGGCCATGGTGTTCTGGGGGCATGCGCCGAATTCGCAGACGCGACTGCCGGAAATGAAGACGGCGATGGAACAGCTCGACCTGATGGTCGTGATCGATCCCTATCCGACCGTCTCGGCCGTGCTTTCGGACCGCACCGACGGGGTGTATCTGCTGCCGGCCTGTACGCAGTTTGAGACCTACGGCTCGGTCACGGCGTCGAACCGATCGCTGCAGTGGCGCGAGAAGGTGGTCGAACCGATGTTCGAATCCCTGCCCGACCACATAATCATCGCGCGGCTGGCAGAGAAGTTCGGCTTCGCCGACGAGCTGTTGAAGAACATCGAAGTCAGCGAAGACGGTGAGCCGCTGATCGAGGACATCACGCGGGAGTTCAACCGCGGCATGTGGACCATCGGCTATACCGGCCAGTCGCCGGAACGGCTGCGTGCGCATATGGCCCACCAGCACACCTTTGACCGCACGACGCTGCAGGCCAATGGCGGCCCCCTGGATGGGGAATTCTACGGCATGCCGTGGCCCTGCTGGGGCACGGCCGAAATGGGCCATCCGGGCACGCCGATCCTCTACGATACCTCGCGGCCAGTGGCTGAGGGCGGTCTCACGTTCCGGGCGCGCTTCGGCGTGGAACGGGACGGCGAGAACCTGCTGGCGGAAGGGTCATGGTCCGTCGGCTCGGAGATCGAGGACGGCTATCCGGAGTTCACCATGGCGCTGCTGACCAGCCTGGGCTGGGACAGCGACCTTACCGACGAAGAGCGGGCGGTGATCGATGGCATCGCCGGGGAGTCCACCAACTGGAAAACCGACCTCTCAGGTGGCATCCAGCGGGTAGCGATCGCCCACGGCGCGGCCCCGTTCGGCAATGCCAAGGCACGCTGTGTGGTGTGGAACTTCCCCGATCCGGTGCCGGTGCATCGCGAGCCGCTCTACACCAACCGCCGCGATCTGCTGGAGCAGTACGCCACCTATGACGACCGGCAGTTCTACCGGCTGCCGACGGCCTATGCTTCGGTGCAGGCGACCGACTATTCGGCCGATTTCCCGATGATCCTGACCTCGGGCCGAATGGTCGAATACGAGGGCGGTGGTGACGAGAGCCGGTCCAACCCGTGGCTGGCGGAATTGCAGCAGGACATGTTCGTTGAGATCAATCCCCGCAATGCCAACGATATCGGCATTCGCGACGGAGAGATGGTGTGGGTGCACGGACCCGAAGGCGGCAGCGTGAAGGTCATGGCCATGGTCACCGAACGGGTCGGGACCGGGGTCGCCTTCATGCCGTTCCACTATGGCGGACATTTCCAGGGCGAAGACCTGCGCCACAAGTACCCGGCGGGCGCCGACCCGTATGTCCTGGGTGAGAGCTGCAACACGGCCCAGACCTACGGCTACGACTCCGTGACCCAGATGCAGGAAACCAAGGCAACGCTTTGCCGCATCGAGCGCGCGTAAGCGCCAAGCTTGGGAGGATCTGACCAATGGCACGCATGAGATTCCTTTGCGACGCCGAGCGCTGCATCGAATGCAACGCCTGCGTGACGGCGTGTAAGAACGAGAACGAGGTTCCCTGGGGCATCAACCGTCGCCGTGTCGTCACCGTCAGCGACGGCACGCCGGGCGAACGGTCGATCTCGGTGGCCTGCATGCACTGCTCCGACGCACCGTGCATGGCGGTGTGCCCCGTCGACTGCTTCTATCAGACCGAAGACGGCGTGGTGCTGCACTCCAAGGACCTGTGCATCGGCTGCGGTTACTGCTTCTACGCCTGCCCGTTCGGGGCGCCGCAGTTCCCGCAGGCCAGCGCCTTCGGCTCGCGCGGCAAGATGGACAAGTGCACCTTCTGCGCCGGCGGCCCGGAAGAGGACGGCTCGGGCGCGGAGTTCGTGAAATACGGCGCCAACCGTGTGGCCGAGGGCAAGCTGCCGCTGTGTGCGGAGATGTGCTCGACTAAGGCCCTGCTGGCCGGCGACGGCGACGTCGTGTCCGACATCTACCGAGAGCGGATCGTGGTCCGCGGCTTCGGCGCCGGTGCCTGGGGTTGGGGCACGGCCTACGAGTTGAGAGGCGAGTAACCCTCCGCAGAGGAGGGCGAGGGACTATGCGGCCGGGCGAAAGGCAGGCGTCCGGCCGCATCAGGCCCGCTAGACATCAGATCGGCAAGAGCAGGCACATGACCATGGGCACAAGAGCCGATAGAGTGGCGCGCTGTCACGATGGTTCGGTCGCGGCTTCGATGGGCCGATGGGGGCTGATCTGCTGCGCCGTGGCGCTGCTGATCGGGGCCCTGCTATGGGCATCGCAGTCGCTGGCCCAAGAGGCGGCTGAAGGGCCGATGGAAGAGCCGCCGGCCGGCCTGGGCGTGCCCGGCGGCACCTCCGGAGCGGCGTCGGACTCCGATTTCTGGCGCGAGATACGCCAGGGGGACGGCGGCCTGGTCAATATCGAGAACCCTAACGCCGGCGTGCTGATCCGGTCGGAGGGGGAGACGTGGCGCCAGATCAACAGCGTCGCCCTGCCGACCTATGGCGCCATGTATATGGCCGGCATGCTGATCGTGCTGTGCTTGTTTTTTGCCCTGCATGGCCGCGTGCGCCTCGAGCACGGCCGCAGCGACAGGAAGATCCTGCGGTTCAAGACCATCGATCGGGCGGCCCACTGGCTGCTGGCATCAAGCTTCCTGATTCTGGCCGCAACCGGGCTGATGCTGCGCTATGGCCGTGAGCTGCTGATCCCGGTGATCGGCCATGGAGCCTTCGCCGAGATCGCGAGCATCGGCAAGTACCTCCACAACAGCGTCGCATTCGCCTTCATGGCTGGGTTGGTGTTGGTCTTTGTGCTCTGGATCCGCGAGAACATCCCCAACCGGCACGATGCGCTTTGGGTGGTGAAGGGGGGCGGGTTGCTGCCGGGTATCCACGCCCCGGCGCGGAAGTTCAACGCCGGGCAGAAGTTCGTGTTCTGGGCGGTGATCGGCTTCGGCATCCTCTTGTCGATGTCCGGCATAGCCTTGCTGTTCCCGTTCACCACCGGTTTCACGGCCGACATCTTCTGGGCCATCAATGCCGTCTTCCAGACCAGCCTGCCGACCGAGCTGAGCCCGCTGCAGGAACAGCACTATTCCCAGCTCTGGCATTCGATCATCAGCATGGTCTTCATCATCATCATCATGGGGCACATCTACATCGGCACCATCGGTATGGAAGGCGCGTTCGAGGCGATGGGTTCGGGAGAGGTCGACAGCAACTGGGCGCGCGAGCATCACAGCTTGTGGGTGGAAGAGGTCGAAGCCGAGACCGTTGCAGGGAAGGTCCGGCAGTCGGAGACGCCCGCCGAATGAGAACAAGCGAGAGCACAAGGCCATGAAGGCATTCGCGATCGGCATCGTGTTGATGGTGGTCATCTCCGCCGCTGCGGCGGTAGGGTTCGAGCTGATGGATTTCGGGACCGCAACGACTGAGATGACCGGCACCGGTGCGGTCCGGCTCTAGGGTCGGGGCTTCACGAGATCCTCCCATCAGATCGTCTAAGGAAACGGGTGCATGAGCGAAGAAGCGTTCAACATGTCGATGCGGAAGTTCCTGAAGCAGGTGGGCGTCACCTCTCAGCGCGAAATCGAGGGCGCGGTTCGGGCTGGCGTCCCGCAGGGCGGCGGCACCCTGAAGGTCAAGATGCAGCTGACGGCCGAGGGTACGGCGCTGAACCACGTGGTCGAGGGCGAGATCGAATTGCCTTGACGCCGCTGCCCGACCCGCAGTTTCCGCCCCTCTTTCAAGGTCACGGGCTGGACCGAGACCTTGCCCCCGACGACGTAGCCCTATCGCGTGTTGAGACGGGTGCCGCGGCGGCTGGCGACCTGTTCTGGTCGCGCCGCCGGGATCGGCTGCAGTGCGCTCTGGTGCTCGAACCGGAAGTCGGGGCGGCTGAGGCGCTGGGCATGATGATCGTCGCCATGGTGGCGGTGGGGGACGCGATCGGGGCACTCGCCCCGCCGGAGGTCGCGATCACCTATCGCTGGCCCGGGACGATCTGCGCCAACAGGGCGGAAATCGGCAGCTTGAAGGCGGCCCTGCCGGCAGGGGGCGGCGACACGACACCGCCCGACTGGTTATTACTCAGTCTGACGATAGCGATCGAACCCGCGGCGGACGGGCAGGAGCCGGGCCACCGACCGGACCTGACAAGCCTGCATGAAGAAGGCTGTGCCGGGCTTGACCGCACCAGTCTGCTGGAAGCCATTTGCCGGCACCTGCTGACCGGGATCGACGCCTGGAGCCGGGACGGGCTTCAGCGGCCGGTGCGGCAATGGCTGGAACGGTGTCCCGACCACGGCCAGGCGGTGGCGTTTTCCGTCGGCGATCGGATGCATCGGGGCGTCTTCGTCAATCTGGATGCAAACGGTGGGCTGATCCTGCGCGACGATCGCGGCGCAACCGAGCGGACAGTGACGATGGCGGAGGCGATGGCCGCCGTGCCGGGTGACAAGCGGGCTGTCCATGCCTGAGGCATCACGCGACATTTGGCGTTCTGCCGGCCTGGGGCTGTTGGGCCACACGGAAGGCGGGCGCCTCTCGGTGACCGAGGCGTTCTTGCGTGCCTATTTCCTCCGCCCGGAACTGCGGCCTGTGGACGAGTCGTGCGCAGCGGAAATCCAGCTGCATGAAGCACTGATGGCCGAACCCCTGCGCCCGGTCGGTAACGGCGATCTGGATGCCATCCGCGACCGTGATGCGGCCGACAACTACCGCGCGGTGCTGGCTTTCCGTGATCACCTGATGGCCCATCCGACGCTTGAGGCCGCCTATCTTGCGGTGTTCAACGGCGATGCGGTCTCCATCGCGCCGATCATGCTCGACCATCTCGTGCATGCCGTCATGGCCAATGTGCTGAGCGGGATCGACGATCCGTTCCGGGCGCGCACGGCGGAGCTGTTCTTCCGGGAGCAGACGGTCATGACGGGTGACAGCGTCCTGATGCTCGCCGATGCGGAGATGGTGGAACTGCATGCGGCCAGCGCCAGTCCGCGGGCGGTCGGTGGCCCGTTGGCCCCGGCCCAGGCGGCGCGCCGCGAGGTTACCTTCGACGTGCTGAACGAAGAGAATGCCGATCACTATTGGCGGCGCGCGGACCAGTACGACATGGCGATCGATTTCCGCTTCACCGAACCCGCGCTGGATGCATTTGCCCGCAATCTCGAGCTGTGGCTGCGCCATCTGCTGCATGTCGAGACGCGCATCCAGCCGCAGCGCAAGATCGAGGATGCGCGCTGGACTTGGCATGTGGGGCTCGACGCCCAGGCCACGCGGATCCTCAACGCCCTTTATGACGGCCAGACGCTGGACGACGAGACCCTCTCCGACATCGTCGCTCTTTTCCGGCTGGACTGGCTGGACCGGCGCGATGCCGTCGACGGCATGGCCGACAAGCCGGTCTATCTGGCGCTGGCGAAGCGCAGCGACGGCATCTTGAAGATGAAGCCACAGAACCTGTTGACCAACCTGCCCCTGGCGGCACGGCAATGAGGAAGGGGAGGCTGTGATGTCCAACACGAGAACGATCGTGGATACCCGCGCGGCGCGCATCGTCGCCCTCGTCCTCGCGATCGCCCTGGCGGCGGTCTTCTATGCGGTGTGGAAAGAGGAGGTCTCGACGCTGTTCGGCGACCTGACGGCGCCTGAGGCCGAAGGCCTTGCCGTCACGCACGAAGATCCGGCGGTGGCAGCGTGCTTGGAGACTCGGATCGCCGATGTCGACCGAATGCGCGAAGACGGCCTGATCGACGATGCGCAGCATGAGGTGTTCGCGGAGCGGGCGGCGTCACTCTGCGTCGCGCAAGCCGCCGGGCGGTGAGGTCGAGGGCACGGGCTCCGGATCGGGGTCCGGCAGGTCGAGGCCCAATCGCGACCGTAACGATGGGGCCTGGGCGATCGATCGGGGCTCTGGCGCAGGCTCATCGGGTGCCGGCGGAGCCGCAGCAGCCTGAGGATCCGACTCCGCGGCGTCGTCCGGCGGCACGTTCGGCTCGGTTGGGGGCGGTAAGCCGGCATCCGACCGAGCTGTCTCTGTCCGGTTCCGGCGGTTCGCGCCCGCGTCCAGATAACCGCGGCCGGCCTGCCAGGCGGACCGGAAGGTGCTGAGGATCATCGACGGATTGCGGAAGTCCTCACCGTAATCGACCAGCCCGTCGACATTGGCGAGAACGGGATTGGACCGGAACAGCTTGCGAAGGGCGGCCCGCCGCACGGCATCCGGCACGCCGGGCTTCAGGAATGGCGTGACATCCGGGTTCTCCGTCAGGCTCTCAAGGTCGATGGCTTCGGCCGCCGCTCGGTTCGCGTGCCGCTCAGCCTCGCCAGCCGACGTCTCGCCGGCCTGCGGCACGGCATCTTCGGCTGGCGGCTCGGGCTCGGCGGCGCGCGCGGCGGCCTTGCGGCGCGACCAGCGCGCGACGAAGCCGCGATCGTCTTCGCTGTCAGTCAATGCCGCCACCGCGCAGGCGCTTGCGCGGCCTCTGGGCGATGGGTGGGCCGCCGGCCTCCTGGTCGTCGCCCTCCGCCGGTACGCGCTTGCGCTTGCGGAACGGCTGGTCAACGAAGAAGGCGTCGACGAAAGCCGCCACTTGGGCGCGGATGGCGTCCGGCATGGCCACGCGTTCCACGATCTCGTGGCCGCTGTCCAGGTAATCCTGCGCTTCATAGGGGGAGGCGGTTACCAGGTGCGGGCGCACGGGCAGCGGCCCGCCTGCGGCCTCGCGCAGGATCACGTAAAGTGCTGCGGCACTGCTCTCCAGGTTGAACTTGTAGGCCTCCGCGTCGCTGGCATAGAGGGTCAGCGTGGCATGGCCGCCGAAGTGCTGCACGGCTGCGTCGGTTCGGCGCAGCACAGTGCCATCCGGCTCCGGCACCGGACCCGGCAGCACCGCCACGGGCAGCCAGATCTCGCCGGACCAGGCGCTGACCGGCCGGCGCTGTTCCACGATCACCGCGACCGGTATCCGGATCTCTCTGTCCACGGCTGTAACCGCTGCCCAACCCTAATCGTAAGCAATTGAAGAAACTTAGCTGATCGCCAACAATGGACCAATCGGATTCGCGCAAGACGAACCGTAACGGAGGATGCCGTGAAGCTTGGGCAATGGCAGGTCAAGATCTGCGACTGCGAAGGCACGATGAAGATCGACCGCAGCCGATTGGCCGAGGGCCTTGCGGCAGATGTGCCGGACCTCCATCGGCAATTGTGCCGGCGAGAGCTGAAGGCGTTCGAGCAGGAGGTCGCGGGGTCTGAGCGCGTGCTGGTCGCGTGCACGCAAGAGGCGCCGCTGTTCCGCGAGGTGGCAGAGGAGGCAGGGCACGACGGCGCGCTGGCCTTCGTCAACATCCGGGAACGCGCCGGGTGGTGCGACGGCGGCGCATCGGCCACGCCCAAGATCGCGGCCCTCTTGGCCGATGCGGCAACCGAGGTTCGTCCCGCTGAACTCAGGTCGATCGAGAGCGATGGGCTGTGCCTGATCTATGGCGCAGGCGACACGGCTTTGGAGGTGGCGCAGGCGCTTTCGTCCCGGCTGGCCGTGACACTGATGCTCAGCGACGCCGATGATGAGATGATCCTGCCGCCCACCCTGAACTTCGCTGTCTATCGCGGGCGGATCGTCGGGGTCGCGGGCGCGCTGGGGCAGTTCGACGTTACGGTGAACGGCCATGCCGCGATGCTGCCGTCGTCGCGCCGCACGGCCGCCTTCGGCGACCCTCGCGACGGCGTACGCACCCAGTGCAGCATCATCCTGGACGTCTCCGGCGGCGCTGCCCTGGTGCCGCCCGGCGCGGCGCCCGACGGGTTCCTGCGCGCCGACCCGGGCAGCCCCGCCGCAGTGATGCGCGCCGTGTTCGAGGCGAGCGACTTGGTCGGCAGTTTTGAGAAGCCGATCTATGTCGACTACGACCCGACGATCTGCGCCCATGGCCGCTCTCAGAAGATCGGCTGCCGCAACTGTCTGGATGCCTGCCCGACCGGAGCGATCACCAGCCAGGGCGACCAGATCGCCGTCGATGCGGCCGTCTGCGGCGGCTGCGGTGGCTGTGCCGCGCACTGCCCTACGGGCGCACTCTCCTACCGCTTGCCGGACCGCGCGGGCCTGGTGGGCCGCATCCAGACCCTGGCCCGCACCTATCGCGCGGCCGGCGGCACCCATCCGGTGCTGCTGGTGCACGACGAAACCTTCGGCCTGGACATGATCAACGTGATCGCGCGCCGGGGCCGCGGCCTGCCGGCCCCCGTGATCCCGCTTAGCCTGCAGGCCGTCACCAGCCTGGGCCACGACGCGCTGGCCAGCGCCTTTGCCGCGGGCTTCGAGCGCGTGATCGTTCTGGCCGACCCGAAGTCGACGGAAAGCTTGGCCCCGCTGGAGGCGGAGATCGCGCTGACCGCGGCGGTTCTCGACGGCCTCGGCCATGGTGGCGCTGGCCGCGTGGTGGTGGTCAGCGAGGCGGACCCGACGGCCGTGGAAGATGCGCTCTACGGCCTGCCAACGCTGCCGGCTTGTGCTGAGGCCCAGATCATTCCTCTTGGCGGCAAGCGCGACGTGGCCCGGATGGCGCTGAAGGCACTGGCCGATGCCGCGCCGACCCCGGCGGAGATCGTGCCGCTGCCGCCCACGGCGCCTTACGGCCGGATCGCGATCGACACCGAAGGCTGCACTCTGTGCCTTGCCTGCGTCTCCTGCTGCCCGGCCGATGCCCTGGCCGACGACCCGGACCGCCCCATGGTTCGGTTGACGGAAGCGGCCTGCGTACAGTGCGGCCTCTGTGCCACCATCTGCCCGGAAAAGGTGATCACGCTCGACCCCCGCCTGAACCTGGCACCCGAAGCGATGCAGCCGGTGGTGCTGTATGAGGAGGAGCCGTTTACCTGCACCGAATGCGGCAAGCCGTTTGCCGCCAAGTCGACCATCGACCGCATTGCCAAGCAACTCGCCGGCCAGCACTGGATGTTCCAGTCCGACGACCGCATTGCCATGCTGAAGATGTGCGAGGATTGTCGCGTACGCGTTCAGGTGACGAAGGAAAGCCATCCCATGGCCATGGGCGAGCGACCCCAGCCGCGCACGACGGAGGACTACAAGAAGGCGGATGCCGCAGGGTTGTCGATCGAGGATTTCCTGAAGCGCGATTGAGGGGCGACGATCCCTTCTCGCGCTCAGTGCTCGACCTGCACCTGTTTGCACCAGGAGCCTTTCGTTCTCCCCCGCTTTGGCCTGAGCATTCCCGCGCCTGTCTCAGGGTGTCGCGGGCCGCTCCGCCGCATCGGCAATGCGGGTATAGCCCGTCTGGATCGACGCCATGCCCGGGATCGGTGTGGAGGTCGACATCGTACCGCCCTCCGAACAGGTGTAGGGCATCGACAACACCCCGGCCCCGTCCTGGCTGACCGGCCCGGAGAAGCTGCCCTGGGGGGTGGTCACCGTCACCGTCCCCGACACCATCCCGGCGTCCTGGCAGATGTTCAAAACCCCGTCTGCGGCCGACCAGCGCCCGAACGCCGTCGTGGACGCGCCAATCGCATCGCCGCGCGTATCGTCAACTTCCATTGTCAGGCTGATCCCCAGCGGTGCGGCGGTATAGCTGCCGTCGCTCAGGAAGGTGGCATAGCGCGGCCCCTCGGCGTGGCCGGTGATCGGGAGACCCTGGGAACGCATCCATTCGACCGGGCCGCCGCTTGTCATCTGCCAGACCCCCTGCACACAGGCATCGACCTGATCGGTTCCAGCACAGGGCTGGCAAGAGCGGCGGCGCTCGATTTCGATCTCGACGTCGTCATCGCTGTCGCCCGTATGCATCCCGACAAAACGCAGCGTCGCGGGGCGGCCGTCGCGCGCATCGACCTCATCCGGCCAATCGGCCCAAGCGCCGTCAAGCGTTGCGGCGAGGTTCGGGTTGACCGGGTCCAGAGTATGGCCCCAGGTACCGCATTCATAATCCAAGGTGCCAAGCAGGATCGCGAACGGCTCCAGGGTCAGCGTTTCCGTGACATCGCCGCTGACGGTCCGTGTCTCCCGCATCGACGGCAGGCTGGCGATACCTCCGCCCTGGGGGTGCGCTATGGCCTGGTCCGCATAGTCCGTGGCGAAGTTCAGCCACTGATCGTCGGAGAGGACGCCGCGCATTGCGGCCCGCTGCGCGCCCGCGCCGCCAGACCCGGCCATGGCGCGCAGGAAATCCATCAACTGCCCCGGCCCGCCAACGGTGCCGGCCCACCAGAAAAAGAACACGCCCGCCTCATGGGCCATGGCGTTCAGCGGCGTGCCGCCGTCGACGGAGGCATCGAAACCCGCACCGCGATCGGTGAAGGGCTGGCTGCCCGAGACGGCGAAAGCCGAGAAGTACTCCGCGCTGCCTTCGATCCACCAATCGCCGCCACTGCCGTAAGTGCCCATTTGCCCGGCGCTCAGCGAGGCGTATTGGATGCAGTGAAAGATCTCATGGGCGGTCGTGACCGCGATCTCGTCGCCAGCGGCAGAGGGAGTTAGTCCGTATAGGGTGACCAGACATTCGCCTGGCAGCGCGCCGGAGGCATCGCGCCGGCCTTCGGTCACGGCGACCGGCTGGCGGCCGGGCGTCAGAGACGATGCGTCGTCGAGCAGCAGCAGCGTGATGTCGTCGGTTGCGAAATTGCCCAGGGCGGCCATCGCGGCGGCCGCTTCGCGGGCCCCGCGCTCCACGCCGGCGGCGGCCCCGGGCGGTGTGGCCCAATCTCCCGCCACATCCTGGATCGCCCGGATCTCACGCGGACCGCCCGGGGTGGAAACGCTGAAGCGGAAAAGCTCCAAACAAAGGATCGACCCGGCGGTCGGCGCATCGGGGAAGCGCGAGAGATACGCGGGATCGGTGCAATCGCCAAACTCCGCCTGGGCGGGCAGGGGGAAGAACGGCAGTAGGGAGAACGCAGCTACGATGCACAGTCTGAGCGCAGTCATCCTGTCCTCCGTCTTGCGGCCTGGTGGCGCAAGGTGCAATGCCCCTGCCGACCGGCCCACTCTCTCGCGGTTGACATCGTTCGAATCCGCCGCGCCGCGGCTGGCTCTGCTTCAGCGAGCGCGCCCAGATGCTGGCGGATTATCCCACACCCAAAGTCTCAGTCAGTGCGGACGATCACTGAATATCTGGTCTAACGGTCCATCCGTCCGTCGCCAGCCTGGTGCGCGAGGACACCCCTCGGGAGCCGGATCGCTGTCATTCGGTCTCGCTCACCACGCATCGCTCAGCATGGTGGTGACGCCGAGAAAGCGCCAGTCGGGGCCTTCGAAGCCGAACTGGGACACGCCCAACAGGACCAGCATGGCGAGATCGCGGTGGCAGCA
>JANQIX010000042.1 GCA_028281925.1 Alphaproteobacteria bacterium
TGCCCTTCACGTCTGCCTCGCCGGAGAACCAGGCCGAGCCGTGCGACCACAGCCGGAGCGCCGTCTCGCGATCGAGCACGTTGTCGTTGCCGTAGAGCGGCAGGCCGCCCAGCGTCTTACCCGTCGTCAGCCAGTAGAGCGCGACCCACGGATCATAGGAAGCGACCCGGGTCGCGTCGGTTCCCGCGCCGACCGGAATATCCGCCGCAAGCATCCGGCTGATCGGGGGCGTGGCGCGCGCCGCCTCGGCGCCGTAGCGGTCGATGAAGTATTCGCCCTGGAACGCCATGCGGTGCTGGATGGCGATGCCGCCGCCCAGCGCCTTCACGCGCTCGATGTTGCGGTCGCTGATCGTCTCGGCATGGTCGATGATGAAGCGGGTCTCGAACGGCTGCCGGCCGTTGACGCGCTCGAACACGGTCAGGAACCGGTCGATCGTTTCGTCGTATGTCGCGTGGATGCGGAACGGCCAGCGGTTGGCGGCAAGCAGTTCCACGATCGGCTCCAGCTCGCTCTCCATGGTCGGTGCGGGATCGGGGCGCGGCTCCAGGAAGTTTTCGAAATCGGCCGCGGACCAGGTGAGGTTCTCGCCAGCCCCGTTCATGCGCAGCCAGGCGTCGCCGGCCCCCGGTTCGGTCATGGCGACCCAGCGTTCATAGTCCGACAGTTCCGCGCCGGCATTCTGGGCAAACAGGTTGTAGGCGATGCGCACGGTCAGCTGGCCGTCGGCCTGCAGGCGCTGGATGACGTCATAGTCTTGCGGGAAGTTCTGGCCGCCGCCGCCGGCATCGATCACGCTGGTGATGCCCAGGCGGTTCATCTCGCGCATGTAGTGCCGTGTGGAGTTGATCTGGTCTTCCAGCGGCAGCTTGGGCCCGCGCGCCAGCGTGGAATAGAGGATCAGCGCCGACGGCTTGGCGATCAGCAGCCCCGTCGGGTTGCCCAGCGCGTCGCGCTGAATCTCCCCGCCCGGCGGGTTCGGCGTGTCCCTGTCGAAGCCCAGCGCATTCAGCGCAGCACCGTTCAGCAGCGCGCGGCCGTAGAGGTGCAGGATGAACACCGGCGTGTCCGGCGATGCTGCGTTGATCTCCTCCAAGGTCGGCATGCGCCGTTCGGCGAACTGGAACTCAGACCAACCGCCGACCACCCGAACCCATTGCGGTGCGGGCGTGCGTTGCGCCTGCTTCCGCAGCAGGGCCAGCGCATCGGCCACGGACGGCACACCTTCCCAGCGCAGCTCCATCGTGTAGTTCAGGCCGCCGCGGATCAGGTGCGTATGACTGTCGTTGAGGCCGGGGATGACGCGGCGGCCGCCAAGATCGATCAGCTCTGTGTCGGCACCGGCCAGCCGTATGATCTCCTGCGTCGGACCGGTCGCCGCGACGCGGCCGTCGGCAATGGCGATCGCCTCAGCTTCAGGCATGGCGGGGTCAAGCGTGGTGATGCGCCCGTTGCGCAGGATCAAATCGGCGGGGCCTGTCATTGCTGTCTCCTGTCCGCGCGACGGCTTGGGCGCGGCGGCCGAAAGGCCAAGCGCCGCCATCGCGCTGAGGGCGGTCCGTCGGGTGATCGGCATGGTTCGAATCCTGCTCTCTAGGGCGTCATGGGCAGCAGCGGAGCGCGGATGACGGTTGCGGCGCATCCGGGCTCGGGGGCAGCCGCGACGCCGCCCCCGCGGCACCCGGGCTAGTCACTCAGCGGCGATCGGTGCGGCGACCGGCTCAAGCCGGGGTCCGTGGGTCACCCGCTCCGGCGCCTTGTGGACCATGGTGTAGGCGTAATCGACGCCCATGCCGTAAGCGCCGGAATGCTCTCTGACGATGTCCATGACGGCATCGTAGGTGTCACGACGTGCCCAGTCGCGCTGCCACTCGAGCAGCACCTGCTGCCAGGTGACCGGCGCCACGCCGGCCTGGATCATGCGCTGCATGGAATAGTCGTGCGCTTCCTTGGTGGTGCCGCCAGAGGCGTCGGCCACCATGAAGATCTCGTATCCACCCTCGGCCATAGCGGAAAAGGCGAAGCTGTTGTTGCAGACTTCCGTCCAGAGGCCTGAGACAACGACCTTCCGCTGGCCATTGGCGGCCAGCGCATCGCGCACCTTCTGATCGTCCCAGGAGTTCATCGAGGTGCGCTCGAGGATCTGATGATCCGGAAACACCGCCAGCAGTTCAGGATAGGTGTGGCCGGAGAAGCTCTCGGTCTCCACCGTCGTCAGCGTTACGGGGATGTCGAACACCTTGGCCGACTTCGCCAGTGCCACGACGTTGTTCTTCAGCGTCTGACGGTCGATCGACTGCACACCGAACGCCATCTGCGGCTGATGGTCGATGAAGATCAGTTGGCAGTTGCCGGGGGTCAGAAGGTCGGGGCGGTTCATGGTCGACTCCTCAGTCTCAGACGCTATGGATCAAGGCTGGCTTGCGCGGTATGGCGGCGTGACGCAGAAGAGCTACGGGGCTTGCCCAGCCGCGTCTTGCACGCCCGTGCGGGATGTCTTGCACGTCCTTGCTGTTTCGCTATGAGGAACAATATTGCGTCTAACGAACTGGAGGGGCGCCTATGGGATTCCACGCGTTCGACGGCAGACCGGCACACTGCACGCTCTATGAAGCGCAGACGGGGCCTGACCTCCCGATGCTTTACGGTCTCGCCGAGCGGTGGAACATGCCCGTCGCGCGCCACCGCCGGGCGCTGGGCGAGGGCGCCGACTTTCCGGGCGTCGATCACTATGTGCTGACCTATCACTTGGGTGGCGGATCGGCGCGCCGAACCGACGGCAGGGTGCCGACCGCGGTCGCGCGGCAGGGAGCATTGTCGCTGCAGAGACCGAACAGCGGGGGGCGCTTCGCATCGGATGGCGTGGTCGACTACGGGCACTTCTATTTCAAGCAGAGCCTGATCTGCGAAATCGCCGATGCGCTCGGCTTGGGCAGTGTCGCGGAGCCGGACGATTTCTTCGCTGTCTTCGACCAGACCTGGGCGCGCGATGCGGAAGCCTATCTGCGGCGGGCGGCAGATGGCGACGATCCGCCGATGGCCATGGAGATGGACAATCGCGCCTATCTGATCGCGCTTGGCCTTTTGCGCTCGGTACGCCGTCGGGACGATCTGACCCTGCAGATGAAAGACACGGTGTCACGGCCGGATCTGCGAGAGGTCTTGTGCGCGATTGAAGACCGGATCGCCGAACCGCTGCGGCTCAGCGACCTGTCCGCAATCGTCGGGATCAGCCCGTTTCACTTCGCCAGGCTGTTCAAGGACCATGTCGGCGAGGCGCCGGCCCAGTACGTTCAGCGGCGCCGGACCGAGCGGGCCATTCAGATGATCCGGGAGAGCAGGCTGCCGCTGGCCGAGATCGCCTTTCGCACCGGCTTCTCAAGCCAGTCGCACATGACGCGCCGGGTCAAAGCGGCAACCGGCGCAACGCCGGGCTCGTTGCGGTCGGAAGGCTGATCGTCTACCGGTAAGCAGCTGGCTCAGGCGCCGTGGAGCCAGAGGGGCGACTACGGCACACTGCCTGCAGCCAGCTGGCGGACGGAACCGCGAACCCTCCGCCACGGGCATACCTCCCCTGTTGCGCGGGGCCCTGCCCAACCTGGCCATAGCCTGTTATAGCCGTGATTCTCTCCGCGCGGTCGGCGCGTTCCTATCGGATCGGCATCATGGCATCGGCACACTCCCAATCTTCCGGCCCCTGGCAGTTCTGGATCGATCGGGGCGGCACGTTCACGGACATCGTGGCGTCCGGGCCGGGTGGCCGCATCGTCACCCACAAGCTCCTGTCGGAGAATCCCGAGCGGTACCAAGATGCCGCCATCGAAGGCATCCGGCAGATCCTGGGCGTTCCCGCCGGTGCGCCGATCCCGGCCGAAGCGATCGAAGCCGTTAAGATGGGCACCACGGTCGCCACGAACGCGCTGTTGGAGCGCAAGGGCGACCGCACGGTGCTGGTGATCAACGACGGCTTCGGCGACGCGCTGCGGATCGCCTATCAGGCACGCCCGCGCCTGTTCGACCGGTCCATCGTGCTGCCGGAACTGCTTTACGAACGGGTGGTGGAGGTCGCGGGCCGGTTCCTCACCGACGGCACGGAAATACAGCCGCTCGACACGGGGCCGCTGCGGAAGGCCTTGCAGGCGGCTTACGACGACGGCATCCGCGCCGTTGCCATCGCCTTCATGCATGCCTACCGCTATCCGGCCCATGAAGACGCGGCGGCCGCGATTGCGGCGGAGATCGGGTTCACCCAGATCTCCGTCTCGCATCGGGTCAGCCCGCTGATCAAGCTGGTGGGGCGGGGCGACACCACGGTGGTCGACGCCTATCTCTCGCCCATCCTGCGCCGCTATGTGGACCAGGTGGCAAGCGCCCTGGGCGGCGCACGACTGATGTTCATGCAGTCCAACGGCGGCCTGACCGATGCCCGCCAGTTCCAGGGCAAGGACAGCATTCTGTCGGGCCCGGCCGGCGGCATCGTCGGTGCCACCCGTGTGGCCGAGGCTGCGGGCAGCCGACACCTGATCACCTTCGACATGGGCGGCACGTCGACCGACGTCGCCCACTATGCCGGAGAGTACGAGCGCGCGTTCGAGACGCTGGTGGCGGGCGTGCGCATGCGCGTTCCGATGATGCAGATCCACACGGTCGCGGCCGGCGGCGGGTCCATCTGCAAGTTCGACGGTGCCAAGTACCGGGTCGGGCCGGACAGTGCCGGGGCGAATCCCGGACCCGCCTGCTACCGCCGCGGTGGCCCGCTGACCGTGACCGACTGCAACGTCATGCTGGGCAAGCTGCAGCCGGATTTCTTCCCAAAGGTCTTCGGCCCACACGCCGATCAGCCGCTGGACGCAGAGGTGGTGCACCAGCGCTTTGCCGAGCTGTCGGCGCAGATCCGCCAGGCGACGGGCGATGAACGTGACGGCGCGGCCGTCGCCGAAGGCTTCCTGAGGATCGCCGTGGACAACATGGCGAACGCCATCAAGCAGATCTCCGTGCAGCGCGGCCACGACATCACCGGCTACACGCTGGTCACATTCGGCGGGGCCGGTGGCCAGCACGCCTGTCTGGTGGCCGATGCGCTAGGCATGAAGCGGGTGCTGCTGCATCCCTATGCCGGCGTGCTTTCGGCCTATGGCATGGGCTTGGCCGAAATCCGCGCATTGCGAGAGAAGTCAGTGGAGGCGGTGCTGGACGATGCCGGATTGGCCGAAGCCAACCGCATTCTCGATGAGCTCGGTGCCGAGGCTGCGGCCGAGCTGTCGGAACAGGGCGTGGGCTATGCGGACTCCACGCGCCGGATCCACCTGAAGTATCAGGGCAGCGATACGGCCCTGCTGGTTCCGGGTGGCGATCGCCAGGCGGTGGTGGAAGCGTTTGAAGCCGCCCATCGCCAGCAATTCGGCTTCATCATGCCGGGCAAGCCCCATGTCATCGAGGCCGTGTCGGTCGAGTTGGAAGGCGGCGGCGCTGGGGCCGGCGACCAGCCGGTAGACGCGACGGAGCGCAGCCAACCACTGCTGCCACTGGCCACGGTCGACGCTGTCTTCGAGGGCACCGCCCACGCTACGCCGGTCTACGATCGCGATGCCATGCAGCCCGGCGACACGGTCGACGGGCCGGCGATCCTGCGGGAGGCCAATGCCACCACGGTGTTGGAGCCGGGATGGCGGGCGGAGGTCACGACCCTCAATCACCTGGTCATGACCCGCGTTGTGCCGCTGCCGTCGCGCGTCGCCGTCGGCACGACGGTGGACCCGGTGATGCTGGAGGTGTTCAACAACCTGTTCATGTCCATCGCCGAGCAGATGGGCGTGACGCTGCAGAACACCGCTCATTCGGTGAACATCAAGGAACGGCTGGATTTCTCCTGCGCCGTCTTCGACGCTGCAGGCCACCTGGTGGCCAACGCACCGCACATGCCGGTGCATCTGGGGTCCATGGGTGTCAGCGTCCGCGAGATCATCAAGCGTCGCGGCGGGTCGATGCGCGCCGGCGACGTCTATATGCTGAACGACCCCTATAACGGCGGCACTCACCTGCCAGACATCACCGTGATCACGCCGGTGTTCGACGAAGCCGGCAGCGAGCTGCTGTTCTTCGTCGGTAGCCGTGGGCACCACGCCGATATAGGCGGCCTGACGCCCGGGTCGATGCCGCCGGACAGCCACACCATCGACGAAGAGGGTGTGCTGATCGACAACTTCGTGCTGGTGGAAGAGGGGTATTTCCGCGAGGCGGAAACGCGGGCGCTGCTGACCGGGGCCGCCTATCCCGTCCGCAATGTGGAACAGAACCTGGGCGACCTGAAGGCCCAGATCGCCGCCAACGAGAAGGGCGTGCGCGAGCTGAAACGCATGGTCGATCTGTTCGGGCTGGACGTGGTGCACGCCTATATGGGCCATGTGCGCGACAACGCCGAAGAGCAGGTGCGCCGCGTGCTGGACGTGCTGAAGCCGGGCCATTTCGTGCTGCCGATGGACGATGGCGCAAAGGTTCAGGTCGACATCTCCATCGACCGCACGACCCGGTCCGCCGTGATCGACTTCACCGGAACCTCGCAGCAGCAGCAGAACAACTTCAACGCGCCCGAGGCCGTCGTGCGGGCGGCCTGCCTCTATGTCTTCCGCACGTTGGTGGATGACGTGATCCCGATGAACGACGGCTGCCTGGAGCCGCTGGACATCCGCGTGCCCGAGGGCTCGATGCTGAAGCCCGGCCACCCTGCCGCCGTTGTCGCCGGGAATGTTGAGGTCAGCCAGGTGGTCACCAACGCGCTCTACGGCTCGCTGGGCGTGCTGGCGGCGGCGCAAGGCACCATGAACAACCTGACCTTCGGTAATGCCACCTATCAGTATTACGAGACGATCTGTGGCGGGGCCGGCGCGGGGCCGGACTTCGACGGCGAAAGCGCGATCCACACCCATATGACCAATTCGCGCCTGACCGACCCGGAGGTATTGGAGCTTCGTTTCCCCGTCATGCTGGAGCGGTTTCACATCCGCCGAGGCAGCGGTGGGCGTGGCCAGCACAACGGTGGCGATGGCGCTGTCCGGCGCCTGCGCTTTCTGGAGCCGATGACGGCCGCCATTCTGGCCAACCACCGCTCGGTACCACCCTTCGGGCTGGGCGGCGGCGCTGCCGGCACCGTAGGCGAAACCTGGGTGGAGCGCGTGGACGGCACCCGGCAGACGCTGGCGCACACCGACAAGACGGAGATGGCGGTCGGCGACGTTCTGGTGGTCGCCACACCGGGCGGCGGCGGGTTCGGCCAGCCGTGAGACCCTTGCCCGCGTGCGGGTCGTCATGATCGGCAGGGGCCTGGCGGCCCTAGGACGTGCGGGGACAACGGCCCTGCCGGCGGGAATCGTCCTGGGGCTCGTATTTCCGCAACTCGCTGAGATCGCGCGGCCCTATCTGGCGCCGACCGTCTTCCTCATGCTGACCGTCACCATGGTGCGCGTCCAGCCGCAGGAGGCGCTGGCCTATCTCGCCCGGCCGTTGCACCTGGCAATCATGCTGGCGGCGATGATGTTGGTTCTGCCGGCGGTCCTGGCATTGGCGCTTCAGGCGGTCAGCCTGCCGCCGGATATGGCCACGGCGATCGTGCTCTATGCGCTGTCGCCGCCGCTCTTGGCGTCGGCCGCGATCGCGCTGATGCTTGGCCTGAACTACCCTATGACGCTGGTTACCTCGATGGCGGCGACCATGTTGGCGCCGCTGACCGTCCCGCCGCTGCTGGATGCGCTGGTCGGGGTGCAGCTCGACATTTCCGTCATCGACCTGATGCTGCGCATCGGGCTGATCACCTTTGGGTCGCTGGTGTTGGCGCTGACCTTGCGCCGGCTGTTTGGGCCCCCGCGGATCGAGGCGGCGCGCGACCACATCGCTGGCGCGTTCGTCCTGCTGATGTTCGTCTTCGCCGTCTCAATCATGGACAGCGTCGTCGACCGTCTGGCGTCGGCGCCGATGGATGTGGCGCTGTATACGGCTGTTGTTTTCCTTGTGAATCTGGCGCTGCAGGCGGTGGGACTGATCTCAGCGCTGATCCTGGGGCGCGACGAAGGCACGGCCGTTGCCATGATGACCGGCAATCGCAACATGGGCATCACCATCAGCGTGATGGGCATGCCGTCGGAAAGTGACGTGTTCCTGTTCTTCGCGCTGGCACAGGTGCCGATCTTCCTGTTTCCGGCCCTGCTGCGGCCGCTTTACCGGCGGCTGATCACGCCGCGGCCGGGCGCGGCTTGAGCAGCGCGAAGAACGCCGGCAGGGCCAGCAAATAGGCCACGCAGGCGACCACAAGCACGGCATCCAGGCCGAAATGCACGGCCACCAGCGGCACCAGCACGGAGCCGACGACGGAGAACGAGCCGTTGATGCCCCAGGCCCATAGGAAGAAGTGCTCTTTGTTTAGGCGCGCCAGCCACGCCATGCCGGTCGCAAACGGGAAGCCCATCAGGAAGGCCGGCGGGAAGATCAGCAACAGACACAAGACGATCCGCACGGGATAGGCCATCGACCCGATCGCCGCCAGGATCGGGTCAAGGATCACCATGTAGAGGATCAGCAAGGCCGCGATCCCGACGAACACCTTCGGCAGGAAGTTCCGGCTGACATCCAGATAGCGGCCCGAAATCAGGCTGCCCAGGCCGGAGAACACCAGCATGCCGGTGATCAGCACGGACGCCGAGACGACCGGATTGGTGAGCGCCTGCATGAATTTGCTGATCAGCCCCACCTCGACCACGATGTAGCCGAGGCCGAGCCCCATGAAATAAACCAGGATGCCGAACTTGCCCGGCTGCGGCGCGAACACGCTGCGCCAGCCGAAGATGACCGGCAGCAGCAAGAGGATCAGGCCGAACACCAGGCTCTGCGCCAGCGTGGCCCACAACAATAGATAGCCCCATTCATCCGACACCGCTTCCAGGATGCCAAGGAACGCAGGGATGTCGCCGGTCTTCAGGTAGGCCGCGAAATAGGGCTGGTCGTTCGTCAGCGGCGTGATGCGGAACAGATAGGCATCGGCGACGCTGTCGCCTTCGCCGTTCATCATCGCGGCCAGTGCCATACGGTAGATATTGCTTGCCGACAGGTCGGCGCCGCTGTCCAGATTCGCGAGCGACGCCTGCGGATCGAAATAGGCATCCCGTATGCCCTGGTAAATCGGCTCGGGATCGCCGGTCTCGAACTCCGCGCCTGGGGCGTACAGCACGTCGAACGCCATGCGGCGCGAATGCGTGGTCAAGGCCTCGACTTCTACCTCGGTGAAGCCGTCGCGTTTGAACAGCACCGAGACCGTCGAGAGGTAGGTGTGGTTGATGAAGAACCGGTCGGCGATCGAGCCGCCATCCTCCTCAGCCACGGTTTCCGCCGCCGCGATTAGGGTAGCGAACAGCCGCAGCACGGATTTCGGCGGATCTTCCTTGTTCCACAGCGTGACCGACAGGACGCCGTCGGGCGCAAGCGCATGCATGTACGCTTCCATCGACTCTTGCGTGTACGCGTACTTCTCGTAAATCGAAAAACCGCCGGGGCTCGACAGGCCGGTGCCGTCCGCAAGGCTGAAATCGATGATATCGAAGCGGTCTTGCACACTGGGGGCGTACAGTCTGCCGTCATAGGGCACGACCGTGATCCGATCGTCGTTCAACAGGTCGCCGGTGCGCTCGACGATCGCCGGGGCTTCGTCGATCGCGTCCAGCACCATGGGGTTACCTTCCGCGACCGTCACCGCCGATGCGCCGCCTGCCAGCGCGACCCGCGTTGAGATACCGCCACCGAACTGGACCACGAAGACGTCCGGATCGTCCTTCAAGAGGAAGGGCTGGTGCATGGGCAGGAAGCGGAAATAGGCGGAATCCCCTTCCTCCAGCGCCTTCATGATGCCAATGGGGCCGTCGCTGTCCATGTACATGCCGAGATAGGCGTTCTCCGGCATGTGGGAGAGGTTGAGCGCCGCCATGTCGCTGAGGCCCGGCGCGAAGTGGAAATAGGAGCTCTCGTAGACCTCAAGCCGGCCCAGCGGCCCGAAGGCGTCGTGAATGCGCTCGCTGTCCGGGAAGTTGCGGGCGTAGCTGACGCCCTTGAAAGGCGACACGTTGATCTGCTGGAACACGATCACGATCGCAACGGCCGCCGCGCCGGCAACGCCAAGGGCCATCATCGCGCGCCGGGCACCGTTGGCGGAGAACCAGACCAGCGAGCCGGCGAACCACAGGGCCAGCGGCACCATCAAGAGGCTGTCCGGCGCTACCAGATACATGGACAGCAAAAGCGTCAGGCCGCCGAGACCCGAACCCGTCATATTGGCGAAGTAGACCTTGCCGAAGCTGGCCTTGCCCTTCAGGAACACGAGGCCCAGGAACAGGGCGCCGGGCACGAAGGGAATGAAGTAGAGAACGAAGTTGGCGAAAAGCCGATGCTGTTCCTCCGGGTTGGAGATCATCAGGATCGGGTTGAAGGTCTGCGTCTGGGCAAGCGTGTTGGCGATCACCATCAGCGGGCCGAACGCAATCAGGGATGCCGCCACGCAGGCATCCCAGTTGCGCTCGAACCACCCCTTGCCGATCACCATGATGGCGCTGACGACGCCGAAGCCGAACATGGCGATGCTGATCACCAGCGAGCCGAAATGGGCCCAGTTGGCGATCGAGAACACGCGCATGACGACGATCTGGAACGCGATCACCGCGCCCGAGACCAGGGCCACGCTCAACAGGAAAGGTATCGCCACGCCCGGCCGGGCTGCGGCCGGGGCAGCGACGGTCATTACTGGCTCCAGGTGCCGCCTTCGGTGTTGGTGAAGGGCACGAATGAGACCTTGCGGCGCCCCTGATAGAGGTCTTCCCGCGTGATCGTCAACGTGCCATCCGCCTCTTCCACCTTGCTGACCTTCAGCAGGGTCTGGGCGCCCGGCGGGCCGACAGGGATCACCATCACCCCGCCCACATCCAACTGCTGCAGCAGCGGCGGCGGAATGTGGTCGATGGCGGCGGTGACGATGATCTTCTGGAAGGGCCCCTGTTCCTCCCAGCCGAAATAGCCGTCCGCCGCCTTGGTGCCGATATTGCCGTATTCGGGGAACCGGTCACCGGCCAGTTCGGCATAAAGCGCGGTCGTGCGCTCCGCCAAGGGCTCGATGATCTCGATCGAATACGGGTTGCGGGTCAGGTAGGCCAGGATCGCCGACTGATAGCCGGAGCCCGTGCCGATCTCCAGCGTCCGCTCATCCGGCTGGACGTCCAGCGCAGAGGTCATGCGGCCCACAATGTGCGGGCCCGAGATCGTCACGCCGTAGCCGATATCCAGGAACGCATGCTCATAGGCACGCGCCCGGTTCTGCTCCAACGCGAAGATCTCGCGGGGCGTCAGCAGGAACGCCTCGATTTCCTTGTCCTGCCAGAGATCGCTGTTGCCGATCAGCGCCTGACACCGATCCCATCGCCGCCCCGCCATCTGCGGGTCGTCGCCGCGCGCGGCGGTGATGAAATCGATGAAGCTCTGACGGCTGTCCAGCGGCGGCCGCTCGATTGTCGTGAAATCGAAGCGGGTATCATCCTGCGCGAACGAACGCCGAAGGGCGCCGGGCAGCACCGCCATGCCGGCGGCGAGCCCAAGCGCCTTCCTGCGCCCGATCCGCAAACGGGAAGGGGGACGAAAAGACATCCTCGATCCTCTCTCGCTCGCGGGTGAAGCCGGACTGGCCGCCCCTTACTCTGACCCGTAGGTGATGCTGGCGTTCAGGGTCTCGGCCGAAGTTGCAGCGGCCGCAGGGTCAGCGAACATGGCCAGCGGCACCGGCTGCTGCGGCTCGATCGCGATCGTCAGCGGTCCCTTCGGACTTGCATAATCCGAAACGAAGGCTTCGATCTGGTCGATGCCGGCAATGGCCGCATCGCCGCCGCCTTCGCCCGTCACCATGGCCCGCAGCTCATCGAGCCCGCCGATGATTTCCTGCAGCACCTCTTCCTCGGACTTGCCTTCTTCGGCGGCCGCGACCTCGACGATACGCGCCATGAGACCGTCGTCGTCGTAGGAAAGATGCGCCGACGCGATGCTGGCGGCCATGAGCATCATCGGCTCCGCCACCGCATTCGGCGCGACATTGCCGAAGCTGAAGTCCAGCGTCAGCAGGCCCATGCCCGGAACATCGAAAGAGGCCTCGTTGAGCGACAGGCTCATCGACTCAGAGTCGATCTCCCAATCGATGTTGATGTCGGCCGTCAGTTCCTCATAGCCGAGCCCGGCCAGTTCCATCTCCTCCAGTGCGCTCTGCGGCAGCACCAGGCCCGTCACGGTGATGTCAACGTATTGGGGCGGGCGATCCTCCACGATCGACGCGACCTCGATGCGGTCGACGACAATCGACTCGACTGAGACAACGTCCCCATCCGGCGACGTGACACGAAGTCCCTGGATCTCCAGCCCCTCATCGCCGATGGCCTCGGCACTGTCGAAATCCACCATGCCCGGAGGCGCTTCTTCCAGCGACATCTGGAAGGCATCATACAACGTGCTCGGTACCTCATCCTGAGCGAGCGCCGTGATCGGCACACCGGTTGCAACCGTGCCCGCGGCGACCGCGGCTAAAGCGAATGCAGGACGATTTCCGTTCATTTTCATGGGGTCTCCCAGAAGTCCAACCCTGTGTGAAGCAGTTCCGAAGTCGATTGTGAACAGTCGGAACTGTTCGGTGGCGTACGCAGCGGACGGTACTTGAGCCCCGCGCCGCTGTCGAGCGTGGTTATGCGTTCAATGGGGCAATACTGCGGCGCCTAAGGGGTGGGGCCAAGAGGCTGACTCAGATCAATGGCAGACTATGCAATCCTGCCTAAGGTCCGTACGCTTCGCCGCCCTCCGGTGGCTTCAGGTGCGCATCGTCCGCCGGAACGATAAGGAGAAGCGATGTCCGCCCCACTACCCAACCTTGACCAGATGAACATGGCCGCTTTCGTGCTCGACCTGGACGGGGTCGTGACCGACACGGCCAGCGTGCATGCCAGCGCCTGGAAGCAGCTTTTCGACGACTACCTGCGCAAGGTCTCCGCCGACCGTGGCGAGCCATTCGTCCCGTTCGATCTCGAATCGGACTATGTCACCTATGTCGACGGCAAGCCGCGCTATGACGGCGTGAAGTCTTTTCTCGAATCCCGCGACGTCCACCTGCCAATGGGCACGCCGGAAGACGCCGCGGATCAAGAGACGATCTGCGGCCTCGGCAATCGCAAGAACGACCTGTTCACCACGGTCATCCGGCGCGACGGCCCGACCGTGTTCGACACCACGGTCAAGCTGATCCGCCATCTGAAGGCGAAGGGTGCGCGCACGGCCGTCGTCTCCTCATCAAAGAACTGCCAGCTTGTGCTGGAAACGGCCGGTTTGACCGATCTGTTCGAGGTGATGGTCGACGGCAACTATGCCGCCGAGCATGGGCTGCCGGGCAAGCCGAACCCGGACACCTTTACCCATGCATGCGAGCTGTTGGACGTCAGGCCGGAAGACAGTGTCGCCGTCGAAGATGCGGTCGTCGGCGTCAAGGCGTGCAGTGCCGGCAATTTCAAACTGACGATCGGCATCGATCGCGGCGTCGGCCGGCAGGCCCTGCTGGACGGTGGCGCCGATGTCGTCGTCGACGACATGGGGGAATTCGACATTGGCTGACACCACTGCCCAAGGGCTGCGCCTGGTCGCCGACGTTCCGGCGGCGCTGGCGGATTATGACGCTTACACCGCCGCGTTGGGCGGACGCACGCCGGCCATTTTCCTGGACTACGACGGCACGTTGACGCCGATCGTCTCCCGCCCCGAACTGGCGGTCATGAGCGATGAAAGCCGCGCGACCGTCGATGCGCTGGCGAAGAAGCTGCCGGTGGCCGTGGTCAGTGGCCGTGACCGGCCGGATGTTGAGAAACTGGTCGGCATCGAGAGCCTGATCTTCGCCGGCAGCCACGGGTTCGACATCCATGTGCCCGGGCGCGAAGCCATCGGCAGCGACGTGATCGAAAAGTACACGCCTGTGCTGGATAAGGTCGACGCCCGCCTGCACGAGGTGCTGGACCCGATCCCGGGTGCGCTCGTTGAGCGCAAGCGGTTCTCCATTGCCGCGCACTACCGGCTCGTCTCGGACGAGGACTATCCGCGGTTCCGCACGGCCCTGGACGGGGTGGAGGCCGAGGCTCCGGACCTGAAGGAAAAGCTCGGCAAGAAGGTCTTTGAGCTGCAGCCGAAGATCGACTGGGACAAGGGCAAGTGCGTGCTCCACCTCTTGCAGGTGCTGGGGCTGGAGGGTGATGAATATGTGCCCATGTTCTTCGGCGACGATGTGACGGATGAAGACGCCTTTCGCGAACTTCAGGGGCGTGGCGTCAGCGTGATCTGCGCCGATCCGGCGGCGGATCCGGAGCGCAAGACCTACGCCACATTCCGGGTCGACACCGTCGATGACGTGATCGGATTGCTGCGCCGCATGACGCCGTAAAGCCATTCGCCCGCCCCGCGTCACAAACGAGGGCGGGTTTTCACACGACCAGATGGGGAGGCCGCAACATGGCTGAGTGGAGCCTTGTTTACGAGGATTTCGATCCGGAACAGCAAGGGCTGCGCGAGGCGCTGACAACGCTCGGGAACGGCTATTTCTGCAGCCGCGGCGCCTTCCCCTGGAGCGGACCCGACGACGTCAACTATCCGGGCACCTACCTGGCCGGCGGCTACAACAGGCTGGCGACCGAGATCGCGGGCCGCGACATCTGGAACGAAGACCTCGTCAACATGCCGAACCCGACGGGCCTGACCTTTCGGGTGGCCGGTGGTGAGTGGTTCGGCCTGGACAAGGTGACGCTTTCGGCGTTCCGCCAGGAACTGGACATGAAGCGCGGCCTGCTGACGATCGCGCTGACCTGCAAGGATGCAGACGGCCGCGAGATGGATGTCGGCGTCCGCAAATTCGTCGACATGGCCAATCCCCATCTCGCCTGCGTGGAGGTTTCGGTCACGCCCAAAGGCTGGTCAGGCGAGATCGAGGTGCGATCGGACCTCGATGGGCGCGTCACCAACTGGGGCGTGAAGCGCTACAGGGAACTGAACAGCAAGCATTTGGAGCCGCTCGGCGCCACCACCTTCGTCGGCGAGCATAACGGCGAAGAGATGATCCATCTGGCCGCCCAGACCAACCAGTCAAGACTGCTGATCGGGCAGGCAGCGCGCACGCGCCTCTATCAGGATGGCGAGCGGCTGAACGTGGCTGCGCGGGCGGTTTCCGAAGACGGATATGTCGCCCAGCATTTCACCGTGTCGGTCGAGGCCGGCCGCACCTTGCAGGTCCGCAAGCTTGCAGCGTTCTACAACGCCAAGGACATCGCCATCTCCGAGCCCGATATCGCGGCGCAGGAGGCGATCGACCGCGCGGACACCTTCGTCAACCTGCTGGAAGCGCACTACGCGGCGTGGGAGCGCCTGTGGGACCGCTTCGACATCGTGGTCGAAGGCGACGAGCGGGTGCAGATGATCTTGCGCCTGCACATCTTCCACATGCTGCAGACCCTGTCGCCCAACACGGTGGACCTGGATGTGGGCGTGCCGGCCCGCGGCTGGCATGGAGAAGCCTATCGCGGCCACATCTTCTGGGATGAGATCTACATCCTGCCCTACCTGACGGCGCGGATGCCGCAGATCGCCGAAGCGATGATCCGCTACCGTCACAACCGCCTTCGCCCAGCACGCCTGGCAGCGCAGGAATCCGGGCTGAAGGGCGCCATGTTCCCCTGGCAGGCCGGCAGCGACGGGCGCGAGGAAAGCCAGGTGATGCACCTGAATCCACGCTCCGGTCGCTGGATTCCGGACCACACCTTCATCCAGCGCCATGTCAGTCTGGCCATCGCCTGGAACTGCTGGCAGCACTTCGTGGTCAGCGGCGACCATATCTTTCTGGAGCACCGGGGCGCCGAAGTGATCCTGGAAGTGGCGCGGTTCTTCGCCTCACTGGCATTCAAGAACGACGAGGGCCGATACGAGATCCACGGCGTGATGGGGCCGGACGAGTTCCACGAAGCCTATCCTGATGCCGGCGAGGACGAGCACGGTCTGAACAACAACGCCTACACCAACGTCATGGTGGCGTGGCTGGTCAGCACGGCGGTGGAGGCCCTCAATACGCTCGACGCCACCCATCGCCGCGAGCTGCGCGACAAACTTCATATCAGCGACGACGAACTGGCGCTCTGGGAGGACATGAGCCGGCGCATGAAGGTGCCGTTCCACAACGGCGATATCATCAGCCAGTTCGAGGGGTACGAGAAGCTGGAGGAGATCGACTGGGATCACTTCCGCCAGAAATACGGCAACATCCAGCGCCTCGACCGCATCCTCGAAGCCGAAGGCGACACCGCCAACCGCTACAAGGTGTCGAAGCAGGCCGACGCGCTGATGCTGTTCTATCTGTTCTCAAAGGCCGGCCTGGCCAGGCTGTTCGATCGCCTGGGCTACGAGCTGACCGACGAGATGTGGAACCGCAATCTGGAATACTACAGCGCACGCACCTCCAACGGCTCGACGCTCAGCTATCTGGTCCATTCCTGGGTGATGGCGCGCACGCGGCCGGAAGAGGCATGGTCGAACTATCTGGTCGCCCTGAAGAGCGATATCGACGACGTCCAGGGCGGCACCACCAAGGAAGGCATCCATCTGGGCCTTATGGTCGGCACGGTCGACCTGGTGCAACGCTGCTTCACCGGGCTGACGATCGAAGACGGTGTGGTCGGCTTCGACCCGATGCTGCCGTCTGCCCTGACATTGCTGAAGCTGCGCATGCGCTTCCAGGGCAACTGGCTGGACGTTGCGCTGGACCACCAACAGCTCGCCATAACGGTCAGCGAAACCTGGTCGCGGGCCGTGGATGTGAGCGTCAAGGGCGCCAGGCATAGCCTGGAACCGGGCGGGACTTACGCCTTCCAGCTTGCGTCGCCGGGGACGATGGCCGTCCAATAGGGCGACGATTCGGGGGCAGCGGCGGCGGGGTCGGCATTGCGCCTGTCACGATGGATTGCGATCGCCGGGATTGCCGCCGGACCCGCATGGGACTGGATGCCCGCCAACGCGCAGCCCGTGACGGCCGAGATCCTATCCGTCTCAGGGCCCGCCGGGACGACGCGCACGGCTGGGCAGCAGCTTTCGGCTGGCGATCGTGTCGCGCTGGGACCGGGGGATCGTATCACCCTGATCTATCCACGCGGCTGCGTTGAAGAGACGGTGATCGGGGCTGGCTTTATTGTCGGCACCGTGGGCAGCCTTGCCTCCGGGGCAACGATCGATCGGCGGGCCGTAGCGTGCCCGCCCCTTCCCGGCCCAGCCGATCCGGCCCTGGTGGCTGCAATGGGGTCTGGACCGTTCGCCGGACCGGCATGGCAAGAGGCGACAACGCGGCAGCGTCGCCCGACCTTCGTTTGGGCTCCGGGCCGCGGGCCGGCATCGGTCCGCGTCTTCGCGATCGAAGACGGGCCGCAGCGCCTGCTGTGGGAAGGCGGCACCGGCAGCGGGACGGCACGGTATCCTTCCACCGCTCCGGCACTGACGCCAGGATCACCCTATCGCGTGGAGGTTACGGTCGACGGCCGGACGACCTCGGTGGCGTTCTCCGTCGATCCTGGCTTTGCGCCTGCGGGCCCCGATGTCGTGAATGTGGCGCCATGAGCCTGGGAAGCAGACATCGGCTGGGCCGAAGGCGGGTGCTCGCCGGCCTCAGCGTCGGTGCGGCCTCGCTCGGGCTCGCTGGCTGCCCAGCCATCGGGCCGCTGCCGGAACGGGCGTTGGACGGTCGCGTCGATATGCCGGATCTGTCGCCAGCGCGACAGTCTGAAATCGGCAATCGTCTCTTCGCGCGGGCGATCGATGCGGCGGGCGGAAGCTACCGCAACTCAAGTGCGCA
Source organism: Alphaproteobacteria bacterium (assembly GCA_028281925.1). Taxonomy (GTDB): domain Bacteria; phylum Pseudomonadota; class Alphaproteobacteria; order DSM-16000; family Inquilinaceae; genus JACKIG01. The sequence goes on from JANQIX010000042.1 coordinate 17,924, forward strand.
GCAGGCGTTGCGCCGCGTGGCAGAGCCCCTGTTCGCGGCCGTGCCAGAGCCTGCTCTTGCGTGGGAAATCGTGCTGATCGACCGCGAGTCGCCGAATGCCTGGGCGTTGCCGGGCGGCAAGATCGCGGTCCACAAAGGGCTGATCCGCCACGCCGACAGCGAGAGTGCGCTGGCCGCTGCGATCGCCCACCAGATGGGGCATGCGGCTGAAGAGCACGCCTTTGCCGTGCTTGGCGAGCCCGGTCGCCGGCGCGCGCTGGATCAGTCAGCCCTGGCGGCGCTCGCCACATACGACGATCGTGACGACGAGGTGCCGGGGCTTGCCGATGCGCTGCAAAGGCCGTTGCTGACGATCGCCGTTGCCGGCTATGGCCCGACCCTGGAACGGGCCGCTGATCGCTTCCTGTTTCCGGTATTCGCCCGCACCGGGCACAATCCGGCCGGTGCGGTCAGGCTGCTGCGGGCTCTGGCGGAATTGGTGCCCGACGGCGAGACGCGGACAACCTGTCTGATTTCTGGGGCTGTGGACACAAGGGCCAGGGCGGACGCGATTGAGGCCGCCGCAGCGCTGACGCCAGCTGCCAGGCGGGCGCCGGACGGAACGGCCTTCACCAGCCTTCGTGCGACTTTCCCCGCGCGGGAAAGATATCCGGATCTGGAAGCTTAACGGTCGTCGGACGACGGCGTGTCTTCTTCGGTAGCCCTAAAGCCATAGCCGGACTCGATCACGGCACTTGCCCCAACGGGGCGAATGCCGGCCGGGTCTACCCCGTCTTTGGCTGTCAGCGGTTCGTCTCCAGGACTGCGGTCACCGATCATTGCTGCGGTACCGAACAGGACGAAAGCAAGCACGATCGCGGTCGCGAGCAGACCGCTCGCCAGTCCGACACAAACCTTTTCGCGCATTCCGGGTCCCCGCCTCGCGGCCCCTTGCACCTGGTGCCGGCCGCCTTGATGTCTGTCTCTTAACTTATGCCCTGGCGCCTTCTGAGGATGTGAAGAGCGTCACATGGATCCGGGTCATTTCACCACCCCGTTACCCTGTGCCGCAGCCCTCCAGCGCCCCGCCCCCTCACTCCGTCCGGCCCTCCAGAAACGCCTGCGCTTCGGTCTGCGTTTCGAAGATGTGGGGGGCTGCACCGCGGCTCTGCAGCGCGCCGCCCAGCTTCAGCCGCATGAAGGCGCTGGTCGTGTATCGGCTGATCTTCGAATAGTATGTCCCAACGACATAGTCCACCATTGCGGCATAGTCGGACAGCACCTGTTCGTCGATCGTGAAGTTGTCGTAGTTCACGATGGTCTCGACCTTGCGGCCGATGGCCGTGCATTGCCGATCCACTGCCTGCCGGACGGCGTTGACGTCGTCGACGGTGCGGACCGTCATCCCCTCGAAATTGAGGAACAGCGTGTTGCTGTCGGCGTCGTAGCTGATGCGGTCTTCCAGCTTGAGGCCGATCAGGTCGTCCTCCAGCCCCATCGGCGCTTCATGGAACAGGCGCGGATCCATAAGCTTCGGATCGCGGACGATCGGCCGGAAATCCATCAGCGCCAGCACGTCGCGGTCGACATCGATGCCGGGCGCCACCTCGACCAGTTCCAGCCCCTCGTCTGTCAGGTCGAACACGCAACGCTCGGTGACATAGCGGGCCGGCTGGCCGATGGACGCGGCATAGGGGCCGGAATAGGTCACCTGGAAGACATCGGCCACGAATTTGCGGGACTTGCCTTCGTTCAGAATCTGGAGCTTGCCATCCCCGACCGCCACCTCCAGCCCGCCGGCGGTGAAGGTGCCGACGAAGACGACGCGCCGGGCATTCTGGCTGATATTGATGAAGCCACCCGCACCGGCAAGGCGCGGGCCAAAGCGGCTGACATTGACGTTGCCGCGTTGGTCGCATTCGGCCATGCCGAGACAGGCGAGGTCCAGACCGCCGCCGTCGTAGAAGTCGAACTGCTGGTTCTGCTCGATGATGGCATCGGTGTTGACCGCAGCGCCGAAATCCAGGCCGCTGGCCGGCATGCCGCCGACAACGCCGGGTTCGGCGGTCAGGGTCACGTATTTCAGGATCTTCTCTTCCGCCGCCACGGCCGACACACCCTCTGGCATGCCGATGCCCAGATTGACGACGCCGTTCATCGGCAGCTCGAACGCCGCGCGTCGGGCGATCACCTTGCGGGGGCTGAGCGGCATCGGCGCGATCGTCTTCAGCGGCACCCGCACCTCTTGCGCAAAGGCCGGGCTATAGGCCGTGGCGTAGGTCTGGCGATGGTTCTCAGGCTCGGCCACCACCACGCAGTCCACCAGGATGCCAGGCACCTTCACCAGGCGCGGGTTCAGCGATCCCGTCTCAGCGATCCGCTCCACCTGGGCGATGACGAAGCCGTGGCTGTTCTTGGCGGCCATGGCCATGGCGAGCCCATCCAAGGTCAGGGCCTCGCGCTCCATAGTGATGTTGCCGCTCTCGTCCGCCGTGGTGCCGCGGATGAAGGCGATGTTGATGGGCATGGCCTTGTAGAACAGCCATTCCTCATCACCGATGGTCAGCAGGGTCACGATATCTTCGGTCGTGATCGCATTGACCTTGCCACCGCCGTTGCGCGGGTCGACGAAGGTGTGCATGCCGACCTTCGTCAGCAGGCCCGCCTTGCCGGCGGCAATGTCGCGATAGAGATGGCTGATGCATCCCTGCGGCAGGTTGTAGGCCTCGATCTTTTCCGCCACCGCCAGCTGGGCGACCTTGGGGATCAGGCCCCAGTGGCCGCCGATCACGCGGCGCAGCAGGCCGTCATGGCCCAGGCGGTTGAGCCCTCGCTCCTTGCCATCGCCCTGGCCGGCGGCGAACAGCAGCGTCAGATCCCGCGGCTCGCCCGTCTCGACGAACCTGGCCGCCAACGCCGCCAGCAACTCGTCCGGTGTGCCGTTACCGACGAAGCCGGCGTTGCACAGCGTGTCGCCGTTGCGGATGATGGCGACCGCCTCGGCCGCAGAGACCACCTTGTTGCGCATGCCGGTTCGCGCCCTCCCGTTCGTGCTCCGGCTTGCCGCCGGTTGGCGTACGTCTGAGAGGATCGCGCCATGCCACCGCGCAGGCAAGAACGGACGGCCGCCGAGGGGCCGTCCGAATGTCACTCGCTGCTAAGCTGCCTGGGTCGGATGCGCGTGGGCGCGGTTACTTGGGAGCGAGGATCATGATCATCTGCCGGCCTTCCATGCGCGGCATCTGCTCAACCTTCGCGTACTCGGCAAACTGGTCGCGCACCTTTATCAGCAGGTTCATGCCGATATCCTGGTGCGCCAGCTCACGTCCGCGGAAGCGCATGGTCACCTTGACCTTATCGCCATCCTGTAGAAAGCGTTCGGTGCTGCGCATCTTCACGTCGTAGTCGTGACTGTCGATCGTGGGACGCAGCTTGATTTCCTTGACGTCGATGGTCTTTTGGCGCTTGCGCTGTTCGTTGCGCTTCTTCTGGACCTCGTATTTGTATTTTCCGTAGTCCAGAATCTTGGCGACAGGCGGACTGGCGTTGGGCGAGACCTCTACCAGATCCAACCCAGCGTCTTCGGCTGCCTCCAGTGCCTGACGCACAGGCACAACTCCGATCATCGTTCCGGCCTGATCCACTAGCCGCACCTGCGGCACGTCGATCTCCCCATTGACCCGCGGCCCTTCCTTGGGCGGCGGGGTCTGCTGCGGCAACCTGGCTATGAATACCCTCCATCAGCGGTTGAACATAAACACCGGCGGCGTCACACCGTCGCACGACCCTCCCGATCGATAGGCGACAGTGCCTCCAATCCCAGTTTAGAAATCGCATCGTCAAGGGCAAGAACTTCCTGCTGTTCGCCCCCCAAACGGCGCAGGGCGACCCGGTTTTCCGCCGCCTCGCGCTTGCCGACCACAAGCAGCGCCGGCACCTTCACCAGGCTGTGCTCACGGACCTTCAGGTTGATCTTCTCGTTGCGCAGGTCCGTTTCCACGCGCAGGCCGGCGGCTTTGCAACGCTCAGCGACCGTCTGAGCGTAATCGTCGGCCTCGCTGGTGATGGTGGCCACCACGGCCTGCACCGGCGCCAGCCACAGGGGCAGCTTGCCGGCATAGTGCTCGATCATCACGCCCATGAAGCGCTCGACCGAGCCCAGGATCGCGCGGTGCACCATGTGTGGCGTACGCTTTTCCCCCTGATCGTCGATATAGGTCAGGTCCAGGCGTCGCGGCATGTTCATGTCCACCTGAATGGTGCCGCACTGCCACGACCGGCCGATGGCGTCGCGCAGGTAGAAGTCCAGCTTAGGCGCATAGAACGCGCCATCGCCGGGGTTCAGCTCCCATTTCAGGCTGATGCGCTGGCAGGCGCTGTGCAGCGCCGCCTCCGCCCGGTCCCAGTCCCGGTCATCGCCGATGCGCTCGTCGGGCCTGGTAGCGAAGCGCACGATCACATCGGTGAAGCCCAGATCGCGATAGATCTCCTCGATCAGCTCCGCCATGGCGACGACTTCGTCTTCCAGCTGCTCATCGGTGCAGAAGATGTGGGCGTCGTCCTGCGTGAAGGCCTGAACGCGCATCAGGCCGTGGCGCTTGCCCGCCCCTTCCTGGCGGAAGACCTTGCCGAATTCCGCCATGCGGATCGGCAGCTCGCGATAGCTGCGCTGGGTGTGGCGGAACAGCTGGGCAGCGCCGGGGCAGCTCATGGGCTTCAGGGCCGAGGGCCGTTCGCTCTCGGCATCAAAGATGAACATGTTGTCCCGGTACTTGTCCCAATGGCCCGAGGCGCGCCAGAAACCTGAGTCCAAGAGCTGCGGCGTGTTCACCTCGGTGTAGCCGCGGGCCCGTACCTTGCGGCGCATGAAGTCCAACAGCGCCGTATAGATCGTCCAGCCCTTGTCGTGCCAGAAGGGCTGGCCCGGCGCCTCCTCCTGGAAGTGGAACAGGTCCATCTCGCGGCCCAGGCGGCGATGGTCGCGGCGCTCCGCCTCCTCAAGCTGCTGCAGATGGGCGTCGAGCTCCTTCTTGTCGCGCCACGCGGTGCCGTAGATCCGCTGCAGCATCTCGCGGCTGCTGTCGCCCCGCCAATAGGCCCCGGCCACGCTCATCAGCTTGAAGCCATGGCCGACATGGCCCGTCGACGGCAGATGGGGCCCGCGGCAGAGATCGTGCCACTCGCCCTGCCAGTAGATCGAGATCACCTCGTCTTCCGGCAGGTCGCGGATCAACTCGGCCTTGTAGGTCTCGCCCATCCCCTCGAAATGGCGGATGGCCTCATCCCGCGCCCAAACCTCGCGGCGGAACGGGCGGTCGGCATCCACGATCTCGTGCATCTTCTCTTCGATCCGCACCAGATCGTCAGGCGTGAACGGCTCATCCCGCGCGAAGTCGTAATAGAACCCGTTCTCGATCGCAGGGCCGATGGTCACCTGCGTGCCCGGATAGAGCGCCTGCACCGCCTCCGCCATCACATGGGCGGCGTCGTGGCGGATCATCTCCAGCGCGTCGGGCGTGGTGCGAGTGACGATCTCAACGGCGGCATCCGTGGTCAGCGTGGTGGTGAGGTCCATCACCTGCCCATCCACCTTGATCGCGATCGCTGCCTTCGCCAGCCCTTTGCCGATCGAGGCTGCGATCTCCGCACCGGAGACCGCGCCCGGAAAGGCGCGTTGGCTGCCGTCGGGCAGCGTAACAACTACCTGGCCGGCGTTGTCGTCGTTCGCCGGCCGTTCCGCCGCCTGCTGCATGTGTCCGTCATCCAAATCGTGGCAATCCAGTCCGCCGCGGCCAAAGGTGTGCCGCGCGGCATATTCCCCATCAAACTGGCGAATATCGGTGCCTGGGGCAAGGATTTGCCGATGACGCTCGCGTGACCGGGCGGATCGGGTATGCTGTCGGGAACCGGCGAACGGACGAAAGAAGGCAGGGCGGACCCGTGTCGACGATCACGATAGAGCGTCCCGGCGAAGCGGACAGGGCGGACTGGCGGCGTTTGTTTCAAGGCTATGCAGAGTTCTACCGTGTGGCGATGGATGACGAGATAGCGGCAACGACATGGGAGTGGATCCAGGACCCGGACCATGTGCAGGAAGGCGTGATCGCCCGCACCAATGACGGCATTGCGGTGGGCCTTGCCCATTACCGGGCCATGCCCAGCCCGCTGCGCGGCATAGAGATCGGGTTTCTGGACGATCTGTTCGTGGACCCGGAAGCCCGGGGCGACCACATCGGCGAGGCGCTGATCGCCCATGTCGCCGAGGAAGGCCGCAAGCGCGGCTGGCCCAAGATCCGCTGGATCACGGCTGACGACAATTACCGTGCGCGCACGCTCTACGATCGTGTCGCGACCAAGACCCTGTGGAATGTCTACGAGCTGATCCCATGAGCAAAGGACCCGAGCAGTCGCGCCCCTGGCACGTTGCGCTGGAGGCTGCCGTTGCGAGCGTGCCCCATCCCCCGTCGACGCCCTATGCGAAGATGATGCTTCACGGCACGATGTCGGCGGGGCTGTACATGCCGAGCCGCGTCGACGACCAGAAACCGCATGATCAGGACGAGGTCTACGTGATCATGCGCGGCTATGGCGACTTCGTGCGCGGGCAGGAGCGTGCGCGGTTCGAGCCCGGCGACATGCTGATGGTGCCTGCGGGCATGGAGCATCGGTTCGAAAACTTCACCGACGACCTCACGATCTGGGTGATGTTCTGGGGACCGCAGGGCGGAGAGGGGGGCGCCGACGGCTAGCCCTGATGGACACTGCGACGTCAGCGCCTCTATGCGAGCTGCACGTCCATCTTGAGGGGTGCGTGTGGCCGCTGCATGTCCGGACCTGGTGGAAGAACTCTGAGTTCTTGTTCCCGCCACCGTCCTTCAGCGACCGGCCGGATAGGCAGTTCGATGTTTTCCTGGAGCATCTCCGGTTCGGATACAACTTCCTGAACACTGAGGAAGCCTATGCCACCGTCGCCATGGATTACGCGCGGCATGCGGCAGAGCAGGGGATCTGCTATGCCGAGCTGCAGATCAATTACGCGCTGCTGAACACCTGGGGCCTCGACATCGCGTCTGTGCTGGCGCGGATCAACGAAACCTGCCGGGCGGTCCACAGGGGGCCGAGTTTGCGCTTCATCATCGACCTTCCCTGGCAGTTCGATGCCGCGACGTTCAAGACGATTCTCAGACGCGCCGACCCTCTGCGAGACCTCGGCGTCTGCGCGCTCAGCATGGGTGGTGACGAAGCGTTGGCCCGCCCCGCAGAGGTCGCACCCGTATTTCGGCAGGCGCGGGAGGCCGGGCTGAAAGCGCTCTGCCACGCAGGTGAAACCTCTCCGGCGGATCTGGCGCGACAAATCGTGGAAACGCTGCGACCGGATAGGGTAACGCATGCCGTCGCCATGGCAGATTGGATCACGGCGCTTGGGCCGGAAGCACCACCGATCGACGTATGTCTGACGAGCAATCTGAAGCTGGGCGTCATTCCGAGCCTGGACGCGCATCCCCTGGCTGAGTGGGTGGCGGCCGGTGTGCCGGTCGCCCTTTCGACGGACGATCCCGCCTTGTTCCGGGTTACCTTGAGGCAGGAATACCAGCACGCCAATGTGCTCTGCCCGCAGTTCTTCGATACCTGGGACAGGGTCGAGGAGACCTGGATCAGGGCCGCTGCAGATCAGAGCGCGGCCAGGCTTGCGCTCGCCGCCGCGAAGGGACTGCGGGCTTAGGCAGGATCCGTCGAGGCCCGGTTGCCCGGATCGGCGCGTCTCTACCATTGATGTCGCCAGCCCGGGGATGCGATCCGGTTAACGCTATCTTGAGAGCACAGTCGTAGCGTCGTGGCCGACGAACGATGCGGCTGAAAGTGATGAAGAGTGGTCGTCGCAGGGCATGAGGCCTTCGCCAGCGGTACGGCGACGCCCCGCCGTACCGGGACCCGACCCCAGTGGCGCGGCCATTTGGCGTATGCCGCAGCAGCGCTGGCGATCTGGGCGTTGCTTCAGGCGTTCTGGTCCGGCGCCCTCACCGAGACGCGGGACGGCGTTTCGGCTTTCGGTCCGGACGACTACATGCGCCTCGTCCAGGTCTCCGATCTCTTGGGCGGTGCTGCGTGGCACGACCTGACGCAGACGCGTCTCGATCCGCCGGACGGCATCGCCACGCACTGGACGCGCCTGCCGGACCTGCCGATTGCGCTTGTGGCGTGGCTGCTTGAACCGGAGATGGATCGGCGCGAGGCGCTGCTGGTCGCCGCCGCCGTCGTGCCGGCGGGCCTCTTGCTGGCACTGCTCCTCACCCTGGGCTGGGCCGTGGCGCCGCTGCTGCCCGGGCTGACCCGGCTCTTGGTCTTGCCCGCGCTTGTCTTTGCCGCGCCCGCGTTGATCCAGTTCCTACCCGGTCGGGTGGACCATCACGCCTATCATATGCTGGTTCTGGCGGTGCTGTTCGGGGCCGCAGTCAGGGTTGCGGACGACGCCGGTGCCGTGCGTGTTGCGGCTCTTGCCGGCGTCGTTTCCGCGGTGGGGATGTGGGTGAGCCATGAGGTGGCGCCCTGGCTGATCGTCTTCTCCGCCGCGCTGGCGCTTGACTGGGTGTGGCGGCGCACCTCGCTGCGCGCGGCATTGTGGTTTGCCGGCGCGCATCTCGGGGTCGTCGTGCTGATCATGCCGATCTCCCATCCGGTCGGGGCCTGGACCGCCGCGGCCTGTGACGGATTCTCCGCCACGACCGTGGGGTTCGCCGGGGTGGTCGCCGTGTTCTGGGGCCTTCTTGCGGTGCTCGACCGGCCGACGGTCGGCCCATTGGTGCGATTGGCCTGGACCGCGGTTTCCGGTGTCGCGGCCTGCGCCGGCTTTGTGGCGCTCTTTCCCGATTGCCTGCAGGGCCCTTACGGGCAGCTGGATCCGGCGGTGGCCGCGATGTGGCTGGAGTCCGTGAAGGAAGCCCGGCCATTCAGCGCCCTTCCGGCGGAGGAAGCTGGGCTGATGGCGCGGTTCCTCCTCGTACCGCTTCTGGGAATGGCCTACGCCGCCGTAGTGCTGATCCGCAGTCGTGGGGCCTTACGTCAGAAGTACCTGGTGGTATGCGTGTTCTGTGCCGCATCGCTGCTTGGCCTTGCCTATCAGATCCGGTTGTTCAGCGATGCCGCGCTTTTGGGCGTGATCCCGGCTGCAGCGGCCTGCGCAGCGGTCTGGCGCCACGGTGGCAGACTGCGCCATGCCGCGGCGCGCGTGCTGGTGCGTGCCAGCCCCGTGCTCGCGCTGATTGCCGTCTTTGCGCTTAAGCCATCTGCGGCGCCGGAAGCGGCTTCAGTCGACGGGCCGACTTTGCCCTGCGAGGTGGCACCGGCCGCGCCCTTGCTTGAGGCACTCACTGGTCCCGACGGACGGGCGCTCTTGATCGCGGCTCCCATCGACCTGGGACCGGAGCTCTTGTTCCGCACATCCCATGCCGTGGTTGCCGCACCCTACCACCGCGCGCCGGCTGGGCTGTTGACCATCGATCGCGTGTTCGGATCGACGGAGGTCCGCTCGGCCCAGACGGCGCTGGAAGGACGCGGTGTCGACCTGGTCCTGGTCTGCCGCGACGGGCCAAACCGGCACCGCTATCGCGGTGAGGCGGAGGCGTCCTTCGTCGACCGGCTGGTTCAGAGTAACCCACCGAACTGGCTGGAACCGGTCGTCTTGCCTGAGGCGTCGGGCCTGCTGGCTTTTCGTCTGCAACCGTCCGTGATGACGGTCGAGGAGGAGCCCTAACCCGGCGGCTGGATCGGCAAGGGGCGCGGGCCGTCCGGCAGAATGGGCGTTCCAGCCGGATCGCGTTCCAGCGGCGGACGGCCCGGCACCGGCACCAGGCTGCGTGGGTCGACGGCGCAGATCCTCCGGCCCTCGGTGTCCGTGCCCGCTTCCACCAGCCCGGGTTGGCACTGGCATTCGCCGCTGGCCTCGTCCGGCTGTGATCCGGTCCCGCAGGTCCATTCACAACCCTGCTGCGTCATCTGCCGATAGGGCGGCACGCACAAGATCGCGGGCACCGCCCTGACCTCGATGCAACGGACCTCGCCATCCGAAGTCACGACCTGCAGCTGTCCGCTGGGGCAGGGCGAAGTTGGACGCTGGTCAGCCGAACCGCCGCTGCCGGGAATGCCCATGCAGACGACCCGTTCAAGGGTGGTGTTGTAGACGGGTTGCTGTCCCTCCGGGCAGGGATTGTCCTGGGCGAGTGCCGCCCCTGTGAGCGCCAGCACGGCGGCGAAACCGGTCAACCCCAATCGCAGCATCTGGAACATCGGGCCGCCCTCTCATCTGTGGAGATGCTTCGTCCCCGGATGTGCCCCCGACCTTCGGCAAGAGTATGAACGACTTTGGGTGATTGTGCAGCAGGCGCGTGGCGGGCAGCAGGCGGGAACGCAGTCTATTTGGTCTTCGCCACATGCACGCCGTCCCAGTCGGGGCCCGGCGGATGTGCGCTCAGTTCGTCCAGCCGTTCCTCATAGAGCTGATAGAGATGATCGAGGCCGGTGCCGAACACTGGCGGCGCCAGAGTGCGGCAGGCTGACAGATCAGCGCGGGCCGCCTGCCAGGCCTGAGCGCGGTAGTGAGTCATCAGATCATCATGGGCCGCGGCGAGAGCTACAAACTCCGCCTCTGCGGCGCGGGCGTCGTCGCCGAGCAGCGCGAAGATCCGGACCGGCTGGTCTTTGCCCTTCACGCGGATCAGGTCCAGCTCCAGCGCCGCAATGTCCTCGGCCTGGTTGCGGGTCGTCTCGTTGATCACGATGTCGACGCCGTAGCTCTTCGTCTGTCCCTCCAGGCGTGACGCGAGATTTACCGTGTCGCCCAAGACCGAATAGTTGAAGCGCAGGTCGGATCCCATATTGCCGACGCAGCAGTCGCCGGTGCCCAGCCCGACGCCGATCCTGAGCGGCAGATAGGGGCGTCCCTGGGCTCGCGCTTCTTCGGCCAGCCGGCCGTTCAGCGCTTCCAGGCTGCCGATCATGGCGAGGCTGGCCCGGCATGCATTGCCGGCATGGTCCGCGTCGTCCAGCGGCGCATTCCAGAACGCCATGATGCAGTCGCCCATATACTTGTCGATGGTGCCGCGGTGGCTCATCACCAGTTCCGTCATGGGCGTGAGAAACCGATTGATCAGACTGGTGAGCGCCTGGGGGTCGCCGAGCTTTTCCGAGATGCTGGTGAACCCGCGGATGTCGCAGAACATCACCGTCATGTCCCGCATCTCGCCGCCCAGCTCCAGCTTCTCCGGGGTGCGGGCGAGCTCCTCCACCAGCTCCGGTGCCAGGTAGCGGGAAAAGGCGCCGCGCACCTGCGACCGTTCGGTCTCGGTCTGCAGATAGCCGATCAGACTGTTGAGGCTGTAGAGCGCCAGCAGCGTCGCCGTCGCCAAGACCGGCTCGATCAGCAGATGATAGCGGTCGAAAGCGATCCAGCTTCCGCCAATGGCAATCGCGGTCAGGCCGAATGCCGCGAAGCCGCCGGGCAGGGCGCCGAAGCGTGGCTGGACCAGGATCAGCAGCAGCCCGAGACCCAGCATGTAGGCGATCTCCGCTCCGGCAATCCAGTCGGGGCGGAGCAGGAACTCCCCGGTCAGGATCTGTTCGGCCACCTGGGCATGGATCTCGGCACCTGCCGTGACCGGCTGCAGCGGCGTCGCCCGCAGGTCATGCAGTCCGGCGGCGGACGAGCCGATGAAGACGATGTGGTTGGCGATGGTCCAAGGGTCGACCTCGCCCGTGAACAGCTGCCAGGCGGGCACGAACCGCTCCGGCACCGGGCCGGTGTCGTAGAGCCGGATCTGGCCATCGGCCGTCACCGGGATCTCGATGCCAGCGACGGCGATCCGGGCGATACCGGTTTCGCTGCCGAAGGCTTCCTCCCCGCTGGCCCCGGCCAGCTTGACGAGATAGGTCGAGGCGCCGAACGCGACCCGGACGGCTTCGGCCGACAGGGACGGGAACAGGGCGGTTGGGCCCCCGTCGTCGCGGCGGGCGGCATCGAGGCTGAAGAACAGGGGCACCTGGCGGACGACGCCGTCCGTTCCCGGCACCACATTGAAGATCCCGTTGCCGACGGACGCTGCTTCGATCGGCACGAGGTTCCGGACCGCGGAGCCGAACCGGGGCAGGTGCAGCACAGGCGTGCTTTCCGCTGTGGCCCCGCCATAGGCAAAGCCCCATTTGATCTCCGGCGTGCCTCCCTCTTGGCCCGAGATCGCGAAATTGCCGGCGACTACGGGCTTTCCGCCGATGACGTCGGCCAGCACTGCGTCATGATCGGCCAGCGCCTCGACCGTCGGTCTGATTTCCTCCACCGCCGGGTCGCTGATCCAGGCGGTGATGGCATTGGCGGGCGATGTCCGGTCGGGCTCGGAGAACACGGCGTCGAAGACGATCGCCCGCGCCCCGTAATAGTCGAGCAGGTCGACCAGCTGGGCCACATAGGTGCGTGGCCACGGCCACTGGCCCAGCCGGCGCAGGCTTTCGTCGTCGATGTCGATGATGCGGACGCCGGATGGGCGGGAAAGGTCCTCCAGGTCGACGACCGGCGGCGTGTAGGCACGCGGCTGGAACTGCTGGTAGGTGTCGAAGATCAGGTCCTGCAGGC
>JANQIX010000075.1 GCA_028281925.1 Alphaproteobacteria bacterium
CGGCGGCATTATCGGCATGGGTGAAGAGGCGGCGGACCGTGTCGACATGCTGGTGACGCTGGCCAACCTGCCCCAGCACCCGGAAAGCGTGCCGATCAATATGCTGATCCCCATCGAGGGCACGCCCCTGGGAGAGGTCGAGCCGCTGGACCCGATCGCCTTCGTCCGCACAATCGCGCTTGCCCGCATCATGATGCCGCAGTCGTTCGTGCGGCTGTCGGCCGGCCGCACGGAGATGTCGGACGAGATGCAGGCGCTGTGCTTCTTCGCCGGCGCAAACTCCGTCTTCGTGGGCGAATGCCTGCTGACGGCCGGCAACCCCGGCGACGATGCCGACACCATGCTGTTCACCAAGCTCGGCATCGGCGACCTACCGATCGAAGACTTGCAGCCGAGCGACTAGGCCGCGGCGGGCGGCTAAAAGCTCATGCGAGTGGAGGGGTGCTGACTGTGCGTCTCGTCGTCTCCGGCACCGATACGGGCGTCGGCAAGACCATTGCCGCCGCGATGCTGATGCAGGCACTCGGCGCCACCTACTTCAAGCCGGTGCAATCGGGGCTGGAGGACGAGACGGACACCGATGCGGTGCGCCGGCTGACTGGCCTGCCGGACGACGATTTCCTGCCTGAGATCTATCGGCTGCGCACCCCGGCCTCGCCGCACGTCTCGGCCGAGATCGACGGCGTGACCATCGACCCGGCCCGTCTGGCGCCACCGCAGACCGACCGCCCCCTGATCGTGGAGGGTGCGGGCGGTCTGCTGGTGCCGTTGACCCGTCAGACGCTGTTTATCGACGCCTTCGCGGATTGGGGCCTGCCGGTCGTGCTGTGCGCGCGGACAGCCCTTGGCGGCATCAACCACGCGCTGTTGTCGATCGAGGCACTGAAGGCCCGCGCGATCCCGATCCACGGCATCGTCTTCGTGGGCGACCCGGTACCCGACACCGAACGGACGATCGTGGACTTCAGCGGCGTCCGCCGGCTCGGCCGCCTGCCCTGGCTGGACCGCCTGAACAGCACCACCCTTGCCCAAGCATTCGCGCAGCAGTTCCGGCTGGCCGACTTCCGGCCCGGAGACGACCGATCATGACGCAAGCCGGCGCCTCCCCCATCTGGCACCCCTTCACCCAGCACGCGATCACACAGACGATCCCGAAGATCGCCCGCGGTGACGGCGCTTATCTTTATGCCGACGACGGAACGCGCATCATCGATGCCATCTCGTCCTGGTGGGTGATCACCCACGGGCATTCCCACCCTGTGATCCAGGCGGCGATCCGGCGCCAGACCGAGCTTTTGGACCAGGTGATCTTCGCCGGCTACACGCACGAGCCGGCGGAGCACTTGGCCCGGCGCCTGATCGAGATCACGCCCGAGGGCCTGGACCACGTTTTCTTCTCCGACAGCGGGTCCACGGCGGTCGAGGTCGCGCTGAAGATGGCGCTCGGCTATTGGCTGCACACGGGCCGGCCACGCAGCCGCATTCTGGTGCTGGAGCACGGCTATCACGGCGACACGATCGGGACCATGTCGGTCGGCGCCCGCGGCGTCTTCAACCAGGCCTATGAGCCGCTGCTGTTCGATGTGGAAACCATCCCGTTCCCATCGGTGGGGGCCGAGCAGCGCACGCTCGATGCACTGGAGGCGGCATGCCGCGCGCCGGAGACACCGGCCGCCTTCATCGTCGAGCCGCTGGTGCTAGGCGCCGGCGGGATGCTGATGTACGGGGTCGACACGCTGCGAGAGATGCGGCGGATCTGCGCGGCCCATGATGTGCTTTTCATCGCCGACGAGGTGATGACGGGCTGGGGGCGTACTGGCACGCTGTTCGCCTGCGAGCAGGCCGATATCGTTCCCGACATCGCCTGCTATTCCAAAGGGATCACGGGCGGCGCCCTGCCTCTGGCGGTCACACTGTGCGCCGCACGCATCTTCGATGCCCACTATTCGGAAGACCGTCGCCGCACCTTCTTCCATTCCAGCTCATACACCGGCAATCCCGTGGCCTGCGCCGCCGCGGTCGCCAATCTCCAGGTCTGGGAAACCGAGCCCGTCGCCGACCGCATCGCAGCGATCGCAGCGGCGCATGACCGCCGGCTGGAGACGATGCGAGCGTTGGAGGGCGTGGAGAACGTCCGCCGCACCGGAACCATCGCCGCACTCGACATCAACACCGGCGCCGCCGGCTACCTGTCCGAGCTCGGGCCGCGGCTGCTTACCTTCTTCCGGGAGAGACGTCTCCTGCTGCGGCCACTTGGCAACACGGTCTACATCCTCCCCCCCTACTGCGTTAGCGAGGCCGACCTGGACGCCCTCTATGCGGCCATAGCCGACGGCGTCGTTGAGATGCGGCGATCGGCGTAGTGTCCGAGACAGATCGCTGTCGCGCCCCATGCCTGATTATCCGCCATGTCATAGGTGCGCACCGGCGCATCCAGTCAGGAGTCTCGCATGTACATCGCAATGAACCGATTTCGTGTGAAGACAGGCAGTGAGCCCGACTTCGAGGCCGTCTGGCTCAATCGTGAGGTCCATATCACCAAGGAGGAAGGGTTCGTAGAGTTCCGCCTGCTGCGGGGCCCACAGCATGAAGACCACACCCTCTACATCTCCCACACCGTCTGGGCCAGCGAAGAGCATTTCGTGGCCTGGACCAAGAGCCAGGCCTTCCGCGACGCCCACAAGGATGCGGGGCAGAACAAGTCGCTCTATCTGGGCCCTCCGCAATTCGAGGGGCTCGCGGTGATCCAGACAGTGACGCCGTGAGCTTGCCGCCGCGCTGGAAGTCAAATGCCGTCTGGCGACATGTGTGGAAACCGACTGTCCGCTAGCGATGGCGCCAAGAGTCGACCAGGAATCTGACCAGGATGGTTAAGAAGTAGGTGCGCCGGGTCCGGCAGACCGGCGCAGGCTTCAGGTGTAGAGCTGCAACCTCGTTCGTCATCGGCCCAGTGTCCTCATGCCAGAGGCGATGCGACGTCAGCCAAGTCTGCCTCAATGGGAAGCCTCGGGGCAGAAAGGTCCATATCAGCAGATCGATGATCCAAATGGGATGGACGTACGCGAAAACCGTCAGGCCGAACATCCAGTGCGGCTTGATGAGCAATAGGAATATGGCGAACCACTGTGGATAAGGGATGTACTCCACGATGATCCGAGCGCACTCACCTGCTCTGACATTTATTTCGCGAGTGTGCGTAAAGAAGAACGGCACGTTCACCGCACTTACTTTGTGGCGGCCCGGCACACAAGGCACGATGAAGTATCGTCCATCGTAGACCCTCGACACCGGTTTGCCGTTAAGCCGCAGCCATAGGGAGCGGAAAGCTCCCGGGCGGAAGTTCTCCACCAAGTTGAGATCGAGGTTAGGCCGATCAAAATCCGCACGGAACTCAACAAGAAGGAAGCCGAGGTTCGCCAGTTCAGCGTCGGAGAGATTGACCGACTGGCTGCGGGACGAGAACACGGTTCAAGCCCTCATAGCCGTTCGAGACCGAAAGCACTCCATACCGTTCGGCGCTGACATGGCCGCACGGTCGGAGCGATCCAACCCGCGTCAGATATCCGCGTATGTGTGCGTCTCCGCCTTGCCGCCCGGTTGGGTGACAGCGCCGCGTTCGGCATCACCGACCGTCTGGGCGTACTTCCACAAAGCACCGGACTGGAAGTCGTGCATGCGCGGGGCCCAGGCTTTGCGCCGCTCTTCCAGCTCCTCCGTGCTCAGCTCCACATCGATCGTCCCGGCAACGGCGTCGATGGCGATGTAGTCGCCGTCGCGCAACAGACCGATGGGTCCGCCCACCGCTGCCTCTGGCCCGACATGGCCGATGCAGAAGCCGCGCGTGGCACCGGAGAAACGGCCGTCGGTGATCAGCGCCACCTTGTCGCCGCGGCCCTGGCCATAGAGCGCGGCCGTGGTCGACAGCATCTCACGCATGCCCGGTCCGCCACGCGGGCCTTCATAGCGGATGACCAGCACCTCGCCGTCTTCATACTCGCGGGCCTGGACGGCGCGGAATGCGTCTTCCTCGCAGTCGAAGCAGCGGGCGGGACCGCGGAACCGCAGCTTCTCTTCCGGAATGCCCGCCACCTTGACGATCGCGCCCTGCGGCGCCAGCGAGCCGCGCAGACCGACCACCCCGCCGGTGGGGCTGAGCGGCGCCGAAACCGGCCGGATCACGTCCTGATCGGTGGGGAAGATCGTCTCCGCCAGGTTCTCCGCAATCGTCTTGCCGGTGACGGTCATGCAGTCGCCGTCCAGCAGGCCACCGTCCAACAGCGCCCGCATCAGCACCGGCACGCCGCCGATCTCGAACATGTCCTTGGCGATGTAGCGTCCGGCCGGCTTCAGGTCGGCGATATAGGGTGTGCCGCGGAAGATCTCGGCCACATCGTGCAGATCGAACGAGATCCCGGCCTCATGCGCGATCGCCGGCAGGTGCAGGGCGGCGTTGGTCGACCCGCCGGAGGCCGCGACCACACGGGCGGCGTTCACCAGCGAGCGTTCGGTGACGATGTCCCGCGGCCGTATCTGGGAGGCGACGAGGTTCATCACCTGGCGGCCGGCCGCTTCCGCGTACCGGTCGCGGCTCTCATAGGGCGCCGGCGGTCCGGCGGAACCGGGCAGAGCAATCCCCATGGCCTCAGACACACAGGCCATGGTGTTGGCCGTGAACTGACCGCCGCAAGCGCCGCCGCTGGGGCATGCCACACTCTCCAGCGCGCAGAGATCCTCAGTCGACATCTTGCCGCCGGAATGGGCACCGACCGCCTCGAACACATCCTGGACGGTGACGTCCTTACCCTTGAACCGGCCGGGCAGGATCGAGCCGCCATAGAGGAAGATCCCCGGCACGTTCAGCCGCACCATGGCCATCATCATGCCCGGCAGCGACTTGTCGCATCCGGCGAGGCCGACGATCGCGTCGTAGCAGTGCCCGCGCATGGTCAGCTCGACCGTGTCGGCAATCGCCTCGCGGCTGACCAGCGAGGACTTCATGCCGGCATGGCCCATGGCGATGCCGTCGGTGACGGTGATGGTCACGAACTCGCGCGGCGTACCGTTGCCGGCCTTGACCCCTTGCTTGACCACCTGGGCCTGGCGCGACAGCGCGATATTGCAGGGCGCGGCCTCGTTCCAGCACGTCGCGACGCCGACGAAGGGGCGGGCGATGTCTTCGGCCGTCAGGCCCATGGCGTAGTAGTACGAGCGATGCGGCGCTCGGTCCGGGCCAACGGTCACGTGACGGCTGGGGAGCTTCGACTTGTCCCAGGTCTTGCGGCGGTCACCTTCGTCGAGGGGCATGGTGCAGTCCACGCTGAAAACGGGTTGGAATGCGGCAGACTAGCTGCCGCGCCTGCCTGTGCCTAGAGCAAGATGACATCAGTCTGAAACGGCCTGATGTCTGAATCTTGCTCTACTTCAAACGGTTAGAGACTGCTCCACCGATCATGTCGGACCGACGTGATCGGTGGAGCAGTCTCGGGGCCGGTTTTCTCATTCGGCCACGCTCGCCAGGGCTGCCTGCAGCCGCGATACCGTCGCGGCATGATCGTCGCGGCGTTCGCGCTGTTCGGCCACCACCTCTTCCGGGGCCTTGGCCAGGAACTGCTGGTTCGACAGCTTCTTGTCCAGCTTGTCTATCTCGGCCTGCGCCTTCGCGATCTCGCGCCCCAGACGTGCCCGTTCCTGCCCAAGGTCGATGACGTCGGCCAGCGGCAGGATCACGGTGGCGCTGCCCAGAACCGCCTGTGCAGAACCCCGCGGCGCCGCATCCTCTGTGACCGTCAGCGACGACAACCGCGCCAAGCGCCTGATCAGATCCCCATGCCGTTCCAGGCACGCCGTGCCGACCGCATCGGCGTCTTTCAAGAGCAGCGGCACTTGGGCTGCGGGCGGAACGTTCATCTCCGAGCGCACCGTCCGCACGGTGGAGATCAGGCGAACCACCCAGTCCATCTCCGCCGCGGCATCCGCGTCGTCAGGCGCCTCTGCGTAGTCGGGCCAAGACCGGTTGATCAAGAGGCCGCGATTGTGGCCGCCCAGCGCTTCCCACAGCTCTTCCGTCACGAACGGCATCAGCGGGTTCAACAGGTTCAGGATCTGGTCTAGCACCCAGGCCGTGGCCGCCCGCGTCTCGGCCGCCGCGGCAGCATCATCGCCGGCCAGGATCGGTTTGGTGAACTCCAGATACCAATCGCAGAAAGTGGCCCAGGTGAACTGGTAGAGCGCGCCCGCCGCCTCGTTGAAGCGATAGGTCTCGATCGCCTCGGCCACGCGCCGGCCGGTCTCAGCGACCTCGCCCATGATCCAGCGATTGGCGGTCAGTCGGCAGGCTGCAGGATCAAAGTCCTCATCCGGCTTGCAGTCGTTCATCTGGCAATAGCGGGCCGCGTTCCACAGCTTGGTTGCGAAGTTGCGGTAGCCTTCGACCCGCTGCGCCGACATCTTGATGTCGCGCCCCTGTGCTGCCATCGACAACAGCGTGAAGCGCAATGCATCAGCGCCGTAGGCGTCGATCAACTCCAACGGGTCGATCACGTTGCCCTTGGACTTGGACATCTTCTGCCCGCGCTCGTCCCGCACCAGCGCGTGGATGTAGACGGTGCGGAACGGCACATCGTCCATGAAGTGCAGGCCCATCATCATCATCCGCGCGACCCAGAAGAAGATGATGTCGAAGCCGGTGACCAGAACGTCGCCCGGGTAATAGCGGCCCACCTCCGGCACCTCATCCGGCCAGCCGAGCGTTGAGAACGGCCACAGCGCGGAGGAAAACCACGTGTCCAGCACGTCGCCGTCGCGCACCAGCGCCACGTCGTGGCCGAAATGCTGGCGCGCGGCAATGCGGGCCTCTTCCTCCGTCTCTTCCACGAAGATCGTGTCGTCAGGGCCGTACCAGGCCGGGATCTGATGACCCCACCAGAGCTGACGGGAGATGCACCAGGGCTGGATGTTGCGCATCCAGTCGAAATAAGTGTTCTCCCAGGCCTTGGGCACGAAGGCCGTGCGCCCCTCCTCCACCGCACGGATCGCGGGCTCGGCCAGCACCTTGGCGTCGCAGTACCACTGGTCGGTCAACCACGGCTCGATCACCACGCCGGAGCGGTCGCCGTGCGGCACGCTGTGTTCGTGGTCATCGATGCGCTCAATCAAGTCTTCCGCGGCCAGTGCCTCCAGCACCTTCTCGCGGGCCACATAGCGGTCGAGCCCGCGGAAGGCGGCGGGGATTTCCTCGGCTTCCGCGTCCACCATGCGGCCGAGATGGTAGACCTCGAAGCTGGCCGCGTTGATGCGGGCATTCTGGTCGAAGATGTTGACCATAGGCAGGTTGTGCCGGCGGCCGACCTCGAAATCGTTGAAGTCGTGGGCGGGCGTGATCTTGACCGCACCGCTGCCCTGTTCGGGATCGGCGTATTCGTCCGCCACGATCGGGATGCGCCGGCCCACCAGCGGCAGCACCACGTGCTTGCCGATCAGGTCGCGATAGCGCTCATCCTCCGGATGCACGGCCACGGCCGTGTCGCCCAGCATGGTCTCCGGCCGCGTGGTCGCGACGATGATGTGACGGCTGGGGTCATCCGCCAGCGGATAGCGCAGGTGCCAGAGATGCCCTTTGGTGGGATGCTGCTCCACCTCCAGATCGGAGATGGCGGTATGCAGCTTGGGATCCCAGTTCACCAAGCGCTTGTCTCGGTAGATCAGGCCTTGTTTGTAGAGTTGCACGAAAACGCGCCGCACCGCCCGGCTGAGGCCGTCGTCCATGGTGAAGCGCTCGCGCGGCCAGTCCGGCGACGCGCCGAGCCGGCGCAGCTGGCCGATGATCTGCCCGCCGGACTGGGCCCGCCACTGCCAGACGCGGTCGACGAAGCCGTCGCGCCCCAGGTCGTGGCGGGTCTTGCCTTCCCCGGCAAGCTGGCGCTCAACCACGCTCTGGGTCGCGATGCCGGCATGGTCGGTGCCCGGCTGCCACAGGGCGTCGCGGCCGGTCCGGCGGAAATAGCGGGTCAGAACGTCCTGCAGCGTCATGTTGAGCGCATGGCCCATATGCAGGCTGCCGGTGACGTTCGGCGGCGGCATCATGACCGTGAAGGGTGCGGCCGGCGATCCCACGCTGGAGGCGAAGGCGCCGGCCTCCTCCCACCGCTGATAGTGGCGCGCTTCCACATCGGAAGGGCGATAGGTCTTGTCGAGCATGGCGAAGGTATCCCTGCCCTCGATCGAAGCTGTCTTTGCGGTTTAAGGCCGAGTTTGTGCGGCGGAAGCGTTGTCGCTCAGCGCCCCTGCCCACGCAAGGCGCGCTGTACCTCGCGTTCGACGATCTCTTCGACGATCGCCGGCAGATTGGCGTTCAGCCAATCGCGGAGCATCGGTCGCAAGAGCTCGCGCACCAACTCCTCCAGGGTCTTGCTGCCATCGATCGATCCGACGGCATAGGCAGGCGGGGCCGCATCACCGGCATTCAGACGCGAGAGCGCATCGCGCGCCGCCATGCCGGTCTCTTCTGAGATCAGGTGTTCGTCGTCTTCCGGCGCCATCGGCGGCGGCGGCGGCGGCGGAGGCGGCGGCGGCTCGAACTCGATGTCGTCGGTATCCGGTGGGGTGTCGACGCGCTCCGTCAATTCCAGGACATCGTCGTCGGCCGACTCGTCCATCTGGAACTCCTCCACCGGTGGCGGTGGTGGCGGAGGCGGTGGCTCGGGTTCCGGTTCGGGCTCGGGTTCCGGCTCTGGCTCCGGTTCCGGCGGCGGAGGGGCAGCCTGCTCCGCCTTCTCCTCGGTGCCGTCTTCGGAGATGATGCGGCGGATGGAGGCGAGGATCTCCTCCATCGACGGTTCTTGCTGTGTCCTGGCCTCCGCCATGCGCCGTTACCCCTGCGACACCCACGTCCGGTGTCCCGTGATACCCGATTTCGATCGTGCAGACGAGACTAGGATAAGGTGAGCTGCAGAACCAAGCGTCAATCGAGACTTTGACTGATTAATCGTCAATCGACAGACCCCACCAGAGATTACGCACGGCATTGTAGTCGCGATCGAATTCGTAGTACTGGACCGGCAATGCCAAGTCACTCGCCGTAAGTTGCCCGATGGCAGAGAGAACCTGGAACCCCGCGACCACCTCATCGCGCTGCGACTGAACCAGGCTGACGCGGGCATCCAGCAGTTCCTGCTCCGCGTCCAGCACATCCAGCACCGTCCGCGACCCGACGGTTGCCTCCTGCTCCACACCTTCCAGGGCGATTTCCGCAGCGCGGACCTGCGCCACAAGCGACTCGATGCTGGCCCGCGACGTGACCAGTGCTTCAAACGCCGTCACGGCGCCCTCGATCGAGCCCCTGCGACTATCCTCTACATCAATGCGCGCTTGGCCGGCCTCCGCCCGCGCCTGACGGACCTGTGAGGTCACGGCCCCGGCCTGATAGAGCGGGATGGTCAACTGGGCACGGATGTTGGCACTGGTTCGACTGTCGATTCCCGCAACCGGATCCATTTCCTGCCGGACACTGCCCGTGATGAACAGCTCCGGCAGCAGGAAGCCTTCCTGGAAATCGATATTAGCGACGGCCGAGCGCTCCAGGAACTCAGCCTGGATCACGGCCGGGTTGTTGAGTTGCGCCAGATTGACCGACTCCTCCAGAGACGCCGGCAAGCCCACCAGCGGCTGCGGCGGCTGCAGAGCGGGCGCCGTAACGCCGACGACGCGCTCGAACGTCGCCCGGCTGATCCGCAGCTGACCTTCCGCATTGATGCGGTCGGCAACGGCACCAGCAAGGCGGCTTTCCGCCTGCGCCACGTCGGTGCGTGTGACCTCGCCGACGGTGAAGCGGTCCTGCGTGGCTTCCAGCTGTCGCTGCAGGACCTGCTCGTTGTTGATCGTCAGCTCCAGCACAGCCTGGGCTTCCACCACGTCCATGAACGCCGTGGCCGCATCCAGCAGGATCTGCTGTTCCGTCGCCACCACACCGGCGCGCGCTGCCTGGATCGCGAACTCCGCGCGATCGATATCGGCGCCGGTCCGCCCGCCCTGGTAGATCGGCTGGCTCACATCCAGCCCGATGGAACCGGGGTTGATCGCCGAGGCGGAGTCCGTGACACCGCCATTGCCGTCGTCCACGTCGGACATGGTCCAGCTTCGGCCGATATCTCCCGTCGCCGACACCGTTGGCCGAAAACCCGAAACGGCCTGCGCGATCTGTTCGTTGGTCGCACGCAAGGCGGCGATGGCCGAAGCCAGAACCGGGCTCGTCTGGTAGGCGTGGATCAGAGTTTCCTGCAAAGTCGCCACGGCGTCCGCAGGTCCGGACGGCAGCAGCCCCAGTGAGAGAGCGACTGCCGCAACACCGAAGCGGATCTTCAGTTCGCTAAGCCTCATTCAGCACCGTCCCATTGTCGGGCCTTCCTGCGCGGCCAAAGCATCAAGTCCGTTCCGCAAATTGATGGCACTGGCTGACCGGCGCAACCACAGCCGGAGAGATGCCCACATATGTCGAACCCCACCGCGGCATAGAATGACTAGTGTACGATCTTTAGGCAAGATCTCAATTTGATTGGGTAGATGACGGATCGGAATATGAACATCTCCGTAAAGCGAGCATTGATTCGGCTCTCGGACTTCGCACCTGTCGGCGATCAATGGCCGCTTACCTGATCGGCGCAGGCGGTCCGACTCGCCGGCATCCTGCATCACCGCCGCGTCTTTCATGCCTCGCCCCCGTTTGCCCGACGTCCTCTCAGCAGCCGGGATGCGACCACCCTAGAACTCGAAGGTCGGCTGCGGCTCAAACCCCGGCAGCAGCGGCGTGCCAGCATCGAATAGCGGCCGGCTGGCAATCTGTCCCCGGATGCGCGAGAACAGCGTCGCCGTGCCCATAGCCGGGCGGCCAAGATCCGGCGCCAAAACGGTGACCAGTCGCCCCCCTTCCCCGAGTTGGTCGACGATCGCCTGCGGGACCGCCGCCACCGCCCCGCCGAGAAGGATCACCTGATAGGGGGCCTGAGCCGGATAACCGTCGGTCAGCGCGCCCTCGACCACAACGGCGTTATCCACCCCAAGCTGCAGCAGCAAGTCGCTGGCCCCGCGCGCCAGCTCCGTATCGCTCTCCACGGCCACGACCGTATTGGCCATCCGTGCCAGAACGGCCGTCGAATAGCCGGTGGCGCAGCCGATATCCAGCACCACATCGTCGCGCCTTATGGCCGCTGCATCCAGCAGGCGCGCCAGCACCATCGGCTCCACCAAGTAGCGGGTATCGGTGATCCGGATATCCTCGTCGACATAGGCCACGCCTCTTGTCGGCTTCGGCACGAACAGCTCGCGCGGCACGTCCCGCATGGCATCGATCACGGCGAGGTCCGTGACCCTGTTCGGCTTGACCTGGCCTTCCACCATGTTGTGGCGGGCGATCGCATAGTCCGTCATGTCGATGTATCCAAGCAGATCACTGAATGCGCCGCGGCGGCGACAAAGGCCGGTGACTTATACAGTCCCCAGGCCGGCAGGGACAATCGCCGGGTGCTGCCCCCGCTGCTCGGCATTCCTTGACCGGCCGCGGCGCAAGGCGCTATAGCGTCCAACCTTTCCGGCGCGGTGGCGGAGTGGCTACGCAGCGGCCTGCAAAGCCGTGTACACCGGTTCGAATCCGGTCCGCGCCTCCAATCGGCCCAGAGCGGTCAGTCCCCCCTCCCACGAATGCGCGCCGCCAGCCGACCCGCGGCCGCTTTCACGGCCGGGATGCTGAACAGGATGATCAGCGCCGTGGTGACCCACAGCACCATGCTGATGGGCCTCAGGAAGAACGGCCCAAGATCGCCATCGGTCAGCACCAGCGAACGGCGCAGGTTCTTGTCCAGGATGTCGCCGAGGATGATCCCCAGCACCAGCGGCGCCATGGGGTACTTCATCTCGCGCAAGGCAAAGCCGATCACGCCGAATACCAGCATGACATAGACGTCGAACAGGCGGTTGGTGATTGCGTAGGGCCCGATCACGCACAGCACGAACACCACGGGCATCAACTTTTCCCGCGGCACCCGCAGCACCAGCAGCAGCACCCGGGTGATCGCAAGGCCCAACACCGTGATCGCGATGGTCGCGAACAACAGCATGGCGACGACCCGGAACACGAACTCCGGCGCCTCGAACATGATCAGCGGCCCCGGCCGCACGCCGTGGATGAACATCGCAGCCAGCAGAACCGCGGCGGGCGCGGAGCCCGGGATGGCCAGCGTCAGCACCGGGATCAGGGCGCCGGGCACGGCCGCGCTGTTGCCGGTCTCCGCCGCCATCAGGCCTTCCATGGAGCCCTTGCCGAACTGCTCTTTCTCTTTGCTGGCGCGCCGCGCAGCGGCGTAGGAGACCCAGGCGCCGATATCCTCCCCCACTCCGGGGATCACGCCGACGAAGGTGCCGACAAGGCCGGAGCGGCCGACCGTGCGTTTGTAGCGCCAGAGATCGGCCGTACGCGGCAGCACGCGGTCGACGTGCGAGGCCGTCAGCTCCGCGCGCCGGTTCTTCATCACCGTCAGGATCTCCGCAAACCCGAAGGCGCCGACCAGCGCCGGGATCAAGCCGATACCGCCGGTCAGGTCGGCCACGCCGAAGCTGAAGCGCGCATGGGCATGGATGCCTTCCTGCCCGATCATGGCGACCAGCAGGCCCAGGAACCCGGCGATATAGCCCTTCAGCGGGTCTTCCAGCGAGGTCATCTGGCCGGAGATGACGACGCCGAACACGGCCAGCCAGAAGAATTCGAACGAGCCGAAATCGAGCGCGAATTCCGCCAGCATCGGCGCGAACACCGCCAGGCACAGAAGACCCACGATGGTGCCGAGCGCCGAGGCACTGGTCGCCAGCCCCATGGCATAGCCGGCCCGGCCCGTCTGCGCCAGCGGATGGCCGTCCAGCGAGGTCGCCGCATTGGCCGGCGTACCGGGGATGTTCAACAGGATGGCGCTGCGGCTGCCGCCGTAGATGGCGCCCACATACATGCAGATCAGGATCAGGATCGCCTGGTCCGGCGCCATGCGGTAGGTGAGCGTGGTCATCAGTGCCACGCCCATGGTCGCTGTCAGCCCCGGCAGCGCCCCGATGACGATGCCCAGAAGCGTCGCCCAGAGCACGTTGAAGGGTGTCGACCAGGCGGCGAAATGGGCGACCGCGTCCGCCAGCTGTACCAGCCCGTCCAGCATCTCAGGGCAGCCGCACCAGGAACAGCTCTTGGAACACGACGGCCACAGCCAGTGCCACCAGTGCCGCCTGCACCGCCGCCCAGCCCACCGTCCGACCGTGCCGTATCAGGCTTTGGCCCGGGTTCCATTCGAACAGGGCGACGAACGCGAAGACGAACAGCCCCGTGGCCAGCCGGAAATCGACATGGCCGACGAGGCCCGCCGCATAGGCCAAGCAGAGCGCGGCGGTAAGGCCCAGCCGCCGCCAGGAACTGCCATCGCCCTCGCCGGCCGCTTCCTCGGTATCGCTGCGGGACCTGAGACCGCCGGCGCGGATCGAGCGGATCAGCAGCACCGATGCCATGGCGACCAGCACCAGGCCAAGCAGGCCGGGCACGATGCCGGGAACGGTCAGCGGATTGATCTGGCGTTCTTCCAGCCTGGGCATGCGCCAGGCTTCGGCCACCACGAACAGGCCCAGGCTCAAGAGAACGGCGGCGGTCACCAGATCCGCCCGGATCAGGCTGTGCGGGCGCATGTCCGCTTCCGGCCTCGGGTCAGTGTCCAATCGTCATGCACAAGGCCGTGACCGGCGGCCCTGACGGCAATGCCAGTCAGGACCGCGGCCACGGGTATCGTCTCACCTCAGCGGCGCGGGATGCCCACGCTTTCCGGATCGACCTCGGTCTCGTTGCGGTCGAACAGGCCCCACGCCATTTCCTGGATCGCCGGCAGCACGCGCGCCTGTGCATCCTCACCCCAATAGGGTGTGAACACCGCGCCGCGTCCGGCGGCATAGTCCTGCAGACCTTGATCCTGGCTGACGGCGTCGGCCCAGACCTGGTCCAGCTGGGCCACTACCTCGGCCGGCGCCGTGCCGGGCACGAAGATGCCGAAATAGTTCACGGCAACCGGATAGTCCGGCAGCGTGTCCGTCACCGGCGGGATCTCCCCGTAGCCCTGCAAGTCCAGCGGCGCATCGCTCAGCACCGCCAGCGGGCGAATGCGGCCGGCCTGGATCATCTCCGCCTGCTCCGCCGCGAGCTGCGTGGTCACCTGGGTCTCGCCCGACGCCGTGGCAATCACCGCAGGATTGCCGCCGTCATAGGTCACGTGGCGGTATTCCACCCCGGTCGCCGCCGCCAGCGCCCCGATCGCGGCACCGCCTGAGGAATTGACGCCGGCCGTGGCCACCGTCACCTCGCCAGGTGCCTCTTCCATGGCCGCCAGCAGGTCGTCCAGCGTCTCATAGGGCGTATCGGCATTGACGCCGACAACGGCGACGTTCGCGACCGTCAGGTAGAGATTCCAGTCGGTGATTCGGGTTTCCAGAAGGCCGGTGACCGGATAGGTGCCGAGATCCTTCGCCGCACCCGCCGTCCAGGTGTACCCCTCGTCATCGGCCTCCAGCGCGCTGCGCGTACCGATGGAGCCCGAGGCCCCCGGCTGGTTGACGACGACGACGCTGGCGCCCAGCGCATCTTCCAGCGCCGGCACGGTGGCGCGCACCATCTGATCGGTCGAACCGCCGGCCCCCCAGGGGACAATGATGGTAATCGGCCGGTCGGGCGCCCAATCGCCGAGCGCCGGCCCGCCAGTAACCGCAACAGTCGCCGCCAGCGCCGCCGCTGACAGCATTGTGACTGCGGAAATCTTTCCCATGATGGATCCTCCCGCTTGACCTGGATCGATTGGGACGTTGTTTTTCCTTGTCATTTGTGACCTGCTGGCTCAGCCTGTCAAGAAAGAAGTAACCAAGAGGTGAAAACTTCGGCCGTGCCCTGCGGCCAAGAGGTTAGCGGAGAAGGCCCATGGCTGTCGATCAGCCGCCCGGTAACGGGAACACCAACGAAAAGGCCCGCCGCAAGCGCGATCCGGAACGCATGCAAGAGCGCATTCTGGCCGCCGCCCGGCAGGAATTCTCCGACCGCGGGCTGGACGGCGCGCGCGTGGACCGCATCGCCGAGCTGTCCGGCGGAAACAAGCGCCTGCTCTACCATTACTTCGGCAACAAGGAAGCGCTGTATCTGGAGGTGCTGGCCCGTGCCTATGAGGCGATCCGTGCGGGCGAGCAAGAGCTGCACCTGGCCGATCTCGGGCCGACCGACGCGATGGAGCGCCTGGTGCGCTTCACCTTCCGCCATTTCGTCGCCAACCCGTGGTTCATGCGCCTCTTGAACGACGAGAACATGCACAAGGGCGAATACCTGAAGCAGCTCTCAACGATCCCTACGATGCATTCCCCGCTGATCGCCCAGATCGCGGGGTTGTTGGAGCGCGGCGCGGACGAGGGCCAGTTCCGCCGCGGCGTCGATCCCATCCAGCTCTACATATCCATCGCCGGCCTCACCTATTTCTACCTCTCCAACATCCACACGCTGTCGACCATCTTCGCCACCGACCTCGCCAGCGAACCCGCCATGGCCACGCGCGAACAGCACGCGGTGGACGTTGTGCTGGGGTATCTCAGGGTTTAGGGCCGTCGGCGGAGGCTGGGCGGATGGATGATACGCCCGGTGTCCGGTTGCCAATCCGATCCTGCCGAACGAGTTGACGCACTGACCTTCGGCTGAGTGCCATATGCGGTCGTCACGACCCTAAGCCACAGTTAGTTTCTGTCGGAATGCATTTTTCTCGGAAAAAGGGTATTCCAGCTACTCAATCAATCTTGCTGAATGGAAAAACAACTATTGCATAAGCGTTCTACAGATATCTGTGATCTCAAGATAACAATCTACATTCGGTATGCAGTCGAAATCATCTTCTATCTCTGACGAAATTGTATCTTCGATCTTATCGATCTCGTCCTCCAATTCATCAATTCGATCGTCTAGGTCGTCCAGGATTTCTTCACGGGTTCTCCGACGGATTACACCTATTGATGAGGCAGGCGTAAAGGCGTGTGGCCGAAGCTGCCGTCCGGTAATTCTCTCGTTAGTAACAGTTCGACTGTAATCTGGAAGTGAATTCTCCCCCGTTTGCTCGAAGAATAGGTAATCAATGTACTGTGCTGCACCAGCATACTGCATATCCGACGATATTTCCGCATCAAAAAGTCCTCTGTAACCGCTCTCCGGAAAAATAAAAGCGCCACTCATCTGATTTGGTAGCATCTCGATATATATGACACTATCTAATGACATCTCTTGATCGACAAAAGAAACAAAAAACCCAAGATTTGTTTCAACTGCAGAGGCCATATTTTCCCTGTTACTAAGATAAAGAACATAGGATTCATCGGCATTGCCACCAGATATCTCCGCAGCAACACATCCTGGCTCCCGTAATGGGATAATGATTATCTCCAATTCGAGGCCGTCAAGAGTTTCTGCTTGAACCTTCGGCAGAAGATCAGATTGCGCCAGGACAAGTTCTGCCGAGCCCAACGCAACAAGAGATGTCAAGACAGCGCAAGTGAGCATCTTCGCTGACGAAAGTCGATGAGGAACTTTGCACATGTATAAAACTCCAAGTACGACGCGCATAGAACGCTACAGCACTAGCGGAGATTCAATTGGCGCGGGTAGCGCTGTAGTGGTGATAAGCAAAAAGACGAGTTCGGGCTGGTTGGCGCTGACCCGGGACCCGCCAGCCAGACCAAGGGTTCTAAAGGGGATTCACCACGTGATGACCCTCCACGAAGCCGATTCTGGTGTGGTGGCCTTTGGAACGCAACCGGCATGGCATTGGCAGGTCGGAATCGGCGCCGATGACGCGGTGTTACCGGCGCCTCATCGGAGAATGGCGTGGCACAGTCGGTCTTGCGCGATTTCGGGCACACTCTACCCGTCATGGCGACACTTGGATTGACTTGCCTTCGGCTCATCCCCGAGCAAACCGAGGTCGAAACCGGTCCAGCAGGCACGGGAATCCTCGGACAGCGCGCGTGATCATCTCGGTCAGGCAGATGGTCCAGATTGGGTCACAAGCGGCAGCGGGTCCATTGGCTGCTCACACTCGGATTGTTGCCATGGGTGATGGCCATTTACATCTGTAATGGCGCGCTCGGGTCCGGTATGGCGCACGGCGACCGAGCAACAGATGAAGCCTGTGGCAGGTTCACGCCAGACTTCCGGCAGTGATGGGTCGAATGCCGGGATTCCCGTGCCAACACCAGAGCGAGTCTCTTGACGGCCCAGCCATCTTGCCGCAATTTTAACTGTGCGGTTACTTATTAGAGATCCTCTTCATGCGGCTGTCCCTGTGCAATGAAGTGCTGCGGGCGCTGCCCTTTGATCAGCAGTGCCGGTTCGCCGCCGGCCTCGGGTATGAGGGGCTGGAGATCGCGCCGATCACCGTCACCGACGATCCGCGCAAGCTGACGGCAGAAGATGCCGCCGCCCTACGCAAGACGGTCGAAGACGCGGGGCTGGTGGTGACTGGGCTGCATTTCCTGATGCTGGCGCCCGGTGGGCTTTGCATCACCGGCACGGACCGCGAGACGGTCGATCTCACGCGCGGCGTCATGCTGCGGCTGATCGACCTGTGTGCGGAGCTGGGCGGCGATATCCTTGTGCACGGCTCTCCCATGCAGCGGCGCCTGCCGGAGGATCCGGCGGCCGCGGCGGCGGGGCGGGAGACGGCGCTGCAGCATTTCGCAGCGGCCGGCGCGCGGGCGCGCGAGCTTGGGCTGCTCTATTGCATCGAGCCGCTGTCGCGGGACCAGACGAACTTCGTCAACACGGTCGCCGAGGCCGTGGAGATCCTGGATGCGCTCGGCGAGCCGGGGCTCGCCACCATGATCGACACGTCGTCGGCCGGGCGCAGCGAAGAGCTGCCGGTGCCGGAGCTGATCGACCGCTGGCTGCCCACCGGGCGCATCGCCCATATCCAGGTCAATGCCAAGAACCGCCAGGGCCCGGGCCAGGGGGACGAGGCGTTCGCACCCATCTTCCAGCGGCTGATCGCCCACGGCTATGACCGCACCGTGTCGGTGGAGCCGTTCGATTACCGGCCGGACGGGCCGGGCTCCGCTGCCCGCGCCGCCGGCTATGTCCGCGGCCTCTTGGAAGCGCTCACATGGGCCTAGAGGCACCGCGTTTCGCCATCCGCGCGATCGACGCGTTCGAGCGCCCGACGCGCCTGCGCCTACCCTTCCGGTTCGGCGTGGTCACGCTGCATGAGGCGCCGCAGGCCTTCGTACGGGCAGAGATCGAGACCGAAACCGGCGACAGTGCAGTCGGTGTTGCCGCAGAACTGATGGTGCCGAAATGGTTCGACAAGTCACCGGACCTGTCGAACGAGCAGAATTTCGACCAGCTGAGGGCCGCCATCCTGACCGCTCGCAGCCTCTATCTGCAGGAGACGGAGCGGCGCACCGCCTGGCAGCACCATGTCGGCGTCTACCCGCCCCATATGCGGGCCTGCACAGGGGTGGGGCTGAACCGGCTGGTTGCCGGCTATGGCCCGGCGCTGATCGACCGGGCGCTCTTGGATGCGCTCTGCCGCGCCGCGGGCTCCGGTTTCGCCGCCGCGATCCGCGGCAACCTGATGGGCATGGACGGCACCGGCGTGCCGCAGGACCTGAAGGCTGTCGACCTTGCCACCTTCCTCGCCGGCCTGCAGCCGGCCGAGAGCATCGCCGCACGCCACACCGTGGGGCTTGTCGACGCCCTGACCCGGGCCGATGCCGACGGCCGCGGGCGCATCGGCGACACCCTGCCGGAAAGCCTTGAGGAGGCAATCGCCACCTACGGCCACAGCTGGTTCAAGCTCAAGGTCTCGGGCGACACAGCCGCCGACCGCGACCGCCTGGCGGCCATCGCCGCCATCCTCGACCGCACCACCCGGCCCTATCAGGTCACGCTGGACGGCAACGAGCAATACGCCGACGCCGATGCCTTCGCCGGCTTCCTTGAAGCGATACGCAGCGACGGCCGGCTGGCGCGGCTGGTGGACGCCATCGCCTTTATCGAGCAGCCGATCGGCCGTGCTGCGGCGCTGGACCACGACGTGTCCGACCTCGCGGCGTTCCGGCCGCTGTTGATCGACGAGTCCGACGACGGGCTGGACGTGTTCCCGCGCGCCGCGGCGCTGGGCTATCGCGGCATCTCCAGCAAGACCTGCAAGGGGATCTATCGCTCCATCCTGAACGCGGCGCGCGTCGCCCACTGGCAGACCGGCGACGGGACTGCCCCCTATTTCCTGTCGGCGGAAGATCTGACGACCCAGGCCGGCATTTCCGTCCAGCAGGACCTGGCGCTGGTCGGCCTGTTGGGGCTGGGGCATGTGGAGCGCAACGGCCATCACTATGTGGCCGGCATGGCGGGCGCGCCCGCGGCCGAGCAGAGCGCATTCGCGCGCGCCCATCCCGACCTCTATCGCGAGACGCCGCAGGGCGTGCGGCTGATCATCGATGGCGGGCGGATCAGCCTGCGCTCGCTGGACCAGCCCGGCTATGCGTCGGGCACCCTGCCCGACTTCGCCGCGATGGCACCCATGCCGCATCCGGCCGACATCCCCACCCCGTCTTGACCGACTAAGAGGACCTCCATGGCACCCGAGCGCATCGGCATCATCATGAACGGCGTCACCGGCCGCATGGGCGTGAACCAGCATCTCGGCCGGTCGATCATGGCGATCCGAGCCGAGGGTGGGCTGGCGTTGGCCGACGGCCGCCGGATGATGCCCGAGCCGGTGCTGGTCGGCCGCAATGCCGCCAAGCTGCAGGCCCTGGCGGCGGAACACGGGCTGGAGCGCTGGTCGACGGATCTGGAGACGGAGCTGCAAGACCCCGCCAACGCGATCTATTTCGATTCCGCCAGCACCAATCTGCGGGCGGAGAACGTCAAGCGCGCGATCGCGGCCGGCAAGCATGTCTATTGCGAGAAGCCGACAGCAATCTCCACCGAAGAGGCGCTGGACGTCTACCGCGCCGCGCAGGCCGCCGGCATCAAGCACGGCGTGGTGCAGGACAAGCTGTGGCTGCCCGGCTTCCTGAAGCTCAAGCGCCTGATCGACAGCGGTTTCTTCGGCCGCATCGTCTCGGTGAAGGGCGATTTCGGGTACTGGGTGTTCGAAGGCGACTGGCAGCCGGCCCAGCGCCCGTCCTGGAACTACCGCAAGGCCGATGGCGGCGGCATCATCGTCGACATGCTGTGCCACTGGCGCTACGTGCTGGACAATCTGTTCGGGCCCGTGCGCGCGGTCAGCTGCCTTGGCGCCACGCACATCCCCCAGCGCTGGGATGAAGCCGGCCGCGCCTATGACGCCGATACCGACGATGCAGCCTATGCGACGTTCGAGATCGAGGGCGGCATTGTCGCCCATATCAACAGCAGCTGGTGCACCCGCGTGCGCCGCGACGACCTGGTGACGTTCCAGGTGGACGGAACGCTGGGCTCGGCCGTGGCAGGCTTGCGCCGCTGCGTTGTCCAGCCGCGGCAGACCACACCGAAACCGGTCTGGAACCCGGACTTGGAACAGCCCATCGACTATTACGCCGATTGGATGGAGGTGCCGGACAACCAGCCCTTCGAGAACGCGTTCAAGGCGGAGTGGGAGCTGTTCCTGCGCCATGTGGTGGCCGACACGCCCTTCCGCTGGTCGCTCTTGGAGGGGGCCAAAGGCGTGCAGCTTGCCGAGCTGGGCCTGGAAAGCTGGTGCCAACGCCGCTGGGTCGACGTGCCCGAACTGGCCGGCTGACCCGGCATGACGGAAGCCGCCACGGCGCATCCCGAAGACCGACTGCTGTCGCTGAACACGGCGACGGTGCGCGAGCAGTGGACGCTTGAGCAGATCATTGACGGCTGCCACCGCCACGGAATCGGCGGCATCGCGCCCTGGCGCGATCAACTGGCAAGCTGCGGGGTCGACAGGGCGGCCGCCATGATCCGCGATTGCGGCCTGACGGTCACGGGGCTCTGCCGCGGCGGCATGTTCCCAGCGGAAGACGCCCAGGGTCGCCAGCGCGCGATCGACGACAATCTGCGGGCGATCGACGACGCACGGACACTGGGCGCGCAATGCCTCGTGCTGGTGGTCGGTGGCCTGCCGCCGGGATCTCGCGACATCGCCGGTGCGCGCACGATGGTGCGCGACGGCATCGGCGCCGTCTTGGCGCATGCCCGCGCCGCCGGTATGCCGCTGGCGATCGAGCCGCTGCATCCCATGTATGCGGCCGAGCGCGCCTGCATCAACACCATGGCCCAAGCGCTGGCGCTGTGTGATGAGCTTGACCCAGGCAGCACCGGCGCATTGGGCTTGGCCGTCGATGTCTACCATGTCTGGTGGGACCCGGATTTGGAGACGCGGATTGCGGAAGCCGGGCGCGAGCGGCTGCTGGCTTTCCACATCTGCGACTGGCTGGTGCCGACGCGCGACCTCTTGGTCGACCGCGGCATGATGGGCGACGGCATTATCGATCTCGCGGGCATCCATCGCTGGATGACGGCGGCCGGCTATGACGGCCTGCGGGAGGTTGAAATCTTCTCCGCCGAGACCTGGTGGAAGCGCGACCCGGACGACGTGCTGGCCACGTGCCTCGACCGCCATCGCCGCTGCCTGTGAGGTCACAGAACTGCCATACGGGTGATCGAGGATGGTCATTCGCGGTTGGCGCACACGGATCGATTTGCTATAAGCCGCGCTTGCCGTCGGGCGGGGCCTTTTGAGGCCGGCCCGTTTGACATGGTCCTCGGTAGCTCAGCGGTAGAGCGGGTGGCTGTTAACCACTAGGTCGCTGGTTCGAATCCGGCCCGGGGAGCCATCCATTTCCGGATATGGCCGTTTGGCAGACAGCCGTTACGCGGCCTCAAGGCTCGACAAGAGCCGTCTGAAGCGCCAGTCACTTCCGATACGCTCGGCGACCGGATCGGCGCAGATCCATCCGAAATGCCGCCAGCCGCCTTCGACAAGCGCCTCGAGCGCGTCGACCGCGAGGTCAACTTCGCCGGCCTCCGCCGGTGCGATGACGTCATAGAAATACTTGGCGCCGCGCTGCTGCCATAGGTGCAGCTCGCCCTCCATGCCCAGCATCGTCCGCAGTGCAGACCGGGCGGCATGCCAGCGCGGTGCGTCCGGCGTCTCCACCAGCCGGTCTTCGACGCGTCTCAGCGCATTGACCCCAGCGGCCCGCGCGCGCTCCATGTCGCCAAGACGCGCGGCGCAACGCGCTGCGATGAAGGCCGGGCGATAGTCATCCGGCGCCAGCGTTGCGGCGCGCTCTCCCAGGGCCGCGGCAATCCGCACCTCACCCAATCCGAAGAATGCACAAGCGCCCAGGTAATGCGTTTCCGAATCCCGTGGATCGAGCGAAAAGGCGGCCGCGAAATGCGCGCGCGCCTGGTCCACCCGGTGGAGTTTCGCGGCGATGAACCCTTGCGCGGCATGCGCGGCAGCCAAGTCGGGCCGTCGTTGCGCCGCTAGACGTGCAGCGCTCGCGGCCTGCTCAAGACGTGCTGCCGGAACGCTGCAATGCACCGCTTCAATCGCCGTCAAAGTCGCAAACCGGGCGCAGATCGACGCGTCATTCGGGGCGATAGCGCGCGCCTCTGCGATCAGCGAGCCGATCTCCGCCGCAGCTGCAAAGCCCTTGATATAGGTGAGGCGCTGCGCCTCGAGCATCAGGACATGCGCCTCCAGCGACGCGCTACCGTCCGTGTCGTGAACGGGACTGGGTTCGGCGCGCTTCGGCCGCCGGGTCATGGCCGCGCGACCCAGCCGGTACCCACATTTGGGCACCGTCTCGATCAGAGCCTCGCCGGCATGCTTTCGGCCCAGAGCGCGGCGAAGCTCCGTGATGACCTGGGTCAGGCTTTCTTCACAGACATGGACATCCGGCCACACAGCATCGAGCAGCGCGGCACGGCTGACGGTCGCACCCTGCGCCTCAGCCAGCATCGTCAGCGCGCGGAGAGCGCGCGGCGACAGCCTGCGCACAACGTCGCCGTTCTGCGCCTCCCGCGCCGAAGGCTCGATCCTCCAGGGGCCGACTGAGAACCCCTCTTCGTTCGCGGCGATCCGCGAACCCGTACCATTGGGCCGTAGCGCTACGCCGGCCATCGTCATTTCCGTCCTTTTGATCTACCGAACCAGCAGCCGACGCTGCGGCCGTTTATCCGTGCATCGACATATGTGGTAATGATGCCTGCAAGCCATTAGGTGTGACGGCGATCACAGCACCACCCGATCGGGCGCGATTCGCTTCAGCTTTCACGCGTTTGTGACCCAGGCCCCGCGTAGGGTTCCGGCAGCGTCGCCAATAGCTTACCAAGCAGGCCGGCGAGGGTTTCCCGCTCGCCCTGGGACAGTCCGGCGAGCAGCTGCGTCTCGTTGGCAACGTGCAGCGTCACGACCTCATCGATCAGCGCTCGCCCGGCATCGGTCAGCGAAACAAGGACGCCGCGCCGATCCTCAGGGTCCGGGGTCCGCACGACCCAGCCCGCCTTCTGCAGACGGTCGATCCGCCCGGTCATCGCACCGGAGGTCACCATGGTCGCGTCGTAAAGCGCCGTCGGGCTCAGCGCATAAGGGGCTCCCGATCTGCGAAGGGTCGCGAGCACGTCGAACTCGCCCGGGCCAAGCCCGTGCGCCTGGAACAACGGGTTCAGGTGATCACGGGCAACGCGCTGCGCTGCCTCCGCCAGACGCCCGAACACCGCCATGACGAGACCGTCGATCTCCGGTCTCTCACGCTGCCATTGTTCAACGGCAAGGCTTGCCCTGTCCAAGATGGACACCTATCTTAGCACTAAGAAACTTAATACGAAGCATTATCGCTTGAACGCGGTGCATCCGCAACGGATTTGCCCGCAATGCTGGAGACACGACATGATGGCGTCCGGCCGCACGCTGGAGATCAGCCCAACCAACGCCTGGGTGGTGCCGTTCGTCTGCCTGCTGGCGACCGGGGCACTGATCGGCCTGTCCGCCAACTTGGCCAAGCTGGCCGCAGAGGCCGGCCTGGGCGCTCTTCCCTTTCTCGCTTGGTCCGTGGTCGGTGCCGCGGTGGTATTGACGATCATCGCGTTGCGTGGGCGCAAGCTGCCGGCCCTTACGGCGCGTACGGCCGAGTACTTCGTGGTCGCGGCGCTGCTGGGCGTCGTCGTGCCCCATCTTCTGCTGTACGCCGCCGTCCCGCATGTGGGCGCAGGGTTTGTTGCACTGGCGATCGCGTTTCCGCCGCTGTTCACCTATGCCGGGGCGCTCGCGATGCGCATGGAACGCTTCAATGCGTTGCGTGCGCTCGGCGTGCTTCTGGCGCTGTCAGGTGCGGCGCTTCTTGCCATTCTGAAGCTTTCCGACCCGGATGCTGCGGCCATCTGGATCGCAGCGACCCTGTTGGCCCCGGTGGTGCTGGCCGCTGGCAACATCTATCGCACCCTGCGCTGGCCAACCGGTGCCCGGCCGGACGAGTTGGCGCCAGGCATGGTCATAGCCTCCGGCCTGATTCTGTTGTTGGCGGGAGCGATCCCGGGCTTCTCTCTGGCGGTACCCTTCGAAAGCGCCATGCCAACGCTGTTGATTCTGGCGCAGGCGGCGGCGTTCTCGGTGCAGTTCCTGCTGTTCTTCGTGCTGCAGAAGCGTGGCGGCCCGGTCTACCTCAGCCTGCTGGGCTCGGTCGCGGCCGTCGTCGGCGTGCCGATCGCGGTCTTGCTGCTGGGCGAGGCCCCGCCGCAGGGCCTGCTCTATGGCGCCGTACTAATCGCGCTGGGCATCGGCTTCGTCACACGCGGCGGGCAAGGACAGCGCAAGGCCGCCACAGGCACCGGTGGCTAAGCTTCCCTCAGGGGCTCGGGCTCGGAGAGGAACATGATGCCGAGTATGCACACGCCGCGACCATTCACCGTGGGGATCGGCACGAAGATATTCTCCGTGCTGCAGTCGCTGACCTGATCGGCCTCATACCGGATCTGCAGCAATCGCGGTTCGTAGTGTGTGCTGGCGATGTGGTTGAAGAGCGCAATGCCCTCTCTGGCCTTCTGCGCGTCATAGATCTCGCTCACCAGGTGGCCGGTGGCGTCCACCCCGAAGAACCGTACCAGATCGGCGCCGACCCTTGTGTACCGCCAGTCCCGCCCCCCCTCAACCGGCTCGATCACGCAAACGGAAGCCTCGTAGGGCGAGTTCGCGAACAGGTCCATCGGCCGGCTCAGCTTGGTCGCACCGGCTGCCAAGGCCCGGCAGGTCTGCTGAAGGTCCGCGAACACTCTGCGCACGAGCGGGTTCATGGAGGGCGCCTCGCTCAGCCGCTCGAAACGGCCGTTGACGTCCTTCGCCGCTCGGCGTCCCGCCGCCTTCCGGGTCATGGCCGTGCTCCCCTGACCACGGTCTTCACAATGAACACATCAGCTTATCAACTTCGCCGGGCCGAACCACTGCGCCGTTGGTCCGGTTCTCTGCAAAAGTGCAAAACCGAAGACGCAAAACGCGAGTGTGCCGGCTTCCCTTGCCCGTACTTGCGATCCAGCGTTTGGCGGTGGCACGATTGGTAGCAAAGACGGTGGTCCTTCCGCAGACCCATGCCGGCGCGATGACGATCTACTTCTACGGCAAGACCGACGAATACGGCTGTTTCGCCAATACGTCGAACCACGGGTTCACACTGGACGGGCGTTACTGGCGTAGCGTCGAGCACTACTACCAGGCCCAGAAATTCGCCGATCCGGCCTGGGCGGAACGCGTGCGCCAGACCCGCACCGTGCGGGAGGCGCGTGCCCTCGGCCAGTCCCGCAAGATGCCGATCAGGGCGGACTGGGAAAGCGCGCGCGACCAGGTGATGGTCACGGCCGTCCGCGCCAAGATCGAGGCCCATGCCGAGGTTCGCCAGCAGCTATTGGATACCGGCGAAGAAACGCTGGTGGAGGCGTCCCCCTATGACCACTACTGGGGCTGCGGGGCCGACGGCAGTGGTGCCAACAAGCTGGGCCAGATCCTGATGCAGATCCGCAGCGAGCTGCGTTCACAATCGGACTGACGCGGCTTCGCCATGACCGCCGTCAGTTGCCGCCTCCGTAGAGGTACTGGGCAGCAACCTCACTCATCCTGGCATGGGAATGCCCAACGCCTGGGACGATCTGCATCGACCAACTGAACCCATGACCACCGCTGCCCGCCGTCGCTCTGGCGGTTGCATAGAAGAAGCGGCCGCGCGCGAGACGATGCAGGCCCTGGGCATCG
Organism: Alphaproteobacteria bacterium; assembly: GCA_028281925.1. GTDB lineage: Bacteria > Pseudomonadota > Alphaproteobacteria > DSM-16000 > Inquilinaceae > JACKIG01. Next base: position 26,289 of record JANQIX010000075.1, read on the forward strand.
GCCTCCGGCGTACGCCGCAAACGGCCCCGTGTCTCTGTCCCGTCGTCCCGGCCCCCAAGCAGCACCGTCAGGTCCCTGGAAAACGCGGTCGCCAGCTGGTGGCGGGAGATCGGCGCGCCGGCCAGACCGTAGGGGAACCGCGCATCCCACGTCACTGCCGTGTACCAGCCCGCGTTCGCAGCGATGGCGCGGTCTATCCTCGCATCCGGTGCAAACAGCACAAGACGGTGAACGAGCTGCCCGCCCGCGGAGTGGCCGAACACGTCATAGCGTGTTCGCTGCGACCCGGTCGCTGCGACCGCCACGTCGAAGATCCGATCAAGCCCGGCAAACAGCCAAGCGTCGGGGTCGTCGCGCACCACGATATCGTCGAAGGTGCGCGTGTCGGCGCCTTGATGGATCATGCCGGCTAGATTGTAGGCTGCGACACCGGGATAGTCGTCCGCCGCAAACCGCGGAGAGAGAACCAGCAGGTCGAACATCTCCGCCGCTTCAATCCACGCATCGCGATATTCGTCACTGTTTCGCCCCATGCCCGGCAGGACCTGGAGGATAGGATCGGTGGGACCGTGGTCCTGTCCCCTGTGGTAGTGGACGATGATCGGGTCTGCGCCGACGGCTGCGGGCAGGGTGACGGCGAAAGATCCCGCGCCCGCATCGATTGCGATGCCGGCAGGGGCAACCCCGCGGGGCCGTGTCGACGTCGCAAAGGCGCTCGATGCGGCGACCGCGATCAGGAACGCAAGACAAACGGCTCCGGCAGTCTGCAGTCGTGCCATATTCCGCTCGCGCGAGACGGATTGTGATGTCCGATCCCTGCGCACGCCTACGGCGTCTCGGGACGGCCAAGAGCGCATATGCACGCGCCGCCTTACGATTCCGTCAACGCGGCCGCGGCGAGCGGAGCGGCCGTCCCAATCACCGGGTTTCGCCTCAGTCCCTCCACAAGATGGTCCACCACAGCGCGGACGCGGGCCGAGGTCTGGCCGGCCTCTTTGTGGACAACATGGATCGGCACCGCCGGGGGTTCGCAGTCCTGCAGCACGATTTCCAGAGCGCCGGTCGCCACGTGCTGCGCGATCATGTACGACAGCACGCGGGTGATCCCGCGGCTGGCAAGTGCCGCGTCGATCGCAGCGTCGGCCGTGTTCATGATCAGCCGCGCGCGCGGCCGGAAGCCCTGCGGCTTGCCGTTCCTGAACAGCGACCATTCACCGCCCACCGCCATGGTCGCAAAGTTGATGATGTCGTGCGTCGCCAGATCTGACGGTGCTCGCGGCCTGCCGCGGGTCGCGAGATAGTCGGGCGACGCACAAAGCACGCGGCGCACGCTGCCAACGCGCACGGCGGATAACTGGGAGTCCGGCAGCTCCGCAATGCGAACCGCCACATCCACCCCCTCGTTGATCAGGTGGACGACGCGATCGACGAACAGCGTCGAAACCGAGATGTCCGGATAGCGGTCCAACAAGTCCAGCAGCACCGGCAGCAGCGCCAGCCGGCCGAACATCACCGATGCCGTGACGGAGACCAGGCCACTCGGCGCCGCGTGGAGGCCGGCGGCGTGGCGATCTGCCTCGTCGATCTCGGAAAGAATGCGGCGGCAATCCGCGAGGTACCGTTCACCCGCTTCCGTCAGCGTCACCGATCGTGTTGTCCGATGCAGCAGCCGGGCGCCCAGACGGGCCTCCAGGTCCGACACGGCCCGCGTGACCGATGGCGGCGACAGCCCGAGACGGCGGGCCGCCGGCATGAAGCCCGACGCCTCAGCCACGGCAACGAACACGGACATGGTTTGAAGGCGATCCATGACTATTCCCCGGAATGAAATAATCAATTGCCAACTATGATCATTCTCATCCGAAACGGAAAGTCTCACCTTAGCGGTCATGACCGTATGGCAGATCGCCGAACCCTCAACGGGAACGGCGCAACCCCGAGAGGAAGGAGGCAGACAATGGCCGAAACCGCGTTGACCAAAGGCGCCCATCACATCGGGCTGACCGTGCCGAACCTGGCGGAGACCAGGGCGTTCTTCCTCGAGACGTTGGGCTTCGCCCAGCTTGGGGAGGTGCCGGACTACCCGGCGGTCTTCCTGAGCGACGGCACCACCATGATCACGTTGTGGCAGGCGGCCGACCCGGCGAACGCGGTCCCGTTCGACCGCAAGAACGTGATCGGGCTGCACCACCTAGCACTGCGTCTTGAAACCACTGACGCGCTGGACGCGCTGCATAAGACGCTGACCAACACGGTCGGCGTACAGGTTGAATTCGCGCCGGAGCCGCTGGGCGGCAGTGGCGCCAGGCACATGATGTGCGCCATCCCGGGCGGCATTCGCGTGGAATTCGTCGTCCCGGGCGCCTAACGGCCCCCAAGACCGAACGCCTCCCTGACAAGCCCGACGGCAAGGATATCGAACATGGACGGATATCAAGACACGACCGGCTCGCCCTTCCACAAGGGCGAGCAGGCAGTTCAGGAGCGTCTGGGCCTTCGCGACCAGTTGGAGGCGTTCGGTCGCCGCGTCATCCGCGACCACATGCCCGACCAGCACCGGGAATTCTACGCCATGCTCCCGTTCCTGCTGGTCGGCACGCTCGACGACCGCGGGCGACCATGGGCCTCGATCGTCGCGGGGCGGCACGGTTTCATCAGCTCGCCCGATGCCCGCACGCTCACCGTGGCCGGCAGGCCGCCCTTCGGCGATCCGCTGAACATGACGCTGAGGGCCGGCGCGGATATCGGCGTGCTGGGCATCCAGCTCGAGACACGACGCCGGAACCGGCTGAGCGGACGGATCGAGTCCGTCGGCCCGGACAGCTTCACGATCGGCGTCCGGCAGGCCTTCGGCAACTGTCCGCAATACATCCAGACCCGCACGACGGCCGCGGCGCCGGAAATCGGCCGCGTGCCAGCCGAACGGCCAGTCAGCCGATCGGACTGGTTCGACGACGGGACGCGTGCGCTGATCGAAAGGTCCGACACGCTGTTCATCGCCACGGCCTACTCCGACGGCTCCGACGCGGAGTCTGGTGGTGTCGACGTGTCGCACCGCGGCGGCAAGCCGGGTTTCGTGCGCGTCGAAGGGGATCGTAGCTTCGTGTTCCCCGACTTCTCCGGCAACAACCACTTCAACACGGTCGGCAACATCGTGATGAACCCGAAGGCCGGGTTCCTGTTTGCGGACTTCGAAACAGGCGACGTGGTCTACCTGACCGGTGAGGCAGAGATCGTCTGGGATGGCGCAGAGGTCCGCGCCTTTGCCGGGGCGGAGCGTCTGATCCGCTTCCGCGCCGACGAGGTGATCCGGGTGGAGGCCAGCCTGCCGCTCAGCTTCGGCTTCGGCGACTACTCGCCCATGCTGCAGCACACCGGCAGTTGGGCCCAGGCGGCCGAGACGCTGGCGGCAGAGGCGGAGCGCGACACTTTCGTGCCCTACGAGGTCTTCGACGTCCGGCCGGAAAGCGAGACCATCAAGTCGTTCTATCTGCGTCGTGCCGACGGTAAGGCACCGGCCGGTCACGACCCGGGCCAGTTTCTGCCGATCCGGCTCGGCCTGTCCGGAACGAACGCGCCGGTCACACGGACCTACACCGTGTCCGATGCGCCGAATGGCGACTACTTCCGTCTGTCGGTGAAGCGCGAAGGCGGCGACGCGCTCGTCTCTACCTACCTGCACGATCAAGTAAGGCCGGGGCATCGCATCGAAGCCATGGCCCCGCGTGGCACCTTTGTGCTCGACCAGTCCAGCGACCGCCCGGCGGTTCTGATTTCGGCCGGCGTCGGCATCACGCCGATGATCGCGATCGCGAACTTCGCCATCAACGAAGGGCTGCGCACGCGCAAGTTCCGTCCGATCCACTTCATCCATGGAGCGCGTTCCGGCCGGACATTGGCCTTCGGCGACCACATCCGCTCGCTGGCGGCCAGGCATGACCGCTTCCAGGCGCATATCCGCTTCAGCCGGCCTGAGGAGACGGACCGGCAGGGCGTCACGCACGACAGCACCGGCCATGTCGATATCGCCCTGCTGAAGGCGCTGTTGCCCTTTGACGACTACGATTTCTATCTCTGCGGTCCCGCGGCGTTCATGCAGTCGCTGTATGACGGCCTGACGGCGCTGGGCGTCCGCGAAGCCCGCATCCACTACGAGTCCTTCGGCACCGCCACGGTGCTGAGAGCCAGCGCTGGAGTTGAGCGGCCCTCCGCGTCTCGCGAGGCGGCTCACGAGCCCGTCGCGGTCCGGTTCTCGACGTCCGAGGTGGACGCTGAATGGACTCCGGCAAGCGGCACGCTTCTTGAGCTTGCCGAAGCGGCCGGGCTCGCGCCGCCCTTCTCCTGCCGTTCAGGCATCTGCGGCACCTGCGCAACCAAGCTTCAATGCGGTGCGGTCGACTACATTGACGCGCCCATCGGACCACATGGGGATGACGAGGTGCTGATCTGCTGTTCGACGCCGCGGTCGGTGACCGGCGAAGCCTCCTGTGGCAAAGACCACGGGGTCGTCCTCGACCTCTGATACGGCGATGGCGACGCCGACCCGACCTCAATCGCCCTTCAACCGGTACCCCGCGCCGCGCACGGTCTGCAGTTTGCCGGCCTGGCGGCCAAGCTTGCGCCGCAGACGCCCCACATAGACCTCGACCACATTGGTCAAGGGGTCCTCGTTCGCTCCCCAGACGGTGTTCAAGATCCGCTCACGGGAGAAAACACGGCCGGGCTTGGTCAGGAACATCTTGAGGATCTCCCGTTCCTTTACCGTCAGATCCAACGGCTCGCCATCGACGGTCGCCTCCAGGCTTTCCAGGTCCAGCGTGATGCAGCCGGCCTGCAAGATGAAGTCCGGGGCCTCGGAAAACCCACCAGACCGACGCGCCAGGGCCTGGATACGGGCGATCAGCTCATCGAACTCAAACGGCTTCACCAGATAGTCGTCAGCGCCGATGCGCAGTCCCTCGACCCGATCGTCCAACGCATCAAGGGCGGAGAGCATGAGGATCGGCGTGTGGTCTCCCCGCGCGCGCAGCTTCCGGCAAAAGTCCTTCCCGGGCAGGCCCGGCAGCATAAGGTCCAGCACGATGACGTCGAAGCGCTGCTGCAGCGACAGATCCAGCGCCGTATCCGCAACCGGCGAGTGGGTGACCATCCAGCCTTCGGCCCGGAGACCGCGCAGGATGAAGTCGGCCACGCGAATTTCGTCTTCCACCAAGAGGAGGTTCATTGGCACCGGCCCTCCCCGCTGTTGCCCCGCGGGCGCCGTTGCCCTTGGATGGTTCTGGCCAAAGCAAACCGCATAATGGTGATCCTTGTTCTCCCCATTTGGCATTTCGAAACGACAACGCGCGGGCTGGCGGCATATTCCATGGCTGGGGCGTAAAAACGGCCGCTCGTGGCGGCCATGGTCCTGTACTGCGTTGAGAGACGTTTAGGAGGCGGCGACCAACCGTGGACGGTCCGGCAAGGCGAACCGCGCCCTGACGCCCTCGCCGGGCGCGCTCGTCAACGCGATCTCGCCGCCATGGGCCTCGACGATCGCCTTGGCGACCGGCAGGCCAAGCCCGCTTCCGCCGTCATAGCGGATCGCTGCGTTGGAACCGCGGAAGAAGCGCTCAAAGACGTGGGCGAGTTCCTCCTCCGTCAGTCCGGGGCCGTCATCGACCACGGTGACGGCAAAGCCATCGGGCGTTTGATCGAGCCGCACGTCGACCCGCTGCCGGCCATAGCGCAAGGCGTTGTCCAATAGGATGGTGACCACCTGCCGGATGCGGTCGGGGTCTGCCCGCAGCTTGGCGGGCGTTGTCGTCGCTTCGAAAATCACCGTCTTGCCTGCATCGCCCAGCGTTCGGCCGGCGGAGACCGTACGCTCCACCAGATCCGCCAGATCCAGTTCGCGCGGACGTAGCCGGACCTCGCTGCTCTGCTGGCGGGCCACAAACAGAAGGTCATCGACGATCCTGGCGGTGTGGTCGGCGGCCTCGCGCGTGCGCAGCAGCACATCGCGGTACTCGCCGACACTGCGTTCGCCACCGCGCAGCGTCACGTCGGCCTCACCGCGGATGATGGTCAGCGGCGTGCGCAGCTCATGGCTGACATCGGCCAGCAGGCGCCTGCGGTTGGCTTCCGTCCGGCGCAGCGTCTCCAGTAGGCTCTCCAACTGCTCGGTGCGGCTAGAGACCTCCTGCTCCAGAGAATCCCGAGAGGCGCTCAGCAGATCCTGACGCTCCGCCACCTTGTCGATCATCTGGTTGAAGGCCCGGGCGACGCCGTCCAGCTCAGTATTGCCGGGCGCGTCGATGCGGTGGGCAAGGTCACCGCGCCCCACCGCCTCCGCTCCTGCCACCAGGCGCTGGAGCGGTTTGGTCAGCCCGGTGCGCAGCAGTGCCAGCCCAAAAGCCGCTGTGATCAGCGCGATGATCGCGGCGGCGACCGCCGCACTGCGATAGAGGCTGACGGCCGCCTCAACGGCGGCTTCGGTCGCGACAACCTTTTCCCGCTCACTGTCAAGTGCCTCTTCGATCAGGCCCTGGAAATCCGCATCGATCTGCTCGTCCAGGATGTCCGAAAGGCGGGTCCAATAGGTCAGGGAATCGGACGACCCGCCGTCGGCCTGCAGCAGATAGAACTCCTCCAGCAGATCCTCGATCTTGCCTTCGATCTGCGCCAGGATCCGGAATCCGTCACGCTCTTCTTCACCGAACAGCTGCACTTCCTCGGCAATCAGCACCCTGAGTTCGCGGCTGTTGGTCCGGATTTCCGTCAGCAGGCGTGCCTCGCCCACGCCGCGGTCCCTGTCGCCGATCAGCAGCGCATCGCCGAACTGCTTGAACAGCTGGTAGGTGTGGCTGGACAGCGACAGGTACTGTTCATAGACCCGGTGCGCCAAGCGGGAGCGTTCCAGCTCATGCTCCGCCGAACGTGCGCTCCAGAAAGCCAGGAACGCACTCAGTAGCGCCATGGCCAAGAGCCCGCTGAACGACAGCGAAAGCTTCGTCAGGTAGCGCACGCGGCATCTCCCCCGCGCGTTACGCCGCCAGCCGGCAGCCGAAGAAGCGCGCTGTCACCCCATCGCCGGAAAGCAGCTCGGCCGGCGGCCCGGCCTCTACGATCCGGCCATCCTGTACGAACCACAGCTGGTCCATGCGCCGCGCCAGGGCAATGTTGTGCGTCACGATCAGCGTCGTCGCACCGCTGTTGCGGACCAGACGGTCGACCAATGCCACGCCTTCGGCGTCCAACGCGTCGTCGGGTTCGTCGAGCAACAGCAGTCGGGGTGCGGACAGCGCTGCACGGGTCAGCAATACGCGCCTTGCCTCGCCGGAGGAAAGCGTGCGGCCTGCTTCCCCGACCCGGCCGTCCAGTCCACGCAGCCGCGCGATCACCGGCTTCAGACCGAACGCCTCCGCCTCTGCCCTGATCGCGTCGTCGCCGCGCACCTTCGCCAATCCCATGGTCAAGGCGCGGCGCAGGCTGCCGGCCAGGATCGGCGACCGTGTGCCCATGAGCGCAATCGTCCGCCGCCGTTCGCCGGCGCTGAGGCTGCTCGGGGCGCGTCCGCCCAGGGCTATGGAGCCCTTCTTCGGCCGCTCCAGGCCGGCGGCCAGCGAAAGCAAGGTGGACTTGCCCGCACCGTTCCCGCCGACAATGGCCACCGTCCGACCCGGCGCCACCTCGGCATCGATGCCCTTGAGCAGGCCGGCGGATACAGCCTCAAATCGCAAGGCCGGCGGAGCGTCTGGCAGCGGATCGATATCCTGCAATCGAGGGCGGGGGATCCGTGGCGCCGCCAGCAGGCTCTCACACTTGTCGCGCGCGGCCACCCAGGCCCGATGCCGGTCCCAGACCCCCGCCAAGTCGCGTATCGGCTGGATAATCAGCGCCAGCGCGGCCAGGGCTCCGGCGGCTTCCGCGCCGGGAGCGCCGCTGCTGAGCGCAACGAAGAGGATAAGCGCGGCGGCAACCCCCGACACGGCGTCCGGGACTGACCGCAAGAAGCCTGCAGCCCGCGCTCGTTCCAGGGCCGAGGCCACCATCCGCTCGGTCCGGCGGACCAGATGCTCGGCTTCCTTCTGCATGCGGCCCATCAGGCGCAGCTCAGGCGCATGGGGGATGCGCTCGCTCATATCCGCTGCCAGGCGCGCCCGACGTGCCCTGAGGCGCCGATGCGCCGGCCCCAGCCTTGTGCTGGCGAAGGTCATGACGATGACGCCCAGCAAGACGGGGATCGTCGCGGCAAGACCGAGTGCGGGGTTGAGCAGGAACAGCACAGCGCAGGCGCACGGCAGTACGATACCGGACGAGATCATCCGGGCAACGCCCATGCTCACCCAGCCGCGCACGGCCGCCAGATCGCCGACAAACCGCAGGGCCAGCGCGCCGCTTCGGCGGTCGGAAACGTCCCGTGCCGACATCTGCGCCAGATGCGAGAAGAGCTTGATGCGCAACGCCGCCGCGTAGTCCTGGCCCACGCGTTCGGCGACCACCCGCTCACAGACGCGCAGCGCTGCGATCGCAAGGCCCGCGATGGCGATTAAGGCGAGCGCGGTCGCAGGCAGCCCGAGGCTGTCGTCGCGAAACGCCGCGAACACATCGCGTGTCGCAAACGCCGCCATGCCGGCGGCAGCCGCCTGGCCCAGGGCGAGCGCGGCAACCTTTGCGATGCCGCGTCCGCGCCCGCCCCCGGCGATCTTGGGCAGTCGGCTCATGCCGCAACTCCCACTTCAGAGACAACCGCCGCTGCGGCATGCGCAGCACCACCGCTGAGCATCTGAACCAACAGCGCCCAGGCCTGTTCGGGATCGCACAGGGCATTGCGGGTCATGACGCGCACGCCGGTTGCCGCCTCGGCCTCCGCACTGGCGAGCGGGGAACAGCTGATCATGCCGGTCATGATCTCGGGCTCGATGTCCAAGGCGCGCAGGGTCGCACATCCGCCCGCGGCCGCCAGGGCATCCGGTGCGGCGAACACAACGCCCGAGAATCCTTCACGGACCCGGGGTGTCTTCAAGAGCGCTGCGGTTTCAGCCTGGAATACACCGTCGGCCAGTTCGACCACGGCAACCTCGCAGCCGTGCCGCGCAGCATGCCCCAAGAGCGTGTCCAACCCGGCCACGATCCTCTCCAGCGGCTGGCGGTAGGTCGACACCATGCCGGCATCGGTGAAATCGCCAACATAGTGGGCCCCCGTGTCGGCGAAGGCGTGGACATCGCCGAAGGCACCCGTGCCGGTGGCCTTGATCGCCGCCACCCGGCAGCCGGCGCGATTGAGGCCATGGGCAAGCGCCGCCGTTGCCGTGGTCTTGCCGGAATTCATCGAGCTGCCGACGACACCGATCACCGTCATCCCCACCGGACGCGAGGCGTCGGACAGAGCATAGCGGCCAACGTTGATCGGCTGCCCGGTGGTGTCCGCCACAAGGCCCAGCGGCACAACGCGGGTAGGGGTCGACATACGGCTGTGGCGATACCGCATCCGGCCGATCACGCCGCCTGCCGCCAGCATGTCGGAGCCTTCGGGGTTCAGCTCAGCGAGCCCCTCGAACTGGTCCGGGGCATAGCGGTCGCCGCAGGCCAGCACCACCATGTCACCGGCATAGAGATCGGACGTGCGGCCCTCGGCAAGCTGGATGCGCTTGTGCGAGCCGACACGCTCCACCCGCCCCAGCACAAGATCACCGGGCCCCGCAGCGTCAAGGGCGTCGATCAGGCTGACGGCATCGGTCCGGGCCACGCGGCGCGTGGAGAAGGCCCATTTCGCCTGTGCCGGAACGCCTGCGGATACGGTAACGGGAAAGGTCATGACATATCTCCTGGAACGGCTTGGTCTCGATTTGGTCTTAGGTTTCCGTCGTCGATGGTTGCGAGGTCCGGGCCGACGTCCTGCAGGACCATGCGGTCCAGGCCACCGCGCCGAACGCAGTCGCGGAAGTCGTGGCCGCAGCCGGGCAGCACTGCGAGATCCACACGCGGCGCAATGCCGCGTGTTCCGGCCGCCTGCCGTAGTGCGGCGACCCAGCGACGGGCACGCGTCACGCGGTCTCTGCCCTGGAGCCGGTCGATCTCAGGCCTGGTGCGGGTGTTGCGGTCCGGCAGGCGGTCACCCTCCCCAACGCAAACCCGGATCGGCAGTCGCAGGAAGTCGTCGAGTCCGGCGGCGAAGTGCGGCCCCCAGTCGTCGGCTCTCCCCGATCGTGCGGCGAGGCCATAGGGAAACACGGCGTCGTCGGGAAATGTGTACCAACCCGCGGACGTCACGGTCAGCCGCCGCACCAGTTCGGGGTAGAGCATGGCGAACCGGTGGGCGAACTGGGCACCGCCGGAGTAACCGGTCAGATCGAAGGTCGGCGTCTGCCAGATGCCGGACGACCGCAGCTCCGCCATCAGGGCGAGGAATGCCAGGTCGGCGCGCCGTTTGCGCACCACCTGCTGGTAGCGCGGCCACGACCGTTGATCGAACAACGGTGCGATGACCGGGCGCCCCAGCGCAGCGGCACGTGCCGCAAACTGCTCCGCCTGGCTGCGTGCCCCGCGTCCGATGCCGTGGACCGTCACCAGCGGCGGCGCGCCGGCAGCGATCGCGGCCGGCAGCGCCAGCCAGCAGGCCAGTGCCCCACGCCCCTTCGCCTCGCGGTAGCGAAGCGTGAAGGGTGGGCTCGCCTGCAGTTTACGGATCGTTGGCATGGGTCGGGACACCGCTTCGGGTCAAACTCAGGCGGCCACGCCGAAGACTTCGGCGGCGCTGGCACGGGGCAGCATGTCGAAGATCATGTGGATCCGGTCCTGGTCGCCGTCGTTGTAGGCCTCGTGAACCTGGTTGTTGTCGAACCACCAGAGCTCGCCTTCCCCCATGCGCACCTCTTCGTCGCCCGCCTTCAGCCACGAGCCCATGGAGGAGCGCAGCACGAAGTGGTACCGATTGCGCACACGATAGTATTCACCGCGATCGACATGTGGATAGACGCGCCGGCCCGCCGGCAGGCAGACGACCTTGGCGCGGCCGAGCAGGCTGTCCTGCTCTTGCGCGAACTGGCTAAGGAACGCGCAGGCCACCGGGTAACTGGCCGAACCGGTCGTCCACCGGCTTTCATGGACATCCCGGTTCTTGCGCTCGCCGATGGCGGACTTGCGCACGCCCCGCAGCGGAATGGCAAGCGCCTCTCGCTGCACGGCGATCTTGTCCTGACGGCCGGTCGATGCATCCCAGGCACCGTCGACCGAGGCGATCTCGTCAAGATAGGGCTTGGGATCAATGCCCGAATGGATACGGTTGAAATACTTCATCTGACCCTCCTGTCGCGTCGTTCGGGAGGCACAACGTCCCGACGCGGCGTTTATTCCCGGCTCTCTTCCGGCTTTCGCGCGGGGTGCGTCGCGGGCCGGTAAGCGAGCAGTTATGGAGGGTTAGAACCGATGACAACGAAGCCCCTACCGATTTAACGGGTTTTTGGGGACCTCTTCATGGGCCGTTTGGCCGCCATTCACTTGCGTTTCATCTGGCGTTCATTTTGGACGGCCTGAGCGGGTCAGACTGTAATCGCCTTCTCCACGAAATCGGCCGCTGCCAGTGTTGCCGCATCCGCCTTGGCCGGTCCGATGATCTGCACGCCAAGCGGCAATCCTCTGTCCGTGGCAAGCCCGGGCACATTGACCGCTGGCAGATGCAACAGCGTCCAGAGCCGGTTGAAGGCGGAGGATCCGGTGTTGGACAGGCCCTCGGGCGCTGGTCCGGGGGCGCTCGGCGCCAGGATCACGTCGACCTGATCGAACACTGCCGCCACGGCAGCGCGAGCGGTCAGCGCCGTTCTCAGCGCCAATTTGAGGTCGCCGTCAGTGATGCGATCGCCTTCGTCGAGCAGAACTGTCAGCCGATCGCTGAGGGATGCGCGATGCTGCGTGTATTCGATGTCCAGCGCCTGTCTGGCTTCCGCCTTCAGGATCACCGCGTGCGCAGCCTGCCCGGCGGCCACCACGTCCGGAAGCTCGATCGGCTTGACCGCGGCGCCTGCACGCTCCGCCGCGCGAGCAGCGCGATCCACGGCGTCCAGCATGGCGTCGGACGCCTGCAGCCCTGCCCAGCCGCCGCAAAGGCCGATGTGCCGTGGCGCGGTGGTGTCCAAGTCCGGCACTGCATCGCCGGTCAGGCCGGCGGCTACGAACGCCACGTCGGCAACCGTTGCCGCAAAGAGGCCGACTGTATCCAGCGACGGAGCGGCCGGTTTAACGCCGCCGATCGGCAGGCGGCCGAAGGACGGCTTGTAGCCGGCGACGCCGCAGAACGCGGCCGGACGGATCATCGAACCGCCCGTCTGGGTTCCGAAGGCGAAGGCCACCATGCCGGTGGCGACCGCGGCGGCGGACCCCGACGACGACCCACCCGGCGTGCGGCTTGGGTCATGCGGATTGCGGGTCGCCGGCCCTTCCATCAGGGCGAATTCGGCAAGCGCGGTCTTCCCGATCAAGAGCGCACCGGCCGCCGTCGCCTGCCGTATCGCTGCGGCATCTTCGGACGGTGTGTGGCCGTCGTAGATGGACGATCCATGGGCCGTCGGCAGCGATGCCGTGTCGAAGTTGTCCTTCGCCGCAAAGGGTACGCAGCGCAGCGGCCCGGACGCAGCCCGTGCGGCGGCGCGGGCCGCGGAGAGATCCTGTGCCGTAAAGGCACGGATGGCCGGTTCCCTCTCCGCGATGGCCTGCTCAACCTGGCCTAGAATCTCGTCAGTACCGACGCGGCCCTCGGCGACGTCCCGCGCGATCGTCGCCGCACTCAGCACCGCCGTCTCACGCCGCAGCCAGGCGCGGGATCGCGGAGATCAGCGAGCGGCTGTAGGGATGCTGCGGTTCCTCCAGCACCTGCTTGGTGCCCGCCCGTTCGACGATCCGTCCCTGGTGCATCACGGCGATGTCGTCGGCAATGAACCGGATCACCTCCAGGTCGTGGCCAATGAACAGCAGCGACAGCCGGCGGCTCTTCTGCAGACGCTTCAGCAGGTCGAGAACCTGGAACTGTACGTGGACGTCCAGGGCGGAGACGATCTCATCGCAAATCAGCAGGGTGGGCTCCGGTATCAGGGCTCGGGCGATGCACACGCGCTGTCGTTGGCCGCCGCTCAGTTGATGCGGATAGCGCGACAGCGTGTCTCCGTCCAGCCCCACCTCTTCCAGTCCGGCGACCATCCGCGCCCAAGGACCTTCGGCCGGACGAAGCGCCAGAGTGACGAACGGCTCCATCAACGCGTCGGCGACCGTCAGGCGCGGATTGAGCGACCCATAGGGATTCTGAAGCACGATCTGGCAGTGACGACGGAAGGCGCGCGGCTGCCGCCACCGGTCTGCCGCAAGGGAGCGGCCGAGCAAACGGATGTCTCCCCCGCTCGGCCGGACAAGGCCGACCACGGCTTTGCCGATGGTGCTCTTGCCGCTGCCGGACTCGCCTACCAGGCCCATCGTCCTGCCGCCGGCCAGCGTCAGCGAAACGCCATCGACAGCGCGGACCTTGGCCGTGCGCAGCCCCCTGCCTGCATAGTCGACCGTTAAGCCATCGAGGTGCAGGATCGGTTCGGGAGCCGCGTCGCCATGCCCGGTGTCGGTTTCCGACTCATGAAGACGCCTGCGCGCAGCGATTAACACCTGCGCGTATTGGCTGCGGGGCCTAGTCAGGACTTGCTGCATCGGACCGTCTTCCACCATTCGGCCCCGGCGCATGACCAGAACGTCATGGGCCATGGAAGAGACAACGGCCAGATCGTGCGAGATGAAGACCATGGCCAGGCCGCGGTGCTCTTGCAGCTCGCGCAGCAGCGTCAGGATCTGCGCCTGCACCGTCACATCCAGGGCCGTGGTCGGCTCGTCGGCAACCAGCACCTCCGGGTTTCCGGCCAGTGCCATGGCGAGCATCACCCGCTGCTGCTGGCCACCTGACAGCTCGTGCGGATAGCGCCGGCCGATGCGATCCGGCTCCGGCAGCCCCACCTCGGCAAACAGCCCCTCCACCTGTGTATGGACCCTTATGTCGGGTCGGGCAGCGTGGCGGCGGACCGCCTCGCCCACCTGCCGGCCCACCGGCAGTAGAGGGTGAAGGCAGGCCATCGGCTCCTGAAACACAATGGCGAGCGCGCCGCCCCGTAGGGCACGCATGCGATCCTCGGGCAAGGTCAGCAGATCCTGGCCGCGATAGAAGATGCGGCTGGCATCGTCGACCTCGGCCGCCGCCGGCAGCAGCCGCAAGAGCGCAAGGCCAGTCAGCGATTTGCCCGAACCGGATTCGCCAACGATGCCAAGGGTCCGGCCTGCCTCCAACTGCCACGTGACATCGTCCACCGCCCGTATGCTGCCCGCCGCGCCGGGGAAGGAGATGCCGAGACGCCGTACATCCAAAAGGGGGGCCATTGCGCCTCGCTCACCGTTCGGGGCGTGGATCGATCAGGCGATGGGCCAAATCGGTCGCGAAGTTGATCAGGATGACGGACACCGCAAGGAACAGCACGACCGCCTGGATCAGCGGATAGTCGCGACCGTTGATGGCGTTGAAGGCAAGGCTGCCGACCCCTGGCAGGCCGAACAGGACCTCCATGGTCAGCGCCCCGCCGATGAACGACGCAGCGATCAGCCCTGTCATGGCCAGCAGCACCGGGGCCGCCGCCGGCAGCACATGGACTATGACGATACGCAAAGGGTGCAGGCCCTTGGCCCGGGCGGTGCGCACATAGGCAGCCGTGCCCAGTTCCTTCATCTCCTCATGCAGGGGCTTGACGATCTGCCCGGCCGCATCGACGCCCAGAATGATCACCGGCACGAGGAAGTTGCCGAGCACCGGCAGCCATCCGAGCCAGAGCGAGAAGACCAGGATGCCGACAAGTCCGGCGCAGAACGTCGGCACGGAAATCGACCAGATGTTGAGCGCGTCGACCAGCGAGACGAAGACCGACTGCGGCCTGAGCGTTGCCAGCAGCGACACCGACACCGCGAGCACAAAGCCCAGCAGCAGGCTTGCTGCGGCAAGCCGCAACGTCACCGGGATCGCGTGCCACAAGAGATCGGCGGCCGGCACCCGGAAGCGAAGCGACTCCCCAAAGTCGCCCTGCAGCACGCCGATGCACCACG
This sequence comes from Alphaproteobacteria bacterium, assembly GCA_028281925.1. GTDB lineage: Bacteria > Pseudomonadota > Alphaproteobacteria > DSM-16000 > Inquilinaceae > JACKIG01. Next base: position 41,388 of record JANQIX010000075.1, read on the forward strand.
CGCGGAACTGGTCGAACCACGAGACGGTGAGGCCCAGATTGGCCCGCAGCGCCTCAGCCTGCGCATCCGTCAGCCCGCCTTCGATCGCCAGCACGTCGACCACGTCGCCCGGCACGACCCGCACCAATAGGAAGACGAGGATGGTGATCCCGGCGATCAACGTCGCCGCACGGGTCAGGTGCCAGAGCACGGTCAGGACGGTCGTCATCGGTCGGTCTTCCGCCGCCGCTCATCGGCGCGCAACGGATCGACCCGTGCCCGCAGATGATTGCCCAGCAGAGCCAGCGCCAGCGTCAATGTCGACAGCGCCAAGACGGGGATCAGCACGGCGTGCGGCGCGCGCTCGAATAGCGGCGTGCCGTCGGCGATCATGCGCCCCCAGGTCGGCGTGTCCGGCGACACGCCGAGGCCGAGGAAGCTCAGCACGGATTCCGTAACGATGCAGCGCGGCAGGATCACGGCCACCAGCGTGATCACGGCGCCGATGATGTTGGGCAGGGCATGCCGGTAGAGGATGCGCAGCCGCCCCGCCCCGAATGTGCGCGCCACGGTGATGTAGTCCGCCGCCATTTCCCGCATCCAGGCGGCGCGGGCGACATACGCGAAGAAGGGGGCAAAGGCGATGCCGAGCGCGATCATCACCGACGATATCGCCGGCCCCAGCGCCACGATCAGGATCAGCGCCAGCAGCACGTCCGGCAGGGCGCGGATGAAATCGATCAGCCCGTAGACGGGAACGGACAGCCACTGGCCGACGGCCAGCGCCGTCAGGCCGAGAACGGCGCCGAACACGAGCGCACTGACCACGCCGCCCAGCCCGACCATCAGGGTCAGCTTGGCGCCATAGAGCAGTCGGGCCAAGACATCGCGGCCGAAATTGTCCGTGCCGGCCAGATGCTCCAGGCTTGGCGGCACATTGCGGTTCAGCAGATCCTGCTCGAACGGATCCTGCGGAATCAGCACGGACCCGAGCGCCACAGCCGCCAGGAAGACGGCAAGAACCACGAGGCTGAACAGCAGCGTCGCAGGCAGCCGGCGGATGGTGTCCATCCCCCGCCCGCCGCGCCGGATGCGGTCCGAACCGGTATCGCCGGTCCGGACCGCCGGGTCGTCCACAGGTTCGGACGACGTGGCCATTACTCGGCCAGCCAGGCGTGGGCGAGGCCGCCGCCGGCGTAGTGGGGACCGAAGGTGAAGCCGAACTCGAACCCTAGGACCTCGTTGCGCACGCCGAAGAGGGTCGGCGCGTGGCCGGTCACGACGGTCCAGTAGTTGTCCATGACCATCTGCCAGGCATCGAGGTAGTGCTGGCGGCGGCGCTCCGGATCGGCCTCGGCCACGGCGGCGGAGACCAGCCGGTCATACTCCTCGTCCTGTACACCGCCCCACAGCACCGGGTTGGGGCCGTCCGACATCATGCGGACAAAGCGCAGGAACACGTCGGCCCGCGGCCCCGACGCCATCGGCGCCAGGTCCCAGTCGTACTGCCCCAGGCGCTGCTGTGCGCCGAGGTCATCCAGGGCCGCATGCTCGATCTCGAAACCCAGCTCGCGAACCATCTGCACCGCAACCTCGGCATAGGGTCGCTGCCAAGAGACGACCTGCAGCGTGACCGCCGACGGGTCCACCCCCTCCTCCTCCAGGATCTGCCGGGCCAGCTCCAGGTTCGGGGCGGCGTGAGCATCGCCCTCGTGCAGCGCCTCGTCGAAATGGAAGTTGCCGGGGATCACCATCTGGTTGGTCACGATCCCCTGCTCGCCAGCGATGAAGTCCATGTAGGCAGACTTGTCGAGCGCATAGGTAATCGCCTCGCGCACACGGACATTGTCCAGAGGCGGATTGGGCGACCGGTTGTTGAACGACCAGAAGAACCAAGTCGTGTCCTTCAGGTTCTGGATCGCGATGTTGCCGTCAGCCTCCACCATCGGAAGCTGGTCGCGCGAGACGCGGCCGATATGGAGGTCACCCGAGCGCAGCGCCAGGCTCTGGTCCGCACCGTCGTGCAGGTCGAACTCCACAGCGTCGAGATACGGGCGGTCACCGTCCCAATAGCCTTCGAACGCCGGCGCCATCAGGCTGACATTCGGGGTCCACTCCCCGAAAGTGAACGGGCCCGTGCCGATCGGCTGCGTGATCGTCTCGTCCCAGCCGGGGGAGTTGGGAGAGAGGATCCAGAGCTCGGAGATCAGGTTCAGGAACGGCGCATAGGGTGCGTTCATGGTGACGACGAAGGTGTTGTCGTCCGGCGCCTCGAAGGTCTCGGTGAACTGCATTGCGCTGGCCAGCCAGCCGCCTTCCACATTCTGGCGCACGCGCTCGAAGTTCGCCCGCACCTCCTCCGCCGTCAGGCTGTCGCCGTTGTGGAAGGTGACCCCATCGCGGATGCGGAATGTGTAGGACAGGCCGTCATCGGAGACATCGAAGCTCTCGGCCAGCCAGGGCACAGCGCTGCCGTCGGGCGCGATGCTGGTCAGCGCCTCCACATAGACCTGCTGGACACCGATGGAGCCGGTATGGCGATGGGGGTCGGCCGTGTCGAGGCCGAGCGTGGCGATCCGCAGCACGCCGCCGCGCACGGGCTCGTCCGCCGCCGCGCCGGTCGGCAACACGATGGCCGTGGATGCCAGTAACAGGGCCGTACTGGCGGCGAGCAGAGTTCGCCGGCCGATCTCATAAGGGTTGATCATCGCCTTCACTCCTCATCCTCGTGGTCTTGCAAGACTGGGCTTGTGGTGATCCGCAACGGGCCGGAGGGCGGTGCGCTACATGTGAACGGATCTCACAGATGACAGAGCGACCCGCGTCCGTTCGGAAGTGAGGCCAGTGTCGCCGCAGCGCGATCAACAGGTAAATGGAGATTAAGTCTGCCTCGTGTGAGCAAATCTCACACGCAGGCTAACTGTCATTAAATTGTCAAAAAGTATTATTGCCAAATTAGCGCCGACGCACACTGAAATGACTACATTGACGCATCTGCAGAATGAAGAAGAGGCCAATTGGCATTTCATTACTGGGTGATAGCCATCACCCCCATAGAGGTTTTGCTCTTGAGAGATCCAGACTACTCGCAGACCCTGGCCTATTGCAGCGGTCGGCCGTCCATGCCGTCATGCGGCAGGCCGAGATGGGCGAGAACCGTGGGCGCCACATCGACCGGCGAGGTGTCAACCGGCTGGGAGAAGCCGGCGCCAAAGCCCGCGCCTGAGACCATCAGAACGGGCGCCTGCTCATAAGTGCCTAGACCACCGTGCTGGCCGCAGCCGACCGGAACGGCTTTGCCTGACGGCGCTGCCGCGATCAGGCTCTTGCCCGGAATGCCGAACGCATTCGGGTCGGCATCGGACCGCATGGTGACTGCGATCGTTAGGCGATGAGCCCCATCCTGGCCCACGCTTGTCAGGTCGTCCGCGGCGATGACCCGGTCGGTCCAGGGGCAAGAGGACAGGAAGCCGGCGATCTCAGCCGCCCGGTGGCAATGCTCAGGGTCGAGATAGATCAGGGCGGCCGTGCCGTTGGCGGCGACCGTGACATCGTCCGACGCGTCGTCCGCCTTCAGGCGGGCAGCAACCAGTTCCGCCGATATGTCGATCGCGCCGGCCACCGTCTGGTGCCCGTGGTCCGAGCCGACGATCAGCAGCGCATCGTCGCCCTGGTCGCGCAGCCGCTCAACGGCGCCGACTACCCAGGCAGCATGGCGGTCGGCCTCTGCCAGCGCAGCGAGATGGGACGGTGAACCGAGCGGCACGGCGTGCTGGGTCGTGTCCGGGTGGCCCAGCCACAGCATCGCGACCGCCGGCCGACGGCGGCGCAGCACCTCGTCGATGAACCTCTCCGTCATCGCTCGGTCGCCGTCGAGGCCGGGGCCGATGGCCAGGTGGTCGGCGTCGCCCACCGGCACCCGGCCGGGCCCGAAGCTGCCGGCACGGTGGTAGACATGGCCGTGCCCGTCCGGGTCGTGCGCATAGGCGGCACCGGGTGAGACGTTGGAGAAGAGGATCAGGCCGCCGACCTCCCGCACCCTCTCCGCAAGCGTCGGTTCGCCAAGGGCACGGCCCGTGACGCGCCGTTTGTGCTGCAGGAAGTCCGGATGGCCGGCATCGTGCACCACCAGGCGGTCCTGTTCGACCAGCGCCATAGTATTGCCCGCCAGCCCATGGCGGGCCGGATAGCATCCGGTCGCCATCGAGGCCGAGGCCACCCGCGTGGTCGACGGAAAGACCGATCGGTGATGGGGAAACCAGACGGCGGACTGGGCGAACGCGGCCAGATGGGGCGTATGGGCGGCATTCACCATGTCGCGGCGTAGACCATCCAGGATGACGATCACGGCCCGGCGCATCATGGCCCCTCCGTTCCATTCAGCACGGCGTCAAAGATGTCGTAGTTGTTGAGGCCACCTTGCACCGCTTCGGTGTAGGTGCCCGAGACCCGCTCCGACACGATGAATGGCACGGACCGTTCGGCGAGCCCGCCGTGGGAGCGCAGGCGCGTGCCGGCCAGCTGCGACAGATCGTGGTCGCCCGATCGGGCGCCGATCGCCACGCCTGGACGGGCGATCACCACTACATCGCCCTCACGGTCTGGCGGCAGGGCGAAGCGGGCGCAGGCCTCCTCCTGCGGCAAAGCTTGGTCGACCTGCGGCAGCGCGCGCACGACTGCCAGGACCTCGCCTGGATCGAGGCCTTGGTCCTGCACATACAGCCGGACGAAGCCGCCGAGTGCGCCGTGATGGCGCACGTAAGGGTCAGTGATCGGACAGATCACCCGAACGGCATCGGTGCCGAAGGCGGCATCGAGATGATCGCCGAGAAAAAGGACATTCGGCACCCCATCCGGACCCGCCATGTCGCTCATGCCGTGATCCGCGACGATCCCGACGACGGCGCCAAGCGCTGCCAGCCGGCCCAGGCGCGCGTCAACGGCCGACATGAAGGCATTCGCTTCCGGCGTACCAGGCGCGTGCATATGCTGCACGTAGTCCGACAACGACAGGTACAGCAGCTCCGCCCTGCCCTGCTCGAGCAACCGGACACCGGCGTCGAGGACGAACAGCGACAGATCGGCAGAATAGGGGTTCGGCGCCGGACGCCCCACCATGCCTGTCACATCGGCGATGCCGTGTTCGGCTTCGATGCAGGCTTCCGCGGCTTCGGCGGAGAAGCTGATGCCCTGAAGGTCGCGCCCAAGCGCCTTGCGCAGCTTGTCCTTCGCGGTAATCGCGGCGACCCGGACCCCGGCCCGCGCAAAGCCGGCCAGAATGGTCGGCGCACGCATCGACGCACCGTCAGTCATCATCTCGGTCTGCCCGGTCTCCCGGTCGAGATAGAAGTTGCCCGACACCCCGTGCACAGCCGGCGGCACACCGGTGACGATGGAGATGTTATTGGGGTTGGTGAAGGTGGGCATGGCGGCACGCGCGACGGCGCTGACCCCCTCCCGCACCATGCGGTCCAGCACCGGCACGGCCCCAGCGGCCCGTGCCGCATCGATATAGTCCGGGTCGCATCCGTCGAAGCAGATGACGACGGCCGGCCGCTGCGGCCAACGATAGCTGCGGCCATTGATCCGCAAGGGGACTTCAGTCGTCTGCCCGGCCAACGTCATCGCGATGCTTTCAAACCACTGTCACACACCGGTACGCACGCCGGTGTTACGCTAGGGTCGGGAGCGCCGAGACGGCGCAGCCCCGGCGGCTAAGTGCCGGGAGTGTCGCTGGACCGCCGCCAACGGGTAAATGGAGTTTCAGTCGGCGATGTGTGAGGTGGCCTCACATGACGGGTAGGCGGATGATCCCACCCTTGAAGGCCCTCGCGACGCTGGAGTGCGTCGTCCGGCACCGCAGCGTCAGCCTGGCCGCGGAAGAGCTGTGCGTGACGCATGGCGCCGTCAGCAAACAGCTGACGACTCTGGCCGCCTGGATCGGCCAGCCCCTGTTCCTCGATAATCGGCGCCGTATGGTGCCGACGCCGGCGGCCCTGCGCCTGGCCAAAGGGGTCGAGACGGGCATGTCGACGATCTATGAGGCGCTGGACGACGTGCAGGCGGCGACCGCGGAAGAGTGCGATCTGCGGGTGATCGCACCGGCCACGTTGGCCATGTACTGGCTGATCCCGCGGCTGCCGACGCTGCGCCGCTCGGGCCTGAAGATCAAGGCGCATGTCCGCTACACGCACACCTACGACAGCTGGCAGGACTTGCCCTTTGACGTTGCGATCCGTACCGACCGGGAGCCGCCCTCGGTCTACCGGCGATCGCCGCTGTTCAGTGACGTGCTCGGGCTGGTCGCGGCGCCGGCCGTGGCCGCGACAGTCCGGTCGAGCGACGACCTGTGCCGGCTGACCGTGCTGGAAAGCGAGACCAGGCCGGGCGAGCTCGATACCTGGCTCTCCGCCTTCGGCGGCAACCGGTCCGATCTTGGAGCGATTGAGACGTACGAGCACAACTATGTCGCCATTGAGGCTGCGGTGACCGGCCAGGGCGCGGTGGTCGCGCCGCTGGCAGTCGTCGGCACCCATCTGGCGCGCAGCACCTTGGCGCAAGTTCTGCCCGAAGTGACCGTTCCCGGCCCCGACTTTGCCGCGATCTACGACCCGCGGTCGGCTGGCGGTCGCCATGCGCGCAGCTTCGCCAACTGGCTCCGGACCCTGGCCCCGTCCACGGACGCACCGGCACTGAACAGCTAGCGGCGAAACTCGATAGGTGCGGTGTGACAGTCATCATTGACGGCCCACCGCCGGATCAAAACAAACTTAGATGTGATCAAATACTCACTCAGTAATACCATTCGATGTCCAGGTTATCCTTGTGACACGCGTCACTGAGCTTTTGCAATTACCAAATCATCCTCCAGCTCGCTTTGGCCATACCGCATCTGGAGGACCAATCCATGCGTATTCGCGGCACTGCGTTCAACGACCATCTTTACGGCGGCAGCGGCGGTACTAATGACTGGATCTATGCCTATGCCGGTAACGACTGGGTCCCCGCCGGTGGCGGCAACGACGTTATCTGGGCCGGCCCCGGCGACGACATGGTTTTCGGCGGTATGGGCGACGATGCCCTGTTCGGCGAAGACGGCGATGATCTGCTCTATGGCCAGTGGGGCCGCGACTGGATCATGGGCGGCAACGGCAACGACCTGATCTATGGCGGCGACGACAACGACACGCTTTACGGCGACGCCGGCAACGACAGGGTCAACGGCGATGCCGGCGACGACTTCATTTCCGGCGGCACCGGCAACGACACGCTGCGCGGCGGCACCGGCAACGACACCGTCAAGGGCGACAACGGCCGGGACCTGATCTACGGCGACGACGGCAACGACAAGCTGCATGGCGGCAACGACAACGACCAGATCTACGGTGGCAACCATCAAGACGAGCTCTATGGCGATGCCGGCGACGACTGGCTCTATGGCCAGGA